>CAZDGR010000094.1:0-12262 GCA_964504845.1 uncultured Rhizobium sp. | reverse complement strand
CTCGACGGCGACGCCGACCGGCTGATCGTCGTCGACGAGAAGGGCCAGGTGATCGACGGCGACCAGATCCTGGCGCTGATCGCCGGGTCCTGGGCCAAGGGCGGCCAGCTCCGCGGAGGCGGCGTGGTCGCGACGCTGATGTCGAACTTCGGTCTCGAGCGTCACCTGAAGAGTCTCGGGCTCGATCTCGTGCGCACCAAGGTCGGCGACCGCTACGTCGTCGAGCACATGCGTTCCAACGGCCACAACCTCGGCGGCGAGCAGTCGGGCCACCTGGTGATGACCGACTACGCGACGACTGGCGACGGCCTGGTCGCGGCCCTGCAGGTACTTTCCGTGCTGACCCAGGACGGCAAGAAGGCGAGCGAGGCGCTCCGCGTCTTCGCGCCCGCCCCGCAGGTGCTGAAGAACGTCCGCTTCTCCGGATCGGTGAAGCCGCTCGACACCGACACGGTGAAGGCGACGATCAAGACCGTCGAGGCGAAGCTGGGTGCCCGCGGCCGGCTCGTCGTCCGCAAGTCCGGCACCGAGCCCCTGATCCGCGTGATGGCGCAGGGCGAGGACGAGGGCGAGGTCAAGGCGGCGGTCGCCGAGGTGGTCGCCGCGGTCGAGCGCGCTGCCGCCGGATGACCGAGCTCACGCCGCCGACCCGGACGGCGGGCCGCGTGCTGGTCGTCGGGGTCTCGGATGCGAGCGGCGCCACCGGCATCCAGGCCGCGATCAAGTCGATCAGCGCGCTCGGCGCCTTCGCCTGCGCCACGGTGGTATCGGTGATCGCCGAGGAGGTCGAGCAGAGGATCCCGCCGGTCGCGGTCGCGGCCCAGATGCGGGCCGTGCTCGCCGACATCGGCACCGACGTGCTCGTGGTCGGCGGACTCGCTGATCCGGCGACGGTCGAGGCGGTCGCCGACGTGCTCGACGGCGAGGCGCGCGGCGTCCCGGTCGTGCTCGATCTCGTCGAGCCGGCGATGGCGGAACTCTCGCGCCTGGCGCGGATCGCGATCGCGGCTGAGGAGTCTCCAGACATCGACATGCAGAAGCAGTCGGCGACGCGCCTCTCCCGGCCCGGCCGGGCCGCGTTCGTGACCTCGGCCCTTGGCGACGTGCTGGCCGACGGCGCCACGCTCTCGGTCTTTCCGCCGAAGCGCGGCACCGACCGGCCGGTGCGCGGCCGCGGCATGTCGCTGGCGGCGGCGATCGGCGCCGGCCTCGCCCAGGGACTGCCGCTTGCGGCGGCCGTCCGGCGCGGGCGAGACTATGTCGACGAGGCGATCCTGACCGCGCCGGAGTTCGGCCGCGGCGCCAGCCCGCTCAATCACATTCACACCTGCCGGCACACGCCGGCCGCTGCCTTCGAGACTTAAAGGACCCGTCATGACCGAGGAACTGTTCCGCACCGACGCCTACCTGAAATCCTGCGAGGCGACGGTCACCAAGGTCGACGAGCTCGGCATCCGGCTCGACCGCACGAACTTCTACCCGATGGGCGGCGGCCAGCCCGGCGACACCGGCACGATCACGCTCGGCAACGGCCAAGCGATCAGGATCGCGGATACCCGCAAAGGCCCCGAGGCCGGCGAGATCATCCATGTGCCGGCTCCCGACCAGCCGAAGGCCGAGATGGGATCCAAGGTCATCGCGGCGATCGACTGGGACCGACGCCACCGGCACATGCGCGTGCACACGGCACTTCACCTGCTCTCGGCGGTGATCGTGGGCTCCGTCACCGGCGGCCAGATCGGCGACGGCAAGGGCCGGCTCGACTTCGACCTGCCCGACACCGCGCTCGACAAGGACGCCATCGAGCAGAAGATCAACGCGCTGGTGGCCGCCGACCACAAGACCGGGACGCAATGGATCACCGACGAGGAGATGGACCAGCGCCCCGACCTGGTGAAGACCATGTCGGTGAAGCCGCCGCGTGGCGCCGGCCGCGTCCGCCTGCTCGAGATCCCCGGCGTCGACCTCCAGGCCTGCGGCGGCACGCACGTGGCGCACACCGCCGAGATCGGCAGGCTCCAGGTCGTGAAGATCGAGAACAAGGGCAAGCACAACCGCCGGGTCAACATCGCGCTCGCCGAGTAAGGATATTGTTGCTGCTGCGGCAACAATGAATTCCCGGTCGTTCTCTTTTCTGAGCCGATGAGCCGCCCCATCTTCTCCGTGAAAGCGGCGCCCCATCCGGCGCCAGGAGATGAAAATGATCGAACGCAGGACATTCAAGGATCTCGGCGGCGCCGACCATGGCTGGCTCAAGGCCAAGCATCACTTCTCGTTCGCCGACTACCGTGATCCGAACCGCGTCCACTGGGGCGCGCTCCGGGTCTGGAACGACGACGAGATCGCCGCCAACTCCGGCTTCCCGCCGCACCCGCATGCGGACATGGAGATCATCACCTATGTCCGCGAAGGCGCGATCACGCACGAGGACAGCCTCGGCAACAAGGGCCGCACCGAGGCCGGCGACGTCCAGGTGATGTCGGCCGGCACCGGCATCCGGCACGCCGAGTACAACCTCGAGCCCGAGACGACCAAGATCTTCCAGATCTGGATCATCCCGGACAAGCGCGGCGGCAAGCCGACCTGGGGTGCGAAGCCCTTCCCCAAGGGCGATCGCGCCGGACGCTTCGTCACGTTGGCGAGCGGCAAGGAGGGCGACACCGACGCGCTACCGATCCGCACCGACGCCCGCGTGCTGGGCGCGACGCTGAAGGCCGGCGAGTCGACCGAGTATACGATCGGCGCCGAGCGTCACGGCTACCTGGTGCCGGCCAAGGGCTCGGTCGAGGTCAATGGCATGCGCATCGACGCGCGCGACGGGGCCGCGATCGCCGACGTCGCGGTGCTGAAGGTGAAGGCGCTGGACGACGCGGAGGTCGTCCTGGTCGACGCGGCCTAAGGCCATGGAGATGGTGATCCCCGCCCGGCGGCGAAGCCTCGGAGGCTTCGAGGTCGGGCGGGTATTGCCGTTCGCGAAGCGGAGGATGGTCGGGCCGTTCGTCTTCCTCGACCACATGGGCCCGGTCGACCTGCCAGCCGACGTCCCGCAATCGACCGACGTGCGCCCGCATCCGCATATCGGGCTGTCGACGGTGACGTACCTGTTCAACGGCGAGATCACCCATCGCGACAGCCTCGGCGTCGCCCAGGTGATCCGGCCCGGCGAGCTCAACTGGATGACCGCCGGAAGCGGCATCAGCCATTCGGAGCGCTTCGACGGCATGCGCCGCGACGGCGGACGCATCGACGGCATCCAGGCCTGGGTGGCACTGCCGGAATCCCAGGAAGAGAGCGCGCCCGACTTCAAGCACTACGGCGCCGCCGAGCTGCCGCTGATCGAGGACGCCGGATTCAAGGCGCGCCTGATCGCGGGATCCGCTTTCGGCGCGACGAGCCCGGCGAAGATCGCATCGCCTCTGTTCTATCTCGATGTCGTTCTAACCGCCGGCGGCAACGCGCCGCTTCCAGCCGGCTATCCGGAGCGTGCCGCCTATGTTGCGAGCGGCAGGGTCAATGTCGACGGGCACGACCACGAGGCGGGCCAGATGCTGGTCTTCGCCGCCGGCGAGACTCCCACGATCCGCGCGTTGGAGCCCTCGCGCCTGATGCTTCTCGGTGGCGAGCCGCTGGGGCCCCGTCACATCTGGTGGAACTTCGTCTCCTCGCGCAAGGAGCGGATCGAGCAGGCAAAGGCGGACTGGCAAGCAGGCCGCATCGCGCTGCCGCCCACGGACAACCAGGACGTAGTCGCTCTGCCGGAGGATCCGAGGCCAAAAGCGGAGCCCATGTCTTAGGCTCTTCACGCGAAGAGCATTGCATCCCATATCGATCCGGCGAATAGTGCCTTTCAGCAAAATCAATGCATTAACCATTAACCATGTCGGTCAGCGACGTCACGTCCACTCTTCCGACGGGGGCTCCTGAGCGGGTCTTCCTCTCGCTGCTGCCGCCGTCCGACCGGCAACGCCTTCTTGCCATCGCCGTGGTGCTCGCGTCGTTCATCGCCTTCGCCGCGATCGCGCCCTTCGCGACCATGCAGCTCGCGGCGATTCCCGCGTTCATTCCGCTCTACCAGGCAGCGCTCGCGCTCAATGAGCTGATCACCGCCGTCCTCCTGTTCGGGCAGGCGTCGATCCTGCGCTCCCGCGCGATCCTGGCGCTCGCCGCGGGATATCTGTTCACCGCGCTGGTCGTCATCCCGCATACCTTGAGCTTCCCCGGCCTGTTCGTGCCGACCGGCCTGCTCGGCGCCGGCCCGCAGACGACAGCGTGGCTCTACATGTACTGGCATGCGGGCCTTCCGCTGATGGTCCTGGCCTATGCGCTGCTGAAGCGGCGCGAAGGCGATCGCTTCGCCGGCTCGGGCAAGATGGCGGTCTTGAGCACCATCTCCGGCGTCCTCATGGCCGTTCTCGCGTTGACGGCACTGGCGACCGCGGGCGGCGACCTCCTGCCCGCGATCATGCAGGGCAATCACTACACGCCGGCGATGGTCGTCGTCGTCTCCTCGGTCTGGGTGCTCAGCCTCGTGGCGCTGGCGGCGGTCTGGTTCAAGCGGCCGCACTCGGTGCTCGACCTCTGGCTGATGGTCACGATGTGCGCCTGGATATTCGACGTGGCGCTCAGCGCCGTGCTGAACGCCGGCCGCTTCGATCTGGGATTCTATGCCGGCCGCGCCTACGGCCTGATGGCGGCGAGCTTCGTGCTGCTGGTGCTGCTGCTGGAGACCCGCGCGCTCTATGCCCGGCTCGCGCGATCGCTCGAAGCCGAGCGTGTGGCCGCGGAGACGCGGGCAATCGACCTGGAGGCGACGAACCGCGCGCTCAAGCGAAGCGAGGACAGCCTCCGCCAGCTCAACGAGACGCTCGAAGCGAAGGTGCAGGAGCGCACCCAGAAGCTCGAAGCCGAGACCGCCGCGCGCATCAAGGCCCAGGACGAGCGCCGCGAGGCGCAGAAGTTGGAGGCGGTCGGGCGGCTCGCCGGCGGCGTCGCCCACGACTTCAACAACCTGCTGACCGTCATCCAGGGCCACGCCGAGGTCCTGCAGGACAGTACGAGCGGGCCCGAAGCCAGGTCGGCCAAGGCGATCGAGCAGGCGGCCGAACGCGGCGCCCGGCTGATCCGGCAGCTCATGACCTTCTCGCGCCGCCAAGCGGTGAAGCCGGAGGTGATCGACCTGAGACGGCGGGCCGGCGACATCGACGAGCTGCTGCGCCAGTCGCTCCGCGGCGACATCCGCATGGTCGTGGCGATGGATTCCGATCTCTGGCCGGTGTTCTGCGACACCGGCGATCTCGAGATGGCGCTGATGAACCTCTGCGTCAACGCGCGCGACGCGATGCCGTCGGGCGGCCTCGTCCGGATCGACGGCCAGAACGTCAGCGGCGAGATCGCCGACGGTCACGGCACCACGCTCAACGGAGAATTCGTCTCCATCACGGTCGCCGACACCGGCATCGGCATCGCGCCCGACGTCCTGACCCAGGTGTTCGAGCCGTTCTTCACCACAAAGGAAGTCGGCAAGGGCACCGGCCTAGGCTTGAGCCAGGTCTACGGCTTCGCCCGCCAGGCCGGCGGACTCGCCACCATCTCCAGCGTGCTGGGCGGCGGCACCTCGGTCACCCTCTACCTGCCGCGCTCGCCGACGCCGCTGGCCGACGACGCGCCGTTCGGGCCATCCACCAAGCTGGTCGGCCGCGGCACCGTCCTCCTGGTCGAGGACGACGACGACGTCGCCGCGATCACCACCAAGATCCTATCGATGCTGGGATACGAGACCCACCACGTGCGCGAGGCCCGGACCGCGCTGGCGCTCCTGCTCGGCGGCGGGCGCTTCGTGCTGGTGTTCTCCGATATCGTGATGCCGAACGGGATCAGCGGCCTGGAGTTCGGCCGCAAGGTCCGCCAGCACTTCCCGCGCATGCCGATCCTGCTCGCCAGCGGCTACAGCCAGGCGGCCGCCGACGTGTCGAAGGAGGGCTTCGCCTTCATCGCCAAGCCGTTCCGCGCCGACGGCCTCGCCGACATCCTGAAGCAGACGGTCGAGCAGGCGCTCCAGCGCGGGCGCGACAGCGCCTAAGCGCCGAACCAGGTTCTGAGGGCCGGCGTCCTCAGGACCTCGGGATTGCAGACACGATAGGGCATCTGGCGGTTGAAGAAGGCCCGCGCCGACTTGAAGCCGCCTTCCGCCAGCATCCGCAGTCCCTCGTCGGTGTAGGTCATCGCATGCGGCGCCATGATGATGTTGTCGAGGGCCAAGAGCGGATTGTCGATGGGCGTCGGCTCCTGCTCGAACACGTCGGTCGCCGCGCCCGCGATGCGGCGGTCCTTGAGCGCCAGGTAGAGCGCCTTCTCGTCGACGATCGGCCCGCGCGCCATGTTGACCAGGAAGACCGAGCGCTTCATGAGCCCGAAACGGCGCGCATCGATCATCCCGCGCGTGGTCTCGTCGAGCGGGCACATGATCGCCAGGAAGTCGGCGGTCGACACCACCGTGTCGAGGTCCTTGAGCGCGGCGCCCAGCGGCGCCAAGTCCTCCGCCTTCGCATAGGGATCGGACACGACATGCGTCATGCCGAAGGGCTGGATCAGGCGCAGGAGCTCGCGCCCGGTGTTCCCGGCGCCGATCAGCCCGAGCGTCTTGCCGCCGAGGCCGGTGCCGAGGTGATGCATCCTGTCGCCCCAGCGTCCGGTCCGGACCAGCCGGTCCATGGTCGGGATGCGATGCGCGAGCGCCAGGATGAAGGCGAAGGCGCTTGAGGCGACCGATCGGCGCACGCCCTCGGGATTGTTGGTTATCAGGATGCCGGCCTTGGTGATTGCCGGCACGTCGCAATGGTCGAGGCCGACACCGAAACGGGCGACGAGCTTGAGGCGGGCATCCGGCCGGCCGAGCGAGGATCCTGGAAGCTCCGGCGCGCCGAGGCAGATGCCGTCGAAGCGCGCGACGTCGTCGGCCGTCACCGGACCATGGCCGTCGCCGAACCACTCCCACTCCAGCAGCGGATCGTCGAGGATCTCGAGCGCGACAGGATCGAAGGTCGGCTTGCCGTCCGGCCCCAATATGTCGCTCGACAGGCCGATACGATATCTGGCCATCAGAGCGCGATCGTCATGCCGCCATCGACCATCAGCACCTGGCCGGTGCAGAACGACGACGCGGGCGAGGCGAAATAGACGACGGCGCCGCCGAGCTCGGCCGGATCGCCCCAGCGCCCCAAGGGGGCGCGGTTCGAGACCCAGTCGTAGAAGGTCTTGTCGCGTCGGACGACCTCGTTCTGCGCGCCCGGATAGAAGCCGGGACCGATGCAGTTGCAGGTGATGCCCTTGGAGGCCAGCTCGACCGCGAGCGCGCGGGTGAGCCCGTGCACGCCGGCCTTCGAGGCGACATAGGGCGCGATCGAGGGCCGCGCGATCAGGCCCATCACCGATGAGATGTTGATGATGCGGCCCCACTTGTTGCGGGCCATCACCTTGGACGCCTCGCGCGCGAGGCGGAAACAGGCAGTCAGGTCGGTATCCATCACCGACGACCACTGCTCCTCGGTCACGTCGTGCAGCAGGTTGCGGGTCACGATGCCGGCATTGTTGACCAGGATGTCAAGCCGGCCGTGCTCCTTGTCGATCGCGGCGACCGCCTTGTTGATCGCATTCAGGTCCGTCACGTCGAAGGCCTGGACAGAGGCCGTGTACCCCTTCGCCTCCAGGTCCTTCTTCCGCTCGGCGCACTTCTCCGCATTGCGGGCATTCAGCACGATGTGTGCGCCGGCCCCGGCCAGAGCCTCGGCCATGGCCCATCCGAGCCCCTGGGAAGACCCGGTCACCAGCGCCACACGGCCTTTGAGCGAGAACTGCTCGAGCATGACGAACCCTTCCGATCGATTGCGAGGAAGGACCGTCGACCGCTAGAGTGACAGCCACCTTCCCGTCTGCCAGCATCCGCCGCCCGCGGCTGCCCGGCCCAGGCCATTCCTCCAGGAGCGAAACGAGACTTTCATGGCTAAGCACAGGATCGCGGTCGTCCCCGGCGACGGCATCGGCAAGGAAGTGATGCCCGAGGGACTCCGCGTGCTCGACGCGGCGGCGCGCAAGTACAACCTCGACTTCTCCTTCGACCACTACGACTGGAGCTGCGAGACCTACAAGAAGACCGGGAAGATGATGCCCGAGGACGGCATCGATCGCCTCCGCCAGTCGGAGTCGGTCTTCCTTGGCGCCGTGGGCTTCCCGGGCGTGCCCGACCACATCTCGCTCTGGGGCCTGCTGATCCCGATCCGCCGCCAGTTCGAGCAGTACATCAACCTTCGCCCGGTGCGCATGATGAAGGGCATCCCCTGCCCGCTCGCCAACCGGAAGCCGGAGGAGATCGACTTCTGGGTCGTCCGCGAGAACAACGAAGGCGAGTATTCCGAGATCGGCGGCCGCCTGTTCCAGGGCACCGACCGCGAGATGGCGGTGCAGCAGTCCACATTCACCCGCGTCGGCGTCGACCGCGTGCTCCGCTACGCCTTCGACCTCGCCAAGACGCGGAAGCGGAAGAAGGTCTCCTCGGCGACCAAGTCCAACGGCATCATCCACACCATGCCGTACTGGGACGAGCGCGTGAAAGAGGTCGCCAAGGAATACCCCGGCGTGACCTGGGACCAGTTCCACGTCGACATCCTGACCGCGAATTTCGTGCTGCACCCCGACTGGTTCGACGTCGTCGTCGGTTCCAACCTGTTCGGCGACATCCTCTCGGATCTCGGCCCGGCGGTCGCTGGCTCGATCGGCATCGCGCCGTCGGCGAACCTCAATCCCGAGCGAAAGCACCCCTCGATGTTCGAGCCGGTGCACGGCTCGGCGCCCGATATCGCCGGCAAGGGCATCGCCAACCCGATCGGCCAGATCTGGTCGGGCGCGATGATGCTGGAGCATCTCGGGCACAAGGACGCGGCGGACGCGATCGTGCGGGCGATCGAGGACGTGCTCGGCGGCGGCGGCCCGCGCACGCGCGATATCGGCGGCCAGGCGACGACGGTGGATCTCGGCAAGGCAGTGGCGGAGGCGCTTCGATGATCGACGCATACACGGCGGCGACCAGCAACGGCATGCGCGCAGCGATCGCGCTGGCCGAGTCCGGGCTCCGCCACACCATCCACAAGATCGACCTCTCGAAGGGCGACCAGAAGACGCCGAAGTTCCTGAAGATGAACCCGGCCGGCCAGATCCCCGTGATCGTGGACAACGACGCCGCCGACGGGCCGCTGACGCTGATCGAGTCGATGGCGATCCTGATCTACGTCGCCGAGAAGAGCGGCAAGATGCTGCCGGCCGGCGCCGGCCCGCGCGCCCGTGTGTTCGAAGCGCTGGCGACCGCGATGACCGACGTCTACGCGCCGTTCAACGGGCTCTTCCACATCGAGGACGATTTCCCCGGAAAGGTGCCGGCAGAGGTCATCGCCGACTTCGATGCCCGCATCCGCGCGGCTCTGACCCGCCTTGACGGCAAGCTTGCCAATGCCGAGTGGATCGCCGGCGACTTCTCGATCGCCGACATCGCGCTCTACTGCAATGTCTGGCGGCTGAAGACCGCGCTCAATCGCACCTTCCCCGATCTCGCGAACCTGCAGCGCTGGTTCGCGGCCATCGCCAACCGGCCCGGTGTGCAGCACGGCACCTCGCTCAAGGGCCGTCCATGACCGACCGCTTCTTCGAGGACTTCAAGTCCGGCGACAGCTTCACCACCGGCGGCGTCACGATCACCGAGTCGATGATCCTCGACTTCGCGCTCGTCTACGACCCGCAGCCCTTCCACATCGACGTGACCGCGGCGAAGGCCGGGCCGTTCGGCGGCCTGATCGCATCGGGGTTCCAGACCCTCGCGCTCGGGTTCCGCCAGGTGCTCGACCTCGGCGTGCTCAAGGGCGGCTCGATGGGCTCGCCCGGCCTGGACGAGCTCCGCTGGACACGGCCAGTGCGGCCGGGCGACACGCTCCGCGTGAAGGGCGAGGTGGTCGAGACCAAGCCGTCCTCGTCCAAGAGCGACCGCGGCACGGTGCGCATCAAGTATGCTTTCGTCACCCAGGCCGACGAGACCGTGCTGACGATGAGCTGCATCCACATCCTGAAGCGCCGCCCGGCATGATCGAGACCGACGTCGTCATCGTCGGCGGCGGCTCGGCCGGCTGCGCGCTGGCGGGAAGGCTCAGCGAGGATCCGAAGCTCCGCGTCGTTCTGCTCGAAGCCGGCCCGCGCGACACCGATCCCTGGATCCATCTCCCGGTCGGCTACTTCCGCAATATCCTCTCGCCGCTTTCCTGGGGCTTCGAGACCGAGCCGGACAAGGGCATCAACGGCCGCTCGATCGTCTGGCCCAGAGGCAAGGTGCTGGGCGGCTCGTCGTCGATCAACGGGCTCATCTATATCCGCGGCCAGGCCGAGGACTACGATCACTGGCGCCAGCTCGGCAATGCCGGCTGGTCCTTCGCCGATCTCCTGCCCTACTTCAGGCGCGCCGAGCATCAGGAGCGCGGCGAGAGCGAGCTTCATGGCGTCGGCGGGCCGCTCGGCGTCTCCGACTTGAGGATGAAGCACCCGCTCTGCGAGGCGTTCATCAAGGCGGCGGTCGAAGCGGGCTATCCGGCCAATCCCGATTTCAACGGGCCGAGCCAGGAAGGCGTGGGCTACTACCAGCTCACCAGCCGGAACGGCGTGAGATCGAGCGCGGCGAACGCCTATCTCGTCCCGGCGAAGCGCCGCCCGAACCTGCATGTCGAGACCGACGCGCTGGCGACGAAGGTGCTGATCGAGAACGGCCGCGCCGTCGGCGTCGCCTATCTGCATCACGGCATCCCCGAAGAGGTCCGCGCCCGCGAGGTCGTGCTGGCCGGCGGCGCGATCAACTCACCGCAGCTCCTCCAGCTCTCCGGCATCGGTCCTGCAGCGCATCTGCAGGAGCATGGCATCGCGGTCGCTCGCGATCTCCCCGGCGTCGGCGAGAACCTGCAGGACCACTACCAGATCCGGGTGATCTGGCGCTGCCCTCAGCCGATCACCCACAACGAGACGCGCCACAGCCTCTGGCGCCAGGCCCAGGTCGGCATGGAGTGGCTGTTCAAGCGCTCGGGTGCTGCGACCATCGGCGCCGGCGAGGTCGGACTTTTCTGCAAGAGCCGGCCCGAGGTCGCGACCGCCGACCTTCAGTACCACTTCATGCCGGTCAGCTTCGAGCGCTCGGCCGACGGCAACTCGATCCTCATCCACGACTGGCCGGGCTTCAACAACACGGTCAACCAGTCGCGCCCCGAGAGCCGCGGCTGGATCCGGCTCAAGACCGACAACCCGCGCCATCACCCGGCGATCCAGCCGAACTACCTGTCGGCCGAGACCGACCGGCGGGCGATCGTCGCCGGGGTGCGCATCGCGCGCCACATAGGCGAGATGCCGGCGATGCGGGCTTTCACCGGCGCCGAGTACGCGCCCGGCGCCGGCGTGACGACCGACGACGAGATCCTGGACTACTGCCGCGCCAAGGGCGGGACGATCTATCACCCCGTCGGCACATGCAAGATGGGCCCAGACGGCGATCGGCTGGCCGTGGTCGATGCCGAGCTTCGGGTGCGCGGCGTGCCGGGCCTTCGCGTCGCCGACGCCTCGATCATGCCGACCCTGGTCTCGGGCAACACCAATGCCGCGGCGATCATGATCGGCGAGAAGGCCGCCGACCTGGTCCGCGCCGGACTTGCCTAGCCGAGCCACTCCTTCAGGTAGGCGCGAAGCCGGCGCGCATAGCCCTCGCGGCTGTAGGTCTCCAGCGCATGGCGCTGGCAGGCAAGCGTCTGGCGCGCCAGCTCATCCGGCGCCAGCGCCAGCGCCCGCGCCATCGCCTGTTCGATCTCGTCGACCTCGCAGGTCTCCAGCACGATGCCGCAGCCATCCGGCAGGTCGACGCCGACGTCGCGGCTGACGATCGGATACAGGCCGAGCTCCAGGCAGGTGACAGCGGCGATCGAGGTCGCCTCCGACGCCGCCGGCGAGACGAAGGCGAAGCAGCGTGCGGTAGCGGCGCGGAAGCTCCGGGTATTGGTCGGCATGCCGCCATGGAGGCGGATCGACGGCGTCTCGTAGAACTCGATCCTGTAGAGCTCGTCGAAGTCGGACTCGGTGTAGGGATACCCGACGATGTCGAGCATCCATTCCGGATGCCGCATCGTCGCATCCAGCACCCGGTCGAGGCCCTTGAGCACGACGCCGGTGCCGCCATGCCAGAAGAACGAGCGGT
>CAZDGR010000093.1:6807-12287 GCA_964504845.1 uncultured Rhizobium sp. | reverse complement strand
CCTGCCGGGCCAGCTTCTCCGAGCCCGGGGTCTTTTCCCGGTACTTCGAGACGATTAGGGAATTGCTGAGCCACTGTGCCGGGGCCTGGTCGGGCATCGCCCACTCCGTAAGATAGGGAAGTTTCGTATCGGAAATATCGCGAACTCGGCTCCGAAGCTAGGCCTATCGGGGGTCCAAGGCAACATTTCGGGGCGTTTGCGGGCGTCGGAGGCGATTGTTCCGGCGCCTTTTCGCCCTTATATGTACCCCGCACAGCGGCCAGCCGGCCGCGTTCCCATAACCACCCCAACCGACCGACCGCCCTCGCCGGCGCGTGGCGGCGCGAGATCAAGGAAACATGAGCGGATACAGACAGGACACCTTCAGCGAGCGGCTGAAGACGGCGAACGAGGCGAAGAAGAAGGCCTTGGAGAAGTTCAAGGCGCAGCCGAAGGCGGACGATCCCGAAGTCGCCGCCCGGCGGGCCGAGCGCGAGGCGATCGCCGCGGCACGCGAGACGCGCGAGGCCGAGCGTCGAGCGGCCAAGGAGGCGGAAGCCGCCCGCAAGGCGGCCGAGGCCAAGGCCGAGGAAGAGGCGCGCTGGGCCAGGGAAGCGGCCGAGAAGGAAGCCGAGGAGGCACGCCAGAAGGCCGCCCGCGACGCGCGCTACGCCGCGCGCAAGGCCGCCAAGGCCCAGAAGAAGAAGTAGTGGTCGCCGCGGCGACAGGCGATTCCGCGGTTCCGGATTGCCGGACCTGCGGCGCCTGTTGCGCCTATTCGCGCGAATGGCCGCGGCTGACCCTCGAAGACGACGAGGCGATCGCCCGCATTCCGTCCAAGCTGCTCGACGAGGCGGCCGGGCGGATGCGCTGCGACGGTGACCGTTGCTCCGCCTTGGCCGGCGAGATCGGTGTTTCCACGTCGTGCAGCATTTATGACGTGCGGCCCGAGGTCTGCCGTGCGTGCATGCCGGGAGACGATGCCTGCCTGACCGCCCGCCGGCATCACGGCCTCGCGTAATACCGGACGCGCGACGCGCGAGCGCCTATAACTCCTGCTGACGTCACGCTTCGCACCCACGCGAAGCCCATCAGGGGAGACCGACATGGCCAAAGGCCAGCAGCGCAGCAACCGCGAAGCGAAGAAGCCGAAGCAGAACAAGGTCAAGGCCGCGGCGGCGACGCCGGTGTTCCAGGCGCCGAAGGGCAAGCCTGCCGGCAAGAAGTAAGCCCCAGGCGTCGAGTCGGGAGGGGCGGGAGGCGTTCAGCTCCCGCCCTTCAGCCATCCCGGCCGCTCGTAGGCCGGCTCCGGATAGCTGTAGAAGCCCTTGCCGGTCGCGACGCCGAGTTCGCCGCGCGCGACCTTGTCGTAGAGCGCCTTGGGCGGCCGGTCGGCCTCGTCACCCGACGCCTCGAAGTAGCGCTCCTCGATCTTGAGGATGGTCGCGAGGCCCACCTGGTCCATCAGCCCGAACGGGCCGTAGGACATGCCGAAGGTGAGCATCCAGGCGCGGTCGATGTCCTCGGGCGTGCCGGCGCCGCGTCCCCATTGCTGCAGCACCTCCTTCTTGATCGCCCGCCAGAGGCGATTGAAGGAATAGCCCATCTGCTCGGCTCGGGTCAGGATCGGGATCATGTCGATCGCATTTGCCCAATCGAGCGCGAAGGCGATGGTCTCGGGCGCGGTCTTCGATCCTCCCATAATCTCGACCAGCCCCTGGGAGCGGGGGTCTGTGAAGTTCATGTTGAAGAAGCTCTCCGGCCGGCCGGATGCGTCGGCCAGCGGCGTGCACAGCAGCGACGAGGTGTTGGAGCCCATATAGGCGTCGGCGCCCAGGCGCCGGCCGATATCGGCGTGGACCTTCTGCTTGAGCGCGAGGTCCTCCGGCACGTTCTCGAAGGCGAGCTGGGCACCGTCGAGCGCGCGGCCGAGATCGGTCGTGAACGACAGGCTCTCGGCCAGAAGCCGGCGCTCTTCGCCCTCGCTCCAGCCGTGAATGGCGCCGAGCGCCGCCTCCAGTACCGGGCCTGAGGTGTCGAAGGCGCGGGTCTTGATGCCGATGCGCGCGCAGGCCCAGGCGACCTTGGCGCCCATGACGCCGCAGCCGATGACCGCGATTGGCCGCGCCGGATCGAATTTCGGGAAGACCATGGAAGGCGTGACCTCGCTCTGACCTCGATGCGAGTGTGCCGCCATCCGATCGAAGGGCAAAGAGAATGGATCGCGCCGCGGACCTCGTGAAGGACGCACTCGTCTGGGACAATGTCTGGCCGCTCGAGCCCTGGGCCGGCAACGACTGGGACAAGCTTCCGGTCCTCGCCGGGGCCGGATGGAACCTGATCTCCCTGACCATCGCCGGCGACGACCAGAACCTTGGCCAGGCCTTCGCCCGTGTGGCCGCCGCGCACAAGCGCATCCTCTCCGATCCATCCCTGGTCCTGGTCGAGAAGGCCGACGACGTGCTTGCCGCCAAGGCCGCCGGAAAGCTCGCGGTCACGCTGCACTTCGAGGGCACCAACTGCTTCGAGCGCGACCTGAGCGTGATCGAGCCTTTCTTCCGTCTCGGCGTGCGCCACACGCTGCTCGCCTTCAACGTCTCGAACTCGGCCGGCGGCGGCTGCGCCGAGGCGTCCGACGGCGGCCTCACCAAGTGGGGACGGAGCCTGATCGCCGAGATGGAGCGGGTCGGCATGATGCTGGACCTGAGCCATGTCGGTGCCCGCACCAGCCTGGAGGCGATGGAAGCGGCGACGCGGCCGGTGCTGTTCACGCATTCGAACGCCGCGTCGGTGCAGCCGCACTACCGCAATCTTACGGACGCGCAGATAAGGGCCTGCGCCGCGACCGGCGGCCTCGTCGGGATCTCGGGATCGAGCGACTATCTCGGCGACCTGAACGCCTCGACGGAGGCGCTGTTCCGGCACGTCGACCACGTCGTCCAGTTGGTCGGCGTCGACCATGCCGGCCTCGGCCTCGACCTCGTCTTCGACGCCGAGGCGGTAACCAGCTTCGCCCGGTCCCGTGCCGACGAATGGCCGCAGGCGAAGGATCCGAACTGGCCGGGCTTCCGCTACGCGCAGCCGGCGCAGCTCGTCGATCTCGTGGCGCTCATGCTGGAGCGCGGCTATGGCGACGAGGATGTGAGGAAGTTCCTCGGGGGCAACTATCTCCGGCTCGCCCGCGCCTTCTGGCGCTAGATCGCAGCTGCGGGCCAGGGATCGCGGACGGCTACCCGGCCTTGGCCGAGGTGGCCGAGAGCGCGAGGATCGCCAGGACCAGCAGAAGACGCGTCCGCCGTCAGCCCTTGAGGATCGACCCGAGCACGCCGCGCACGATCTGCCGGCCGATGGCGGAGCCGATCGAGGAGCTGACCGAGCGTACGACGCTCTTGATGGCGGTTTCGGCGACGGTCTGGCGCTGCCGGCCGGCGGGCGCCTGGCGGGGCAGGCGGCCCGTGGGGATCCGTGCCGGCGTCGGCGCCGGTGCCTCGCGCGGCGCGCCCCAGGGATTCGAATTGCCCGACGGGGCCGGCGACTGGCCCCACGGGTTGCTCGACGGCGCCGGCTCGGACGATCTGGAGAGCTGCTCGAACGCCGACTCGCGGTCGACCGCCTGGTCGTAGCGGGCGCCGATCGGGCTCATGCCTAGGGTCGCGCGCCGCTCGTCGGCCGTGATGGCACCGAGACGGGAGGCCGGCGGGCGGATCAGCGTGCGCGCGACCGGCATCGGCGTGCCGCGCGCATCCAGCAGCGAGACCAGCGCCTCGCCGATCGCGAGCTCGCCGATGGCCTTCTCGGTATCGAGGCCGGGGCTGGCGCGGAAGGTCTCGGCGACGGCACGCACCGCCCTCTGGTCTCGCGGCGTGAAGGCACGGAGCGCGTGCTGGATGCGGTTGCCGAGCTGGCCAAGCACGCTCTCCGGCAAATCGAGCGGGCTCTGGGTCACGAAGAAGATGCCGACCCCTTTCGAGCGGATCAGCCGCACCACCTGCTCGACCTTCTCGACCAGCGCCGGCGGCGCGTCCTTGAACAGCAGATGCGCCTCGTCGAAGAAGAAGACGAGCTTCGGTTTGTCGAGGTCGCCGGCCTCCGGCAGCGCCTCGAACAGCTCGGAGAGCAGCCAGAGCAGGAAGGTGGCGTAGAGACGGGGCCGCTGGATCAGCTGGTCGGAGGCAAGCACGTTGATCGCGCCGCGTCCCTGCGCGTCGCACATCAAAAGGTCGTTGAGGTCGAGCGCCGGCTCGCCGAAGAACAGGTCGCCGCCCTGCTCCTCGACCTGCAGCAGCGCACGCTGGATCGCGCCGACGGATTGCGAGGAGACCATGCCATAGCTGGCCCGCAGCTCTTCCGCGTTCTCGGCGACGTGCTGGAGCAGCGCGCGGAGATCCTTGAGGTCGAGCAGCAGGAGCCCGTCGTCGTCGGCGAGCTTGAAGGCGAGCGAGAGCACGCCCTCCTGCACCTCGTTCAATCCGAGGAGACGTGCCAGCAGCAGCGGGCCGAGCTCCGAGATCGTGGCGCGCAGCGGATGGCCCTGCTGGCCGAGCAGGTCCCAGAACAGCACTGGATAGGCCTGGGGCCGGTAGCCGGCGGGGCCGGTCGTCTTCGCGCGCTCGACGAATTTCGCGTCGCCACGGCCGGGCTGGCTCATGCCGGCGAGGTCGCCCTTCACGTCGGCGACGAAGACCGGCACGCCGGCCGCCGACAGGCCCTCGGCCAGGCCCTGCAGGGTCGCGGTCTTGCCGGTGCCGGTCGCCCCGGCGATCAGGCCGTGGCGATTGGCCATCGCCGGCAGCAGATGAACCGGATCCTTCGCCTTGCCGATCAGAATGGGTTCCGCCATCGACGCCACCTCATTTCCCCGCCATCCCAAAGCGGATATCGTGCGCGCTCCCCCGTTTCAAGAGGAGCATCGCGTATGTCCGGGCGCATCGAGGAGAGGCTGAAGGAACTGAAGATCGAGCTGCCGAAGGCGGCGGCGCCCGCGGCGAACTATGTTCCCTACACGATCTCGGGGCGGCTGCTGTTCGTCGCGGGCCAGGTTCCGTTCTGGAACGGCGAGCTCAAGAAGGATTGTGTCGGCACCGTCGGCCAGGATCTCTCGCTCGAGCAGGGGGTCCTGGCGGCACGGATCTGCGCACTGAACCTGATCGCCCAGGCCAAGGCCGCCTGCGGCGGCAACCTCGACAAGGTCGGCCGGGTGCTGAAGCTCGTGGGCTTCGTCCAGTGCACGACCGGCTTCAAGGACCAGCCGAAGGTGATCAACGGTGCGTCCGACCTGATGGTGCAGGTATTCGGCGATCTCGGCCGCCATGCGCGCGTCGCTGTCGGCACCAACGCGCTGCCCTTGGGTGTCGCCGTCGAGGTCGAAGGCACCTTCGAGCTTCTGTAAAGGCGATGGACGGCGACGGGCAGATCACGGTCCGCGTCGCCGAGCGCATCGGTGATATCGATGCGGCCGAGTGGGATGCCTGCGCCGGGCCGGAGAATCCGTTCCTCTGCCA
>CAZDGR010000093.1:0-6707 GCA_964504845.1 uncultured Rhizobium sp. | reverse complement strand
TCGATGCGGCCGAGTGGGATGCCTGCGCCGGGCCGGAGAATCCGTTCCTCTGCCACGCCTTCCTCTCGGCGCTCGAGGCGTCGGGCAGCGTCTCGCCGGATACCGGCTGGCTGCCTCAGCACCTGATCGCCGAGGGCGACGGCGGCAAGGTCCTCGGCGTCGTCCCCGCTTATCTCAAGAACCACAGCCAGGGCGAATACGTCTTCGACCACGGCTGGGCCGACGCCTACATGAAGGCGGGTGGCCGCTACTATCCCAAGCTCCAGGTCGCGGTGCCGTTCACGCCGGCGACCGGCCGGCGCATCCTCCTGAAGCCCGGCGTCGATCCCGACCTCATGGTTCAGCTTGCCGGCGCCTCGCTGACGCTCGCGCAGCAGCGCCGCGCCTCCTCGGTGCACATCACGTTCCCGACCGAGGACGAGTGGACGCGGCTGGGTGCCGCCGGATGGATCCGGCGCATCGGCATGCAATACCACTGGACCAATCAGGGTTATCGGAGCTTCGAGGATTTCCTGAACGCGCTGGCGTCGCGCAAGCGCAAGGCGCTCCGCAAGGAGCGGAAAGAAGTCGCCGACAGCGGCATCACGGTGCGCGCGATTACCGGATCGGAAATCCGCGAAGAGCACTGGCGGACCTTCTTCCGCTACTACCTCGACACGGTCGACCGCAAATGGGCCCACGCGTATCTCAACGAGGCTTTTTTCCTCCGCCTCGGCGAGACCATGGCCGACAAGGTCGTGCTGGTGATCGGGGAGGCCGGCGGCAGAATGATCGCCGGCGCGCTGAACCTGCTCGGCACCGAGGCGCTCTACGGCCGCAACTGGGGCGCCGACGGCGACTACAGATTCCTGCATTTCGAGGCCTGCTACTACAAGGCCATCGACGTCGCGATCGAGCGCGGCCTGAAGCGGGTCGAGGCCGGTGCTCAAGGACCCCACAAGATCCAGCGCGGGTACCTGCCGACCCGGACCTTCAGCCTTCACCACATCTTCGACCGGCGGCTGGCGAAGCCGGTCGAGGATGCGCTCAAGCGCGAGCGCCAGCACATGGCGCTCGAGATCGAGCGGCTGATGGAGTTCTCGCCGTTCCGAAAGGAAAACGGGGACTGAAATAGTCCTCGCCTCGGCCGCTTGAAATCGAGTATCCCGGCGGCCCAAACTGGCTCCAGCTGGTCATCCCCTCCGAGGAGAGAAAGATGCGCATTACCCGACGTGAATTCGCGCTGACGGCAGCCGCCGCGGCGCTGATCGGCCGCGATGCCTTCGCCCAGGCCCCGGCCTTCTTCCGCATCGGCACCGGCGGCACCGCCGGCACCTACTATCCGATCGGCGGCATCATCGCGAACGCGATCTCGGCCCCGCCGCGTCTCGTGCTGACGGCCCAGGCCTCGAACGGCTCGGTCGCCAACGTCAACGGCATCCTCTCGGGGGCGCTCGAGTCCGGCTTCGCCCAGGCCGACGTCGCCCATTGGGCGCATACCGGCACCGGCCTGTTCGAGGGCAAGGAGAAGGCGGCCGACCTCCGCCTGATCGCGAACCTCTATCCCGAGAGCATCCACCTGGTCGCGGCGAAGAGCGCCAACATCAAGACCCCTGCCGACCTCAAGGGCAAGCGCGTCTCGCTCGACGAGCCGGGCTCGGGCACGCTGGTCGATGCCAAGATCATCCTCGAGGGCTATGGCCTCTCGGAGAAGGACGTGAAGGCCGACTACCTGAAGCCGAACCAGGCGGCCGAGAAGATGCGCGACGGCGGCATGGACGCCTTCATCTTCGTCGGCGGCTACCCGACCAGCGCGATCACCGAGCTCGCGGCCGCAGGCCCGGGCATCGACATCGTGCCGATCGACGGCCCGCAGGCGGAAGCCATCCGCAAGAAGTACGCCTTCTTCGCCGCCGACGAGATCCCGGCCAACACCTACAAAGGTGCGGCCGCGGCGAAGACCCTTGCGGTCGGCGCGCAGTGGGTTACCTCGGCCAAGGTTCCGGAGGCGCTGGTCTACGACATCACCAAGGCGCTGTGGAGCGACAAGACCCGCGCAGCGCTCGACGCCGGCCACGCAAAGGGCAAGTCGATCGTCAAGGCGACCGCGACCGCCGGTCCGAGCGTGCCGTGGCACCCGGGCGCTGCGAAGTTCTACAAGGAAGCCGGTCTTCTGAAGTAAGCCTCGCCGCATAGGCCGTCTTTAGGGCCCCTCTCCGGCGCAGGCTGGAGAGGGGCCTTCCTTATCCGTCCCGATCTGGATGAGCGTTCCCATGTCGACCACCGCCGCCGCGATCACCGAAGCCCGCGCGCTCGAGGAGAAGTTCGATCCGGAGATGCGCTTTCGGCCGCTGACGCCGACGGCGGGCTGGATCGTCGCGATCCTGCTGCTGGCGCTCTCGGGCTTCCACTACTACACGGCCGGCTTCGGGCTGCTGCGCGAGACCACGCATCGCGGCATCCACATGGCCTTCGTGATCGGGATGATCTTCCTGGTCTTCCCGTTCCTGAAGGCGCACGAGAGCCGCGAGCCGGCGGTGGCGTGGTGGCGGCCCTTCGGCATCTCGATCGTCGACTGGGTGCTGGCGATCGCCGCCGCGGTCGCCAGCCTCTACGTGCCGTGGATCTTCGCCGATCTCGCCTTCCGGGTCGGCAACCCGCTGCTTATCGACGTGGCGATGGGCACGATCCTGATCGTCGTGCTGCTCGAAGCGACGCGCCGCGGCGTCGGCTGGCCGCTGCCCGTGATCGCGATCCTGATGATGCTCTACGCCTATTTCGGCCCGTCGATGCCCGGCATCCTGCAGCATCCGGGCGCATCGTGGGGCAACATCGTCAATCACCTGTATCTCACCAGCCAGGGGATCTACGGCATCGCGCTCGGCGTGGTCGCCACATACGTCTTCCACTACGTGCTGTTCGGCGTGCTGGCGACGCGGATCGGGCTCGGCCAGCTGTTCATCGACCTCGCCTCGATCGTCGCCGGCCGCTATGCCGGCGGCCCGGCCAAGGTCTCGATCTTCGGCTCGGCGATGTTCGGCATGATCTCGGGCTCGTCGATCGCCAACACGGTGACGGTGGGATCGCTGACGATCCCGGCGATGATCCGGCTGGGCTATCCGCGCCACTTCGCTGCCGCGGTGGAATCGACCGCCTCGACCGGCGGCCAGATCACCCCGCCGATCATGGGTGCGGCCGCGTTCCTGATGGTCGAGTTCCTGAACGTCTCCTACACTTCCGTGATCCTGGCGGCGATCGTGCCAGCCTTCATGCATTTCTTCGGTGTCTTCTGCCAGGTGCATTTCGAGGCGAAGCGCACCGGCATGCGGGGCCTCCGCGCCGACGAGCTGCCGAATGCCGGCGAGGTGCTGCGCAAGGGCTGGCAGACGGTGATGCCGCTGGCAGCCCTGCTGCTGATCCTGTTCTCGGGCTTCACGCCGTACCTGGCGGCGTTCTGGGGGATCACCTGCTGCCTCGTGGTCGGGCTCGGCCGGATGCCCGTCGTCACCGTCGGCTACTTCGCGGCACTGGTGCTGTCGGTCGTCTTCGGCGTCACCACCAACCTGTGGTTCTCGCTGCCGATGATCGGCGTCGTCGCGGCACTCGCGGTCCATGCCTGGCTCTCGACCGACGAAGGCAAGGCGCGGGTGATCGACATGGTCGACTCCTTCGTCGTCGGCGCCAAATACGCGATCTCGGTCGGTGCCGCGGCGGCGACCGTCGGCATCATCGTCGGCATCGTCACGCTGACCGGTGTCGGTTTCAAGATCTCGTTCATCGTCACGTCGTTCGCAAGCGAACTCGGCGGGCTGACCTTGTCGCTGCTGCCGATGGGCTGGTTCACCGAGAACGGCGCCACGCTGTTCTTCACGCTGATCATGACCGGCCTCGTCTGCATCCTGCTCGGATGCGGCGTGCCGACCACGGCCAACTACATCATCATGGTGACGGTCGCGGCGCCGGCGCTCGGCATGCTGGGCGTGCAGCCGATCGTCGCCCACTTCTTCGTCTTTTATTACGGCGTGCTCGCCGACATCACGCCGCCGGTGGCGCTGGCGGCCTATGCCGGGGCCAGCATGGCAGGTGCCGACCCGTTCAAGACCGGCAACACCGCCTTCCGCCTCGGCCTCGGCAAGGTGCTGGTGCCGTTCGTCTTCGTCTACGGCCCGGCGATGCTGATCGTGACGCCTGAGTTCACCTGGCCGGCTTTCGTCCTGACCACACTCGGCTGCGCCGCCGGCATCGCGCTGCTGTCGATGGCTTTCGGCGGCTATGGCCTGGCGCCGCTGGGGGGATGGGAACGCGTCGTGCTCGGGCTCTCGGCGCTGCCGACGATCGCGCCCGGACTTCCCAGCACGATCGCGGGCCTCGCGATCGCGAGCCCGATCCTGATCCGTCAAGTGATCGCCTGGCGCGCGGCGAGGCCGGCGCCGGTCGGCTAGTCGGCGTCGGGGAGACGGCCGAAGACGGCGCCGCCGAAGATCATGTCGACGGCGCTGCCGTCGGCGGCCAGCGGCATCAGCACGCGATCGTAGCGGTAGACGCGCCGGTCGCGGCCGACGAACTCGCTTCGATGACAGATCGGCCGGCAGGTCGAAACGGTCTCGCGATAGTGGCCGATGATCGTCTCGCGCATCGCCGGTGCGATGGTGGCATCGAGATCGCGGCCGGTGTCGTCGCTGGCGGCGTGATGGACGATGTGGGTCCCGATCAGCCGCCAGCGGAACCGGCGGCCGTCGTCGAGCACGTCGGCAAGGAAGATGTGCGGCAGCAGCGTCGCGCCGATCTCGACCGGATCGACATGCTGGCGCCCCGGAAGCCCGGCGGGAACGAGACGGCGCCAGTAGGCGACCAGCTGGGCCAAACGGCCCGACGGCTCGATCGTCTCGAAAACCGAATCCTGAAGATCAGGCGACGCCAACGACATCTCCAAATCCTGCTGGCCAAATCGTCCCGGCGGAAGCGCCGAAGGGTGGCAGCAAATAAGCCTATGACCTTACTTACAGGATAAACAGGGCGAGGTGACGGGGGTCACGCCGTCGTGTGAGGCTGTGGGCTGAACACCGCCGCGCCCAGCACCGTGTCGATCCAGGTGCCGTCGGCCGAAAGCACCGGAAGCAGCAGGCGTTCGTAGCGGTAGGTGCGCTGATCGCGCCCGATGAAGCCGCCGCGATGGCTGAGCGGCCGGCGCTCCCGGATCACCTGCTTGTAGTGGCCGATGATGGTGTCGCGCATCGCCGGGGCGATGCTGATTCCGAGGTCGAGGCCGGTATCGTCGGTGCCGGCCTGGCGGACGATGTGCTGGCCGATCAGCCGCCAGCGGAAGCGGCGGCCCTCCTCGAGCACATCGACCAGGAAGACATGCGGCAGTACTGCCGCGCTGATCTCCATCAGGTCGATCTGGGTGCGGCGAGGCATCTCGCCGCCGCCGAGCCGCTGCCAGTACGCGAGCAGCAGGGCAAGCCGCCCCTGCGGCTCGATCTCCTCGAAGACCGGCTGCGGCACCGGGCGCGCCTTAGAGCGCTTTTACCGCAGCGAGCACGGCATCGACATGACCTGGCACCTTGACCTTTCGCCAGACGTTGCGGACCACGCCCTTCGCATCGACCAGGAAGGTCGCACGCTCGACGCCCATGTACTTCCGGCCATAGAGGCTCTTCTCGACCCAGGTGCCGAAGGCTTCGCAGGCCTTGCCCTCGGTATCGGACATCAGCGGGAAGGAAATGCCGTACCTGGCGGCGAACCTTTCATGGCTCGCGACCGTATCCTTGGATATGCCGATCACCTCGGCACCGGCCTTCCTGAACGTCGGCATCGCCGCCTGGAAGTCCTGAGCCTCCTTGGTGCAGCCCGAGGTGTTGTCCTTCGGATAGAAATAGACGACCACCGGCTTTCCCTTGAGCTTGGAGAGCGCCAACACGCCGCCGCCGGAGACCGGCAGAGTGACGGCGGGGGCCTTGTTGCCGGCATCGAGGGTCATGAGGTCGCTTCCTTCTTCTTGAGCGCTTCGGCCGGTTCGTCGACGATCCGCCGATAGAAACCACGAACCCAGGCGGCTGTCGCCTCGACCTTGGTCGCGAGGGCATCGAGGTCGACGGCGCCGCCCGCCTTGATCAGCGCGCGACGTACGCCCTCCGAGGCGGTCGAAGGATCGAAGTCGCCGCCGGTGGTGACGCGAAGAAATCCCTGCAGCCGGCGCCAGAGCCGCATCGCCTCGATCAGGCGGTCGGCGTCGGTGCGATCAAGCGCGCCGGCATCCGCGAGTCGGCCGATGGCATCGGTGGTGTTGGCGGCGAGCACCTCGGGATCCCTCGAGGCATGGAGGAGCTGGAGGTACTGGGCGATGAACTCGATGTCGACCATCCCGCCGGGGCGGTGCTTCACTTTCCAGGGAGACGTCTCGGGATGTTCCTTCGCCATGCGCTGGCGCATGTCGGCGACGTCGGCGAGAAGCTTGTCGGAGTCGCGCGGGCTGGTGAGGATGCTCCTCACGGCTGCTGCTGCGGCCTCCCTCAGCGGCGCCGGCCCCGCGATCGGACGCGCCCTCGTCAACGCCATGTGCTCCCAGGTCCAGGCCTCGGTCATCTGGTAGCGGACGAAGCCGTCGAGGTTGGAGGCGATCGGCCCCTTGTTGCCGGACGGGCGGAGCCGCATGTCGACGTCGTAGAGCGTGCCTTCGGCGGTGCGCACCGTCAGGCCCGAGATCAGCCGCTGGCTCCAGCGCCCGA
>CAZDGR010000092.1:0-12309 GCA_964504845.1 uncultured Rhizobium sp. | reverse complement strand
CTCTCGACCGAGACCTTCATCGGCACGGCGTTGCCGTTCTCGACCAGCGGCGGGATGTCGAGCGCGACCTTGCCGGCATTCAGCTTCTTGCCGCCGGTCACCTCGCGGATCGCCGCATCCAGCATCGCTGGCGTCGCATGCGCCGCCGTCACCGGGAGGACGGTGATCATCGCCGCGGCACCGGATCCCGCGAGGAAGCTGCGGCGGCTGACGGCAGGTCTCGTGGATGCGTTCATCGGTCTAGTCCTTCAAGGTCGCCAGGTAGGCGACGACGTCTTCGATCTGCTCGGCCGAGAGGATCGGCTTGTCCGCGAACGCTTTGGCGACGCGGGCAAGCTTCTCGGTGCGGAAATAGGGCGGCATGATCGTCGTCGGATTGAACCTTTCGGCGTCCACGATCCTCAGCCGCAGCTGCCCCTCCGACCAGCGACTGCCGGCGCCCGCGAGATCCGGGGCCAGGTCTCCCTGGAAACGTTCCTCCGGGATCGGGCCGGTGTGGCAGAGAAGGCAGAGCCCGACCTGCCGGTTGGCGACGATAGCGCGGCCGCGGGCCGGATCGCCAGCGCGTCCGGTCAGCGAGGCCTTGATCTCGTCGCCATTGACGACATAGGCGCGGCGCGCATCTGCGGCAAGAGCAGGGGGTGCGAGCAGAGCCGCAACGATGGCGCCGAGAAGCATGTCCCGTATCGGCATCTCGACCGGCCGGGGAAGGTTGAGGGGCGGCCGAAGCCGCCCCTGTCACTCTAGGCTTTCCTGAGGTCGTGGTTCATCACCGGCAGCGAGCGTACCCGCTTGCCGGTCGCGGCGAAGATCGCGTTCAGGACCGCCGGGGCCGCGACAGCGATCGTCGGCTCGCCGACACCGCCCCAGAAGTCGTTGGTCGGCATGATCACGCATTCGACCTGCGGCATCTCGTCGATGCGCATCATGTTGTAGGTGTCGAAGTTGGTCTGCTCGATCGCGCCGTCCTTGACCGTGCATTCTCCGTAGAGCGCCGCGGTCAGGCCGTAGACGAACGAGCCCGCGATCTGCCGCTCGATCTGTGCCGGGTTGACGGCGTGCCCACAGTTGGTGCCGGCGACGATCTTGTGGATCTTGAGCTGGCCCTGGTCGCTGACCGACACCTCGGCGCAGGCGGCGACATAGCTGCCGAAGCCCATGATCTGGGCGAGGCCGTGGAAGTGCCCGGCCGGCGCCTTGCCGTACCCGGCCTTCTCGGCGACCGCCTTGAGCACCGCCATGTGGCGCTCCTTGCCCATCTTCAGGCGGAACTCGAGCGGATCCTGGCCCGCCGCCTTCGCCATCTCGTCGACGAAGCATTCGACGTAGATGGCGTTGTGGTTGAGGTTCACGCCGCGCCAGAAGCCGGCCAGCACATGCGGGTTCCGCATCGCGTGGTCGATCAGCAGGTTCGGGATCTCGTAGCCGAACTGCCCCTCGGCCCCGCCGGGGTTGAGGCCCTGGAAGGTCACCGGGTCCATGCCGTTCTGCAGGCCCTGCGGGTTGAGCGAGGCCAGGATCGACTGGCCGGAGATGCGCATGTGCATCCCGACGACCTTGCCCGAGGCGTCGAGGCCGGCCGTGAGCTTGCACTGCGTCACCGGATGGTAGGCGCAGTGCGTCATGTCCTCTTCGCGCGACCAGACGAGCTTGATCGGCGTGCCCGGCATCTGCTTGGCGATCAGCACCGCCTGGCGGACATAGTCCGAGCGGCCGCGGCGGCCGAAACCGCCGCCGAGCAACGTCTTGTGCACGTCGCACTTGGCGACCGGATGGCCCGAAGCCTCGGCCGCGGCGGCGAGCGCCGCCTCGCCATTCTGCGTCGGCCCCCAGACCTCGCACCTGTCGGCGGTCCAGAGTGCCGTGCAGTTCATCGGCTCCATCGTCACGTGGTGCTGGTAGGGATAGCTGTAGGTCGCCTCGACCTTCTTCGCCGCCCCGGCGATCGCCGCCTTGGCGTCGCCCGCCCTGTTGCCGATGAAGGCGTTCTCGGCGGTGAGGCCCTCGGCCAGCATCTTGTCGATGTCGTCGCTGGAGACCTTGCCGCCGGCGCCCGCGTCCCATTCGGCCGGGAGCGCATTGATCGCGGTCCGAGCCTGCCAGAAGGTATTGGCGACCACGGCGACCGCGTTCTCGACCTGCACCACCTTCTTGACGCCCGGCATCTTCTCGACCTTCGAGGCGTCGAAGCTCTTGAGCCTGCCGCCGTTGACCGGCGTGTCTCGGATGGTCGCGACCAGCATGCCCGGGAGCTTGAGATCGATGCCGTAGATCTGGGCGCCGGTCAGCTTGTCCTTGGTGTCGAGGCGCTTCAGGCCCTTGCCGGCGATCTTCCAGTCCTTCGGGTCCTTGAGCTTCACTTCCTTCGGCGGCTCGATCTTCGCCGCGGCGGCAGCGACCTTGCCGTAGGTCGTGGTCTTGCCCGAGCCCTTGTGGGTGATCACGCTGTTCGCGGCCGAGCACTCGGCGGCCGGCACGTTCCACTCCTTGGCCGCCGCCTGGACCAGCATCTCGCGGGCAGCGGCGCCGCCCTGGCGGACGTAGTCGTGGGATTCGCGGATGCCGCGGCTGCCGCCGGTCGAGTAGTTCTTCCAGACGCGGCCGCGGGCCAGGTTCTGCCCGGGCGTCGGGTATTCGGTGGTCACCTTGGACCAGTCGCACTCGAGTTCCTCGGCGACGAGCTGGGCGAGGCCGGTCAGCGTGCCCTGGCCCATCTCGGAGCGGGCGATGCGGATGACGACGGTGTCGTCGGGCTTGACGACGACCCAGGCGTTGACCTCGGGCACGTCGGCGGTCTGTGCCGCGGCGCCGCCGAACGGCACGCCGAAGCCCAGCGAGAAGCCGCCGGAAACGGCTGCGGCGCTGGCGAGGAAGGTGCGGCGATTGAGAGCGGTCTGAGTGGTCATGGCTGGATCCTCCCTCAACCCTTCGCCGCTTCGTGGATGGCGGCGCGGATCTGCTGGTAGGTGCCGCAGCGGCAGATGTTGGTCATCGCCGCGTCGATGTCCTCGTCGGTCGGCTTCGGCGTCGTCTTGAGGAGGGCGGTTGCGGCCATGATCATGCCGCTCTGGCAGTAGCCGCATTGCGGCACGTCCTGGGCGAGCCAGGCTTCCTGGACCTTGTTCATCTTGCCGTTCTCGGCGAGGCCCTCGATCGTCGTCACCTTGCGGCGGCCGACCGAGTTCAGCGGCACCTGGCAGGAGCGGTTGGCGACGCCGTCGATATGGACCGTGCAGGCGCCGCACTGGGCGACGCCGCAGCCGTATTTGGTTCCGGTCAGGCCGAGGTCGTCTCGGAGCACCCAGAGCAGCGGCGTCCGCGGATCGGCGTTGGTGTTGTAGACCTTGCCGTTGATCGTGATGGCAACCATGAGAGCGCTCCAGTCGGTTCGGCCGTTGTTCCTTCTGGGGGAGCCTACCGTGGGAGTCGTTCCCGCGAAATGACGGGCCGCTCACAAGCCCGCGATGGCGCGGCTGGCGATCCCCCGGAATTGCCTAGCCATTTGCGCTGATGCCGGCCTTGACCGGCAATGCCCCGGCCTTCGGCGGCGATCGCCGGGCGGCGGTCTTCTTTGCTGGCGCGCGCGCTGCTGACGAGCATTGGCCAATGCGAAGCCGTGTATGCGCCTGTATCTCGAATGTGGCGACTCGTCGTTTTCAGGCACGATCGTGCCTGAAATACCGCGATTCCCGCGCGTCGATGCCACAGCCCGTAAGGCAACCGCTCCCCGCGACCTCCCGTTTTTACGCTCGAGCAATGGCTGGAATCCTTCGAGCGGATTCTGTTGGAGGTAGGAATGAGAAAGCTTTCGATCGCAGCGATCCTGCTGACCGCGACCACGCTGGCGGCATGCGGCAACCCATACCCGCGCAGCGACCTCGCATATCTGGACCGGGGCACGGGCACCTACGTGGTCGACCGCTCCCCGTATAACGGTCAGTACTGGGATCGCTACTACTACGGCCCGCGCTACTACTAAGACGACCGGGCGGGGCGCCGTCGCAGGAAAGGCGAACGGCGCCCGTAGCATGAGGAGATGCGGCGACGCATCTCCGTTCGCGGTGCCCAGACACCTTGGGCGGCAAACGAACGCTTAGGGAAGGTGTCGAGATGAAGAAGTTGCTTGCCGTGGCGGCGGTCTTGTCGACAGGCCTGCTCGGCGGGTGTGTCGTTTACCCGTACGGCGACCCCTATTACGGCGCACCCGGCTACTATGGCGGCCCCGCATACTACGGCAGCGTCTACTTGGAAGGCGGCGACGGACGGCGGCACCGCCACCGGCGGCGCTGGTAGCGAACGCGCCTAGTGCACTTCGGCGGGCCGGTTGGCCTGGTCGAGGTCCGGCGCGATCCGGGCCTCGGCGAGGCCGATGAGCCGGCTCATCGCGAAGTTGATCGCGAGATAGATCGCGCCGGCGACGAAGAACACCTCGAACGACCGGAAGGTCTCCGAGATGATCCGGTGCGCGAGGCCGGTCACTTCCATCAGCGTGATCGTCGAGCAGAGCGACGTCGCCTTGATCATCAGGATGATCTCGTTGCCGTAGGCCGGCAGCGCCTGGCGGAGCGCGATCGGCGCCACGATCCGGCGATAAAGCGTAAATCCAGACATGCCGAAGGCGCGGGCGGCCTCGATCTGGCCGTGCGGCACCGACTGCAGGCCGCCGCGGACGATCTCGGCGCCGTAGGCCGCGGTGTTCAGGGTGAGCGCAAGCAGCGCGCAGTAGTAGGGCGAGCGGAAGAACCACCAGATGCCCATGTCGTCGAGCACCGGGCGGAACTGGCCGAGGCCATAGTAGATCAGGAAGATCTGTACCAGGAGCGGCGTGCCGCGGAAGACGAAGACGAAACCGTCGGCGATCCAGGCCAGCGGCGTGAACCAGCTACGCATCATCACCGCCAGCAGCACGGCCAACGCGAGGCCGAGCGCGATCGACGAGAAGGCCAGCTGCAGCGTCAGCGGGACGCCGCCGATCAATCGGACGAAGGTCGCCCAGAGGAAGTCGAGATCCATCTCCGTCAGGCCCGCCGCATGCCGCGCGTCGCCCAGGTCTCGGCCCGTCGGAAGGCCCAGGTCGAGGCGGTGGTCAGCACCGGGTAGAAGGCGACCGCGGTGATGTAGAAGACGAAGGGCTGGCGGGTCGAGCCGGCAGCGACATGCGCCTGGCGCAGCAGGTCGGAGAACCGGGTCTCGTAGATCAGCACCAGATCGCCGATCCTGACCTCGTAGAAGATGAGCGTGAGCCCGACCACGGCGACGAGCGCGCTTTCCTTCAGCACCAGCTGCCAGATATTGCCCATGCCCGGGAGGCCATAGCGCAGCACCTGCGGCCCGATGATGCGCCGAAGCAGCCGAAAGCCCGACATGCCGAAGGCGCGGGCGGCGTCGACCTCGCCCTGCGGCACCGCGAGATAGGCGCCGCGGATCACTTCGGTCTGGTAGGCGCCGGAGACGATGCCGATCGCCAGCGTGCCGACCAGGAATCCCGGGAGTCCGATGAAGCCGGAGTATCCCAGCGCCGCGCCGATCGCCGTCACCACGGCGCTGCCGCCGAAGTAGAAGAGATAGATGACGAGAAGGTCCGGGACGCCGCGGAAGACTGTGGTGTAGGCGTCGGCGGCGCGTCGGAGGACCGCCGATCTCGACAGCTTTGCCGCCGCCGCCAGCGTTCCGAAGGCGAGCCCGAACAGGAAGCCGCAGACGGCGACCGCGAGCGTCAGCCCGGTCGCGAAGGTCATCTCGTCGAGCCAGCCCTGCGGCCCCCACTGCATCAGCTCGAGGAACGACTTCGGCGGCATGGGGCCTTTCGGAACCCTCTCCCGCGTCTTACGCGGGGGAGGGCAAGGTGGGGGCGAGCGAAGCGAGGAACTATCGGTGCAGGCGGCAACGTCACTCGCTTCGCTCACCCCCACCCCAACCCTCCCCCGGCTTGCGCCGGGAGAGGGTTACGAAGTCGCGTTACGACTTCGGCGTCATGTCGACCTTGAACCACTTCTCCGACAGCCGCTTGATCGTGCCGTCGGCGATCGCCGACTTCACCGCGTCGTCGAAGGCGGTCTTGAGGTCGTTGTCCTCCTTGCGGATGCCGACGGCGACGCCGAGACCGAGCATGCCGCCCGAGAACGCCGGGCCGGCGATCGCCATGTCCTTGCCGGTCGCGGTCTCCATCGTCGCCTTGGCGGCGGAGTGCGCTACCACGGCCGCGTCGATGCGGCCGGCCGCGACGTCGAGATCGTGCTGCTCGGTGGTCTTGTACTCGCGGATCTCCGCCACGTCCTTGAAGTACTTCTCGGCCCAGGCGAGGTTGGTGGTCGAGGCCTGGACACCGAGGATCTTGCCCTTGAGCAGCGGCTTGAGATCGGCGATCGCCTTCTCGGCGGCGGCCGCGTCCTTGGTCAGGCTGAACTCGCCGCCCGGCATCTTGGTGAGCGACGAGTTCTTCATCACCAGGAAGCCATGTGCGCCCGCGGCATAGGCGGTGGTGAAGTTGATCGTCTCCATGCGCTTCGGCGTGATGTTCATGCCGGCCATGATCGCGTCGTACTTCTTCGCCAGCAGCGACGGCATGATGCCGTCCCAGTCCTGGGCGACGAACTCGCAGTCGAACTTGGCGCGCTTGCAGAGCTCGGCGCCGAGATCGAGCTCGAAGCCTTCGAGCTTGCCGGCGCTGTTGACGAAGTTCCACGGCGCATAGGCGCCTTCGGTGGCGACCTTGACCTTGCGCATCTGCGCCGAGGCGTCGAATGCGGCAAGACCGAGCGCGAGCACGGCACCGGCGACGACGGCAAGACGGGTGATCTTCATTGACGAAGCCTCCTCTACAGGTTGTTGGCGAACGATAGACGGTCTTTTTGCAACGGGCTAGGAGCGCCTAAGGCCGGAGCTGGCTGGAGATGAACTGCCGGCAGCGCTCTGACTTCGGCGCCCCGAACACCTGGGCCGGCGAACCTTCCTCCTCGACCCGGCCCTGATGAAGAAAGATCACGCGGCTCGCAACCTCGCGGGCGAAGGCCATCTCGTGGGTCACCAGCATCATGGTACGGCCTTCCTCGGCCAGCGTGCGGATGACGCGAAGCACGTCGCCGACCAGCTCGGGATCGAGCGAGGAGGTGGGCTCGTCGAACAGCATCAGCTGCGGGCGCATCGCCAGCGCGCGCGCGATCGCCGCGCGCTGCGCCTGACCGCCGGAGATCTGGGACGGGTAGTGGTTGCGCTTGTCGGAAAGGCCGACCTTGTCGAGCAGCGCCAGCGCCTCCTCGGTCGCTTCCGCCTTCGGGCGCTTCTGGACGTGCACCGGTGCCTCCGTGACGTTCTCCAGCACCGTCAGGTGGGACCAGAGATTGAAGCTCTGGAACACCATGCCCAGCTTCTGGCGGAGCCGGTCGAGCTGGGCGCCGTCGGCCGGCTCGCGCCCGCCGCCGCGTCTGTCCTTGAACAGGATCGGCTCGCCGGCGATGGCGACGGTGCCGGCGTCCGGCACTTCCAGCATGTTGATGCAGCGGAGAAGGGTCGACTTTCCGGATCCGGACGATCCGAGGATCGCCAGCACCTCGCCGTCATGGGCTTCGAGCGTGATGCCCTTCAGCACCTCGAGCGGTCCGAAGCGCTTGCTGAGGCCCTCGACGGCGACCGCCGGACGCGATCCGTTCTTCATCGCCCGATGATGGCACGGGCCGGAAAGCCGGGGCAAGGAAGGGGCGAGCGCGTTATGATCCTATATGAGAAGGATGGTGCGACCATGACCGACGATGCGACCAAGACCGAGGCCGAGTGGCAGCACTGCCTGACGCCCGAGCAGTTCCGCGTGCTGCGCGAGCACGGGACCGAGCGTGCCTTCACCAGCCCGCTCGACGGCGAGAAGCGCAAGGGTACGTTCCGCTGCGCCGGATGCGGGTTGGATCTGTTCTCGTCCGAGGCGAAGTTCAACAGCGGCACCGGCTGGCCCAGCTTCTTCGCGCCGATCGCCGAGGACGCGGTCGCGACGACCGAAGACAACAGCTACGGCATGCGCCGGGTCGAGGTTCATTGCCGGCGCTGCGGCGGTCATCTCGGCCACGTGTTTCCGGACGGCCCCAAGCCGACCGGCCTGCGCTACTGCATGAACGGCGTCTCTCTGACCTTCGAGCCGAAAGAGGGCTGAGGCGCTGTATCCACCGGCGCGGATCGTCTGCCTGACCGAGGAGACGGTCGAGACACTCTATATTCTGGGCGAGCAGGCGCGGATCGTCGGCATCTCCGGATACGTCGTCCGTCCGCCGGAAGCCCGGCGCGAGAAGCCGCGCGTCTCCGCCTTCACCTCCGCCGACACGGGCAAGATCCTGAAGCTTGAGCCGGACCTGGTGCTGGCTTTCTCGGACCTTCAGGCCGAGATCGTCGCCGAGCTGATCCGCCATGGCATTACGGTGCACGCGTTCAACCAGCGGACGGTCGCGGGCATCCTGGAGATGGTGCGGATGCTGGGCGCGATGGTCGGCGCTGCGGACCGCGGTGCTGCCCTCGCCGACCGCCTCTCGGCGAACGTCGAGGCGGCGAGGGAGCGCAGTGCGCGTCTGCGACGGAAGCCGCGCATCTACTTCGAGGAATGGGACGAGCCGATGATCTCGGGCATCGGCTGGGTCTCGGAGCTGATCGAGGCGGCGGGGGGCATCGATGTCTTCGCCGATCGTGCGCTGGGGCGATCGGCGAAGGAGCGCATCGTCACCTTGGACGAAGTACAGGCACGCAAGCCCGACATCGTCATCGGCTCCTGGTGCGGAAAGAGGTTCCGGCCGGAGAAGGTGAGGGCGCGACCGGGCTTCGGGCATTTGGAGATGCACGAGATCAAGTCGCCGCTGATCCTGCAGCCCGGCCCGGCGGCGCTGACCGACGGGCTGGCAGCGCTGGATCGGATCGTTCAGGCCTGGGGCAGCGAGTCCGAGTCGACGTAGAGCGTGCAATCGGGGTGCCGGCGGAGCGCTGTCGCCGGGCAGGCCTCGCCGATCGGGTCGTTCAGCGTGCGCTGCACGGCCTCGCGCTTCATCGGCCCCGGTACGACACAGATGATCGTCTCGGCACGGAGCAGGCGAGGGATCGTCAGGGTCAGCGCGATCCGCGGCACGTCGTCGAGGCTCTCGAAGCCGCCGTCCTCGAGCTGCTGCTGGCGGCAGACCGGATCGAGCTCGATGACCTTCACGTCGACCGGGTCGGCGAAGTCGGCGACGGGCGGATCGTTGAAGGCGAGGTGGCCGTTCACGCCGATGCCGCAGCAGACGATATCGATCGGCGCTTCGGCCAGGAGGCGCGTGTAGTCGCGGATGCAATCCTGTCCATCGGCGGTCGGCAGCATCAGGTGAACGGTTCCGGCTCGCACCCGATCGAACAGCACGCGCTTGAGCCACGGGCCGAATCGCTGCGGCGCGTCCTCGGGCAGCGTGTGGTACTCGTCCATGTGGAAGGCGGTGACGCGCGACCAGTCGATGCCGGGTTCTTCCGCCAGCGCCTCCAGCATCTCCCGCTGGCTGGGCGCGGAGGCGAAGATCATGCGGACGCCACCCTTGTCGGAGATCGCCGCCCGCATCGCTCGGGCGACGGCGGTGGCGGCGGCCCGGCCCATCTCATCTCGGGTCGCAAATCGGCGGACGTCCATTCCGGGCTCCTGGGCGCGATTCCGGCCCAACCTCTGGCATGGGGCGAGGCCGGGCTGCAATCCTGGCGGAACTCCGGCGGATTTCCCGGGCCGGCTTAAGGAAGGTTGCGCGCCCCGTCTCCCCAGGTAGACTTTCACGATGGAAACGCGGGGCAAATCCGGTCGAGGGCGGCCGCAGTGACCTCGGCGGAGCCTGACCTCCGGCCGCAGGCGCGCCACAATGGCCCTTCGCGGCGACGGACCCCAGCTTTCGCGGCGCTCGATCTCGGCACCAACAACTGCCGCCTCCTGGTCGCGACTCCGGCACCGGGCGGCTTCCGGGTGGTCGATGCCTTCTCCCGGATCGTCCGTCTTGGCGAGGGCGTCGGCTCGAGCGGCGTGCTTTCCGAGGCGGCGATGGATCGCACCATCGACGCGCTCAAGGTCTGCGCCGCCAAGATCCGACGCCAGAGCGTGACGCGCGCGCGCACGGTCGCGACCGAGGCCTGCCGGCGCGCGATGAACTGCCAGGACTTCGTCACGCGGACCAAGCAGGTGACCGGCCTCGACCTCGAGATCATCTCCCCCGGCGAGGAAGCGCGGCTTTCGCTCGCCGGATGCGCGCCGCTGCTCGATGCGTCCAGGCCCTGGGCGCTGGTGTTCGACATCGGCGGAGGCTCGACCGAGCTCTCCTGGGCGCGCCTCGTCGACGGGCGGCCCGTCGTCGAGGGCTGCGTCTCGCTTCCCTTAGGCGTCGTCACGCTCGGCGAACGCTTCCCCGACGCCGTGAACGGCGCCTATGCCGACATGGTCGCCGAGGTGAGGGCGCTGCTGGAGCCGTTCGACGCGGACCATGGGATTTCAGGGATCGTCGCCAATGGCGGCGTGCAGATGCTGGGATCCTCCGGCACCGTCACCACGCTGGCAGGCGTGCATCTCGACCTGCCGCGCTACGACCGCAACAAGGTCGACGGCTTCCAGCTTGGATTCCCCGCAATCGACGACGTGACGCAGCGGATCGCGGCGATGCCGGTTTCCGAGCGCGAGCGCCATCCCTGCATCGGGCGCGAGCGCGCCGATCTGGTGCTGGCCGGCTGCGCGATCCTGGAGGCGATCTGCCGGCGCTGGCCGGTCGGATCCGTGCGCGTCGCCGATCGCGGCGTGCGCGAGGGAATCCTGCTGGCGCTGATGGCGGAGGCGGGGCGGGCGTGAGCGACTTCGGCGGCCGCCGTCAGAAGGCGGTGAAGGTGAAGACGGCCAAGAGCCGATCCACCTCCTCCCAGAAATGGCTCGCGCGCCAGCTCAACGACCCCTACGTGGCCGAAGCCAAGCGCCAGGGCTTTCGTTCCCGCGCCGCCTTCAAGCTGGCCGACCTCGACAAGCGTTTCCGCATCCTGAAGAAGGGGGCCCGCGTGCTCGACCTCGGCGCCGCCCCCGGCGGCTGGACCCAGGTCGCGGTCGAGAAAGCGGGGGAGGGGAAGGTGCTGGGCGTCGATATCCTGGAGATGGCGCCGGTTCCGGGCGCCGAGATCATGCAGCTCGACTTCCTCGATTCGTCGGCGCCGGAGAAGATCCGGGCGGCCTTGGGCGGCCCGGTCGACGTGGTCCTCTCCGACATGGCGGCGCCGACCACGGGCCACGGCATGACAGACCATATTCGGACTGTGGGATTGGCCGAAGCGGCGCTGGACTTCGCGATCGAGGTCCTGGCCCCCGGCGGGGCCTTCGTCTGCAAGGTGTTCCAGGGCGGCGCCGAGAAGGGGATGCTGGCACTCCTCAAGAAGCGCTTCGCCCAGGTCCGGCACGCCAAGCCGCCGTCCTCCCGCAAGGAGAGCCCGGAAACCTACCTGGTCGCCCAGGGATTCCGTAACGCCCCTTGAGCAAGCTTATTTCCCGTGGTACTAGGCGCCGCCTTAGCGGAAAGGAGCCTGTATGCACATCCGCGAGGCGCTCACCTTCGACGACGTTCTCCTCGTGCCCGCGGCCAGCTCGGTTCTTCCGGGCCAGGTCGATACACGCACGCGGCTGACCCGCGGCATCGAGCTCGGCATCCCGCTGATCTCGGCGGCGATGGACACGGTCACCGAAAGCCGGCTCGCGATCGCGATGGCCCAGCTCGGCGGCCTCGGCGTGATCCACAAGAACCTCGACCCCGTCCGCCAGGCCCAGGAAGTCCGGGCGGTGAAGAAGTTCGAGAGCGGCATGGTGGTGAACCCGATCACCATCCGCCCCGACCAGACGCTGGCCGACGCGCTGAAGATCATGCTTCAGCACAAGATCTCCGGCATCCCGGTGGTCGAGGAGAAGACCCGCAAGCTGGTCGGCATCCTCACCAACCGCGACGTCCGCTTCGCCACCGACACCAGCCAGCCGGTGCACGAGCTGATGACCAAGGACAGGCTGGTCACGGTCAAGGAAGGCGTCGACCGCCAGCAGGCGAAGCAGCTGCTTCACAAGCACCGGATCGAGAAGCTGCTGGTCGTCGACGAGGAATTCCGCTGCGTCGGCCTCATCACCGTCAAGGACATGGAGAAGGCGGCGCTTCATCCGAACGCGACCAAGGACGACCAGGGGCGCTTGAGGGTGGGCGCGGCAACGGGAGTCGGCGCCGACGGCATGGCGCGGACCGAGAAGCTGCTCGAGGCCGAGTGCGACGTGATCGTCGTCGACACCGCGCATGGCCATTCGGCCGGCGTGATCGGCGC
>CAZDGR010000091.1:0-12353 GCA_964504845.1 uncultured Rhizobium sp. | reverse complement strand
CTCTATCCAGCTGAGCTACGGGTCCTGACCGGGCGGGAACCTACCGCAGAGCTTCTCCGCACGCAACGCAGGCGCCCGAAGCGATTCGGCGCGGTCGATCTCGGCGGCGGACGGGACCGGGCGGGCCGGGTCGGCCATGAAGGCCACGATGTCGCCGATCGGCTCGCGGCCGGCGAGGTCGCGGGTCAGCATGTGGTGGCCCTCGGGATAGAGCACGATCCGCCATCCGCCCTCCGGTGCCGCCGGCAGGCGCCGGATCATCCGGCAGGTCGGCCGCTTCGGCACGATGTCGTCGGCATCGCCGTAGAGGATGATCGCGGGCCCGGTCAGCTTCGGCGCCGCATCGAGCCCCTCGTCCATCAACCGGACCAGGCCGCGGATCGCATCCACCCGCGTCTCCTTGATGATCAGCGGATCGGCGGAGAGACGGCGCAGCATCGCGTTGTTGTCCGACGGCTGGATCGGCAGGCCGGCGCCGGAGAGCGGCCACCAGGGGATCGTGTTCGAGAACAGCCAGAGCGGCCCGGTCTGCCAGAACGGCATCGTCGAGGCACCCCAGACCGCCGGCGCGATCAGCACGACGCCGTCGACGTCCGGTTTCGACGGCTGCGCATGCGCTGCGAGCACGACCGCGCCGCCCATGCTCTCGCCGATCGCGAAGACCGGGAGCCCCGGATGGCGCGCGCGGACAAGCGCGACCGCCGTCCGATAGTCGTCGATCATCGCGGCGCTGCCGTGCCAGTACTTGCGCGCGCTGGTCGCGCCGAATCCCCGCTGGTCGTAGGCATAGACGGCGACGCCGCGCTCGGCGAGCTCGCTTCCGACTTCGGAGAAGGCCATCCGGTAGTCGTTGAAGCCATGCAGCGCCACCGCCGCGGCCCAGGGCCGCGATGACGCCGGCTGCCACAGGCGAAGCGGCAGCTCGGTGCCGTCGGCCGCGACGATGCGATGATCTTCGAGCCTCGGCTCGCCTCTCGGCCCCGACGGCGGCGCGACGACGACCGGCGCGCAGGCCGCAAGCAGCAGCGCCAGAAGGAACGTCGCGCGCGTCAGTCGGCGGCGTCCGGCTTGCGGGTGAGCTGGAGGAAGATGTCCTCCAGATCGGACTCGACCGTGCTCAGGTCGTGGATGGTGAGCCCGTCCTCCGCCGCCGCCGCGAGGATGCGCGCGACCGGCGTCTGGCTCGGGCGGTAGTGGACCGCGATCCGGCGCGGGCTCGCCAGGGTCGCGCCAAGGCGGAGCAGCGCCGGCGGCACCGAAGCGAGGTCGCGCTCCACTATCAGCTCGACCGTCTTGGTGTCGAGACGCGAGATCAACGCCACGGTCGTGTCGTTCGCGACCAGCTTGCCGTGGTTGATGATCGCGATCTGGTCGCAGAGCTCCTCCGCCTCCTCGAGGTAATGCGTGGTGAGCAGGATGGTCACGCCTTCCTGGTTCAGCCGGCGTACATAGGTCCAGAGCTGGCGCCGGAGTTCCACGTCGACGCCCGCGGTCGGCTCGTCCAGGACAAGCACCGGCGGCGCATGCACCATCGCCTTGGCGACCAGGAGCCGCCGACGCATGCCGCCGGACATGGCGCGTGCGTAGGAGTCGGCCTGCGGCGTCAGGCCCACCGCCTCCAGGATCTCGGCGGTGCGCCGCTCCGACTTCGGCACGCCGTAGAGGCCGGCATGGAGATCGAGAAGCTGGCGCGGCGTGAAGAACGGATCGAGGTTGAGCTCCTGCGGCACGATGCCGATGGCGCCGCGGGCGCGCCTCGGATCCTTGTCGATGTCGATGCCCCAGACCTCGGCATGGCCCGAGGTCTTGAGCACCAGGCCGGCGAGGATGTTGATCAGGGTCGACTTCCCGGCGCCGTTGGGACCGAGCAGCCCGAACAGGCTGCCGCGCGGTATTGCCAGGTCGACGCCCTGGAGCGCCTGCTTCGGCCCGCGCTTGCCGGAGGCGGGATAGGTCTTGGCGAGGCCGGAGACGGCGACGGCGTGCTGAGGTGCGGACATCCGGGAGGAGCTTCGCAGGGTTGCCTGGGGCGCGCCTTCGGCTATCATCCGCCGCCGCCCCGGTCAAACGCTCGCCGGTGCCTGGAAGGATCGAACATGCAGCCGCTCGAAACCATCGTCATCGAGGAACCGGTCGTCGCCTGCGACGGCGGCAACGGCCCGCTCGGCCATCCGCGCGTGTTCCTCAACATGGGCGACAAGCGCGCGATCGACTGTCCCTATTGCGGCCGGCACTACGTGCTGAAGGAAGGCGCGGTCGCTCACGCCGCGCACTGACGTTTTGGCCGATTCGCACCTCTACCTGGTCGACGGCTCCGGGTTCATCTTCCGGGCCTTCCATGCGCTGCCGCCGCTGAACGCGCCGGACGGCACGCCGTCGAATGCGGTCTTCGGCTTCTGCCAGATGCTGTCCAGGCTCACCCAGGACGTGCACGCCCAGCACCTGGCGGTCATCTTCGATGCCGGCCGAAAGAGCTTCCGCAACGACTTCTACGCCGACTACAAGGCACACCGCCCGGAGCCGCCGCCGGAGCTGATCCCGCAATTCGCGCTGATACGGGACGCGACCCGTGCCTTCAACCTGCCCTCGATCGAGCTTGCCGGCTACGAGGCCGACGACCTGATCGCCGCCTATGCGAAGGCGGCCGTCGCCGCCGGCCACAAGGTGACCATCGTCTCCTCCGACAAGGACCTGATGCAGCTGGTCGGCGATCGCGTCGAGATGTACGACCCGATCAAGCTGAAGCGCATCGGCCGCGACGAGGTCTTCGAGAAGTTCGGCGTGCAGCCGGAGAAGGTCGTCGACGTCCAGGCGCTGACCGGCGATCCGACCGACAACGTGCCCGGCGTGCCCGGCATCGGCGTCAAGACCGCCTCCCAGCTGATCACCGAATACGGCGACCTCGACACGCTTCTGGCGCGTGCCGGCGAGATCAAGCAGCCGAAGCGGCGCGAGACGCTGATCGAGAACAAGGAGAAGGCGCTGATCTCGCGCCGCCTGGTCCGGCTCGATGCCGACGCGCCGCTGCCCGAGCCGATCGACGGCTTCACGGTCAAGGCGCCGGAGCGCCAGGTGCTTCGCGACTTCTTCGTGCGCATGGGCTTCACCCGGCTGATCGCCAAGCTCGACGGCGCGCCGGATGCGGGCAAGCCGGCGGCGAGCGCGCCGGCGGCCGCGGCCTCCGTCGCCGCGCCCGGCAAGCCGGAGCTCAAATACGAGCTGGTGCAGTCGCTCGACCGCCTGAGGCACTGGGTCGCCCGCGCGACCGAGGCCGGGGTCGTCTCGATCGACGTCGAGACGACCGAGCTGGTGCCGACCCAGGCCGAGCTCATCGGCATCGCGCTCGCGCTAAAGCCCGGCGATGCCTGCTACGTGCCGCTCGGCCATCGCACGGCCGGCGGCGACCTGCTCGCGGAAAAGCCGCCGCAGATTCCGATTCCGGAAGCGATCGCGGCGCTCAAGCCGATGCTGGAGAGCCCGGCGGTCCTCAAGATCGGCCACGACATCAAGATCGACGCTCTGGTGATGCAGCGCTACGGCGTCGCGGTGACCGCGATCGACGACACGCGGCTGATCTCCTTCGTGCTCGACGCCGGCTCGCACGGGCACACGACCGACGAGCTGTCGGTCCGTCATCTCGAGCACAAGGCGATCGCCACCGACGAGGTCACCGGCACCGGCAAGACCCGCCTAACCTTCGCCGAGGTCGCGCTCGACAAGGCGCTGACCTACGCCGCCGAGGACGCCGACGTCACCTGGCGGCTGCATTGCGCGCTGAAGCCGCGGCTGATCCAGGACCACGTGACCACGGTCTACGAGACCATGGACCGGCCGCTGGTGCCGGTGCTGGCGGCGATGGAGACCGCGGGCATCAAGGTCGATCCGGATGCGCTCCGGCTGCTCAGCCAGGAGTTTGGGCGCACGATGGCGACGCTCGAAGGCGAGATCCACAAGCTCGCCGGCCGCGACTTCAACGTCGGGTCGCCGAAGCAGCTGGGCGAGATCCTGTTCGACGAGCTCAAGCTCCCCGGCGGCAAGAAGGGCAAGACCGGCGCCTACTCGACGCACTCCGACATCCTCGAGGAGCTCGCGGACCAGCACCCGCTGCCGCAGAAGATCCTCGACTGGCGGCGCGTGCAGAAGCTCAAGTCGACCTATGCCGACACGCTGATCGACCAGATCAACCCGGACACCGGGCGCATCCACACGTCGTACGACATGGCGGGGGCGGCGACCGGACGGCTGTCGTCGAACGATCCCAACCTGCAGAACATCCCGGTCCGCTCCGAGGAAGGCCGGCGGATCCGCGCCGCCTTCATCGCCGAGAAGGGCCACAAGTTGCTATCGGTCGACTATTCGCAGATCGAGCTGCGCCTCGTCGCCGAGATGGCAGAGGTCGAGCCCTTGAAGCAGGCGTTCCGTGAGGGCATCGACATCCATGCGCTGACCGCCTCGCAGGTGTTCGGCGTGCCGCTGGCGAAGATGGACCCGCTGACCCGCCGCAACGCCAAGGCGATCAACTTCGGCATCATCTACGGCATGTCGGCCTTCGGGCTCGCGCGCCAGATCGGCGTCGCGCAGAGCGAGGCCTCGGCCTTCATCAAGGCCTACTTCGAGCGATATCCCGGCATCCGCGCCTACATGGACAAGGCCAAGGAGACGGCGCGCAAGCTGGGGTACGTGACGACGCTGTTCGGCCGCCGCGTCCATGTGAAGACGATCGCCGACAAGAATCCGGCGATGCGCAGCTTCGCCGAGCGCCAAGCGATCAACGCGCCGATCCAGGGAACCGCCGCCGACATCGTCAAGCGCGCGATGATCCGCGTGCCGCCGGCGCTGAAGGCCGAAGGCCTCAAGTCCCGCATGCTGCTGCAGGTTCACGACGAGCTGCTGTTCGAGGTTCCAGACGCCGAGGTCGAGGCGACCAAGGCCCTGGTCCGCACGGTGATGGAAGGGGCCTGCGCCCCCGCCGTGATGCTCGGCGTGCCGCTGATCGCCGATGCCGGCACGGGAACCACTTGGGCCGAGGCGCATTGAACTGTCAGCCGGCCGGAGCGCTTGAAATACCTCGTTAAATCCGGGCGGCTCGCGTCCCCGGATCGTCGAGGTCCCCGATGGCAGCTGTCGATACGCAGGAGGCGGTTGGTCTCGACGTTCCGTCGTCGGCCAGCGTGCGGACGGCGCTGCCGCCCACCCTTTTCGCCTTCATCCTGCGCACGACCGGCCGCCATCAGGTCTTCCTGTTCATCCTGACGGTCGTCGTCTTCCTGCTCGAGCTGGTGCCGCTCGAGATCCAGCGCCGCGTCGTCAACGACCTGGCCGAGAAGCGCGACTGGAACCTGGTCCTGCTGCTTGCCGCCGCCTATGCCGGCACGGCGCTGTTCCACGGCCTGATCAAGCTCGGCCTCAACGTCTATCGGAGCTGGGTCGGCGAGAGCGCCACCCGCGACCTCAGGCGACGCGCGCACTCGCTGTGCGGCACGCCGGTCGGCAAGGAGGCGCCGCCCGAGGAGAGCGGCGTCCAGGTCTCGATGGTGGTGGCGGAGGTCGAGCCGATCGGCGGATTCGTCGGCGCCTCGGTCTCCGAGCCGCTGCTGCAGCTCGGCATCCTCGCTACCGTGATCGGCTACATGGTCTATCTCGAGCCGTGGCTCGGCGCGGTCACCTTCGCGATCTTCCTGCCGCATGTCTTCGTCGTGCCGCTGATCCAGCGCGTGATCAACCGCCGCACGCACAAGCGGGTGGAAGTGCTGCGCGAGGTCAGCGCCGGCATCGTCGCCGCCGGCACCAAGGACGGCGAGCCGGCGCGCAACGGGCGCGGGCTGATCCAGAAGGTGTTCCTGCTGAACATGGGCATCTTCAAGCTGAAGTTCTCGATGAGCTTCATCATGAACCTGACCCATCACCTGCAGATTGCCGCGGCGCTGCTGCTTGGGGGCTGGCTGGTGATCGACGGCAAGGTCGAGGTCGGCACCGTCGTCGCCTTCATCTCCTCGATCGGGCGCCTCAACGACCCGTGGCGGGACCTCGTCAACTACTTCCGCGATCTCTCGACGACCCGGGTCAAGTACAGGCTCGTCGCCGACGCGGTCGAGACGCTCTGCACCGGCCGGCGCGCCCGGGAATAGGTCAGCCGCCGAACACGACGCCATGCATGATCCGGCCTGGAGCCAGCGTGAACGCCCCGGCGATGACGAGCGCGCCGGCGAACAGCGAGACCATCGCGATCTTGTGGCGGCGGATGTTGTGGCGATGCGCGGCGAGCGCCGCCAACGGCACGAGCACCAGGACGACGACCGACAGGATGTGAATCGCGCTCATCTCGCCGCCATTCGCGATCCCGCGGATCGAGAACGAGCTGCCCGCGATCAGAAGCATCAGGCCGACCCAGGCATAGCCGAGAACCCTGTGCGGCACCGTGCCCTTCGGGCCTGCGAACTGAACCAGCCCGAGTGCGAAGGCGGCCACCGCCGCGAAAGCATGGACCTGCACGACCGGCGACGCGGCGAGAAGCGGATCGAGCGACATTCCTTCCTCCGACGGGCCTGTCCGACCGGCAAGCCGCCGCGGACCTGATATTGACAATGCCAACATTATTAATATTGACACCGTAAATATTTGTCAACAAGAAGGGCCCCATGGCCAGGAGCGCTCCCAGCCGCCGGGCTTCCCGGACGGCAGGATCACGGAAACGGGCGGAAGGGAATGCCGGCCGCTACCATCACGGCGCGTTGCGGGAAGCCTTGCTCGAGGCGGCCGAGCGCATCCTCAGGCGTGACGGCATCGGCGGCCTATCCCTGCGCGCCGCCGCCCGCGAGGCCGGCGTGTCTCATGCGGCGCCGAAAAATCACTTCGGTGACGTCACCGGCCTGCTGAGCGAGCTCGCCGCCCTCGGCTTCGAGCGGTTCGCCGCGACGATCGGGCGAGGCTTGCAAGCGGAGGATTCGCCCGATCGACGGCTCGCCGCCCTCGGCCGCGGCTACGTCGCGTTCGCGCGCGCTCATCCGGACCTGTTCCTGCTGATGTTCCGAAGCGAACGGCTGGACATGAGCCGCCCGGCGCTGCGGGCCGCTGCCGGCGGCTCCCTGCGCCTTCTCTCCGAGGCGGTCGGCGCCCGCCGCGGCGAGAGAATGGCGGGCAACCCCACCCTCGACCAGCTGGCCGAGATCGCGGTGTCCTGGTCGTTGGCGCACGGCTTCTCGATGCTGCTGATAGACAACCGCCTGAGGCCCCTCCTCGCGGAACTGCCGCCGGACACCGGCGCAGACCTGCTCTTCTCCGCGATGCTCGACGTGCTCCGTAGCCGGCGCCGCGGCGGCTAGGTGTCAGTCGGCCGCGGCGAGGCGGCTCGACTCCCATACCCTCATGAAGGTGGCAAACCTGTCGGCGGCTAGCGGCCGCGACAGAAGGAAGCCCTGGGCGGAATCGCAGCGCTTGCCGGCTAGGAACGCCAGCTGCGCCTCGGTCTCGACGCCCTCGGCCACGACCTTGAGGTTGAGGCTGTGCGCCATCGACAGGATCGCCTGCACGATGGTGGCGTCGTCGGCGTTCTTCGTCACGTCGTTGATGAAGCAGCGGTCGATCTTGAGCGTCTGGATCGGCATCCGCTTCAGGCGGTTGAGCGATGAATAGCCGGTGCCGAAGTCGTCGATGGCGAGCTCGATGCCGAGCTCGCGGAGTTGCGTCAGGATCGAGATCGCCTGCTCGGCGTCGTGCATGACGACGCTCTCGGTCAGCTCGAACTCGAGCTGGTCGCCCTTGACGTCGGCCTCGTGGAGGATCGCTTTCACGGTGTCGAGGAAGTCGGGCCGGCGGAACTGCAGGAACGACAGGTTGACCGCGATCCGCGGCACCACGTGGCCGGCGGCCTGCCAGACCAGGATCTGGCGACAGACCTCGCGCAGGACCCACTGGCCGATGCCGACGATGAGGCCCGAGGCCTCGGCGACCGGGATGAAGATGCCGGGCGAGACCGGCCCCAGCTCCGGATCGGTCCAGCGGATCAGGGCCTCGGCGCCGATCAGCCCGCGCGAGGAGATGTCGATCTGCGGCTGGTAGTGGACCTCGAACTCGCTCTTCTCCAGAGCGCGTCGGAGCCGGGTCTCGAGCTTGAGCCGTTCCAGCGCCCGCGTCTCCATGCCGCCGTCGAAGAAGCGGAAGGCCGAGGAGCGCTGCTCCTTGGCGTGGCGCATCGCGGTCGCGGCATTGCGGGTGAGGGTCTCGACGTCGGTGCCGTCGCCGGGATAGAGCGCGGCACCGACCGAGGCGCCGACCACGAGCTCGCCGCTCTCCAGCCTGAACGGCTCGGCGACCGAGCGCAGCAGGCGCTCGGGCAGGATCTCGATCGGCTCGTCGTCGCGGAAGTCCTCGACGATCATCGCGAACTCGTCGCCGCCGAGCCTGGCCACCGTGTCGCCGTGGCGGACCACGCCGAGCAGGCGGCGGGCCAGCTCCTTCAGCAGCTCGTCGCCGGCGCGGTGGCCGAGGCTGTCGTTGACGAACTTGAACTGGTTCACGTTGACGGACAGAAGCGCAAGCTTGTTGCCCGAGAGCCGGCAGCGCTCGATCGCCTGGGCCAGGCGCGCCTGGAACAGCCACCGGTTCGGAAGCTGGGTCAGCGCGTCGTAGTTGGCCTGGTGGCGAATGCGCTCCTCGTCCTGCTTGCGGCGGGTGATGTCGCTGAACACGCCGACGAAGTTGACGATGCCGCCGGCGGAGTCGCGAACCGCGGCGAAGTTGAGCCACTCGACATAGAGCTCGCCGTTCTTGCGGCGGTTCCAGACTTCCCCCTGCCAATGGCCGGTGGTCGAGAGCATCGCCGCCATCGCCTCGTAGAAGGCGGGCTCATGGCGGCCGGAGGAGAGGATGCGCGGCGTCTGGCCGACGACGTCCTCCTCGCGGAAGCCGGTGATGATGGTGAAGGCGTGGTTGACCTTCTGGATGCGCTGATTGGCGTCGGTGACGATGATCGCCTCGCCCGCCGTCTCGAACACCGTGGAAGCGAGGCGAAGCCGCTCCTCGACCGAGCGGCGCTCGGTCAGGTCGCGTGCGACCGCCTGGGCGCGGTCGCCGACCGGCATCAGGGTCCACGAGAGCGAACGATAGTCCCCGTCCTTGATCCGGCAGCGCGCGGCGAAGTCGACCATCGGCAGGCCCTGGCCGAGCTTGGTGAACTCGACCGTCCCGGCAAGCGCGTCCTCCGGATGGAAGAGATCGAAAAGGGGCCGCCCCACGAGCTCGGTCTCGCCGAACCCCAATACGCGCTCGAAGGCAGGATTGACCCGTTCGATCCGCCCGTCGCGACCGGCGATGCACAGCATGTCGTTGGCGAGATGGAACACCCGGTCGCGCTGTTCCTCGGCGCGCTTGCGGGAGGTGATGTCGGTCACCTTGCCTTCGAAGCAGACGAGCCAGCCGTCACGGTCCCTGACCGCGTGTGCGCTCTCCGAGACCCAGATGACCGTGCCGTCGCGGCGCAGGACCTGGCTCTCGAAGTCCTCGACCTTGCCGTTGGCGGCGACCGCCTCCATGAACTCGCGGCGCCGGTGCTCGACGACGTAGAGCCCCGAGCCGACGTTGAGATCGGCGGCGGCGAGCTCGTCCGCGGAATCGAATCCGAGCAGACGGGCGAAGGCAGAGTTGGCGCGCAGCACGCGTCCGTCGGATGTCGTCTGATAGAGACCGTCGGCCGAATGCTCGAACAGCGAGCGATAGCTCGACTCGGCCTCGGCAAGGCTGCGGACCGCCTCGCTGGTTTGGCGCCAGTGACCGGGCAGGAGCGCGAATGATCCGACGATCAGCATGATTGCGCCGAGCTCGACCGCCAGTGGCGCAATCCACGCGGCGCTGGCCGCCCGGACATCGTCGACCGATACCGCGGCCAGCAGGAGCGCCGCGATCATCAGCAGCAGCATCGGCAGGCGGAGCCGAGGCAGGTCGCGGACGAAGTGGAGCCCGATGACCGCAATGGCGGCGATCGCCAGCCAACCGGCGGCGATTCCGACATTCATCCACAGGCTTCCGACGTCCATCCGCACTCCCGGCTCGCGCAATCCAGGCGAGGTTGCGATGGCTCGACTATGTAAAAGGAAGGTTGAAGATTGGTTAACGCAACCTGTAGTAATGGATCCGTCGGTTTTCCAGGCCCTTAACGCATCGTCGGGATGTTGAAGTCGGCGCCGGCGCGGATGCCAGTCGGCCAGCGCTGGGTCATGGTCTTCAGCCGCGTGAAGAAGCGCACGCCCTCAGGCCCGTGCATGTGGTGGTCGCCGAACAGCGAGCGCTTCCAGCCGCCGAAGGAGTGGAAGGCGAGCGGCACCGGAATCGGCACGTTGACGCCGACCATGCCGATCTTGACCGAGTTGCAGAAGTCGCGTGCGGCATCGCCGTCGCGAGTGAAGATCGCGGCGCCGTTGCCGAACTCGTGCTTGTTCACCAGATCGACCGCGGTCTTGTAGTCGGGCGAGCGCACGACCGAGAGCACCGGCCCGAAGATCTCCTCCTTGTAGATCGTCATGTCCGGCTTCACCTGGTCGAACAGCGTGCCGCCGACGAAGAAGCCGTTCTCGTAGCCCTGGAGCTTGATGCCACGGCCGTCGACCACGAGCTTGGCACCTTCCGATACGCCGCGGTCGATGTAGCTCTTCACCTTCTCCATGTGCTGGCGGGTGACGACCGGGCCCATCTCCGCTTCAGGATCGGTGCCTGGACCGACCTTGAGGCCGCGCACGCGGGGCACCAGCCTGTCGATCAGCCTGTCGCCCACGTCGCCGACCGCGACCGCGACCGACACGGCCATGCAGCGCTCGCCGGCCGAGCCGTAGGCGGCGCCGATCAGCGCGTCCGTCGCCTGGTCGAGATCGGCGTCGGGCATCACCACCATGTGGTTCTTGGCGCCGCCCAGCGCCTGGACGCGCTTGCCCGACGCGGTGCCGGTCCGGTAGACGTACTCGGCGATCGGCGTCGAGCCCACGAAGCTCACCGCCTGGATGTCCGGATGGCTGAGGATCGCGTCGACCGCGACCTTGTCGCCATGGACGACGCTGAAGACGCCGTCGGGCAGCCCCGCTTCCTTCAGCATCTCGGCGATCCGCACGCCGAAGGTGGGATCGCGCTCGGACGGCTTCAGGATGAAGCAGTTGCCGGTCGCCAGCGCCACCGGGAACATCCACATCGGCACCATGGCCGGGAAGTTGAACGGCGTGATGCCGGCGACGACGCCCAAGGGCTGGCGCACCGACCAGGAGTCGATGCCGGTGCCGACCTGCTCGGTGAACTCGCCCTTCAGGAGCTGCGGGATGCCGCAGGCGAACTCCACCACCTCGAGGCCGCGGGTGATCGAGCCCTTGGCGTCCGAGATGATCTTCCCATGCTCGGAGGTCACGATCTTCGCCAGATCGTCCATGTTCCGCTCGATCAGCTCGCGGAAGGCGAAGAGAACGCGGGCGCGCCTAGCCGGCGGCGCCGCCGCCCAGTCCGGGAATGCCTTGAGGCCGGCCTGGACCGCGGCATCGACGTCGGAGGGATCGGCGAGCACGACCTCGGCCTGCTTCTCGCCGGTCGCCGGATTGAAGACGTCGCCCCGCCGCTTGCCCGAACCTGCGGTCTTCTTGCCCCCGATCACATGCTCGATCAGCCGCACCATGTTTCCTCGCCCTTCAAGAAGCGGTTATATGCGCCGATCAAACCACGGGGCCCGAGCCGTCGTCCATGCAGGAAGCCACACCTAGGATCGCCGTCGTCGGCCTCGGCTATGTCGGCCTGCCGCTCGCCGTGGCGCTGGCCCGCTCGTTCCCGACCGTGGGCTACGACATCGACGAGGGCCGGGTCGACGAGCTGAAGCGGGGGCACGACCGCACCCGAGAGGTCGACCGCGCGGCGATCGCCACGATCGAGGCCTCGGCCGATCCCAAGGTGCTGGACGGCCGCGATGTCTACATCGTGACCGCGCCGACCCCGGTCGATCACGAGAACCGGCCCGACCTCGCCGCCGTGCGCGGTGCCGCCGAGACTGTCGGCCGTCATCTCAGGAAAGGCGCGGTGGTGGTGTTCGAGAGCACGGTCTATCCCGGCGTGACCGAGGACGTCGCCGGACCGATCCTGGAGAGGACCTCGGGCCTGAAGGTAGGAAGCGATTTCTTCCTGGGATACTCGCCCGAGCGCATCAACGTCGGCGATCCGCTGCATGGGCTTTCCAAGATCCCGAAGATCGTCGCCGGCCAGACGCCGGAGGTGTCGGCTCTGCTGGAGCGCATCTACGGCACCGTCGCCGCCAGCATCTTCGTCGCCAAGGACATCCGCACGGCGGAAGCCGCGAAGGTGATCGAGAACGCCCAGCGCGACATCAACATCGC
>CAZDGR010000090.1:4063-12395 GCA_964504845.1 uncultured Rhizobium sp. | reverse complement strand
GCGTCCGCCGGCCAGCTTCCGCTGGACGCGGAACGAGAAGGCCGGCGCGTCGATCGTGACCACCGCATCCGGCGCCATCGACCTCGCCGCGGCGATGGTCTCGCGCACCCTGCGAAGCACGCGGACGATATGCGGCACGATCTCGACGATGCCCATGATGTTGAGCTCGCCGAACGGGACCAGGCTTTCCAACCCTTCCGCGGCCATCGCCGGCCCTCCGATGCCGGCGAAGCGCACCCGCCCGCCGGTCTCCGCCTTCAGCGATCGCATCAGGCGCGCACCGAGACCGTCCGCCGAGGCTTCGGCCGCGACCAGAAAAAACAGCGGCGCGCCCGTCATCTACGTTCGAAGCCGTAGACGAAGAGGCCGAGACGATCGGCCGCCTCGCCGACCGCGTCTCGATCGAGAACGATGGTCCCGCCGGCCTCGACCGCGATCCCCGAGAGGCCGGCACGATGTGCGCGTTCGACGGTGCGGCTGCCGATGGTCGGCGCGTCGACGCGGCTCTCCTGCCCCGGCTTCGGCATCTTGACCAGCACGCCGCCCCGTCCCTCGCGATGCAGATCCTTGCAGCGTTCCATCAGCCGATCGGTGCCTTCGACCGCCTCGACGCCGAGGACGACGCCCTGCTGGACCACGACCGCCTGGCCGATATCGAGCGCACCGAGTGAGTTCAGGATCTCGATGCCGCGCCCAATGTCGGCCATCGCCTCGGTATCGGGCGCGCGCCGACCGATCGGCCCGGCCGGCGCTAGCAGGGTCGGCAGGACCGCCTCGGCGCCGATCACGCTGAACCCCTCGCCTTCGAGCTCGTGGATCACTGCCGAGAGCAGGCCGTCGTCGCCCCAGGCTCGGCGGCCGACACGGGCGAAGAACTGCAAGCCCCGCCAGTCGGGACGGAACGCGGCGATCGACCGGCGCCTCACCGGTCCGGCGAGCACCAGCTCGCCGCAGCCGGCCTGCTTCAGGAGGGAAATCGCCTTACCGACCGCGCCGACCCGCACCCAGGCGTGGTCGGTGCCGGCGACCGTCGCCGCCTCGGTCTCGCCGTCGAACGCAAGCACGAAGAACGGGCGTCCCGCGTCAAGACAGGTCTCGACCAGCCGGCGGGGCAGCGGGCCCGAGCCGGCGAGAATGCCGAGCCTAGGCGGCGGCGCCGTTCTTGGGCTGGCAGATGGGTCGGTTGGCATCGGCACGGATGAACTCGACGATATCCATCACGACGCTCATCTTGCCGAAAAGCTCGGTCACGTCGTCGAGCCGCTCGGCCAGCGTACCCTCGGCCGCGAACAGCATCCGGTAAGCGGCGCGGAGCGAATGGATCTCGTCACGCGAGAAGCCGCGACGCTTGAGGCCGACGAGGTTGAGGCCGGCGAGCCTGGCGCGGTCACCCATCACCAGGCCGTAAGGGATCACGTCGCCCTCGACCCCGGTCATGCCACCGACCATCGCATGCTGACCGATGCGCACGAACTGGTGCACGGCCGAGAGCCCGCCCATCATCGCATGGTCGCCGACATGGACATGGCCGCCAAGCGTCGCATTGTTGGTGAGGATCACCCTGTTGCCGAGCTTGCAGTCATGCGCCACGTGGCACCCGACCATCAGCAGGCAACCGTCGCCGACCACCGTCAAGCCGCCGCCGCCGGCTGTGCCCGGATGCAGCGTCGCATGCTCGCGGATGATCACGTCGCGGCCCACGGTCAGCCGTGTCGGCTCGCCCTTGTACTTGAGGTCCTGCGGCGGCAGGCCGACGGTCGCAAAGGGGAAGATGCGCGTGTTGGCGCCGACCTCGGTGTGGCCGGCGACCACCACGTGGCTCACCAGCTCGACATTGTCGCCGAGCGATACGTCGCCGCCGACCGTACAAAACGGGCCGATCGCCACGTTCTCGCCGAGCCGAGCCTTCGGATCGACGATCGCCGTCGGGTGAATCCGGCTCATCAGTTGTCCAGGATCATCGCGGCGTAGCTCGCCTCGGCCTTGAGAACGCCGTCGACCCTGGCCTCAGCGGCGAACTTCCAGACGTTGCCGCGATGCCGGTCCTTCTTCACGTGGATCTCGAGGCGCTCGCCGGGGATCACGGGCTTCCGGAACTTCGCGTTCTCGACGCTCATGAAGTAGACCAGCTTCCCTTCGGATCCGGGGCCCAAGGTCGAGACGACCAGCACCGCCGCGGTCTGCGCCATCGCCTCGACGATCAGGACGCCCGGCATCACCGGCATGCGCGGGAAATGGCCCTGGAAGAACGGCTCGTTGATCGACACCATCTTGATGCCGATGGCGCTGACGTTCGGCACGATGTCGACGACCTTGTCGATCATCAGCATCGGGTAGCGATGGGGGATCATGCGCATGATCCCGTTGATGTCGATCTCGGCGACGGTCGGGCCGGTCTGGCCGTCTTGAGCGATCTTGCCGTCGTTCATCGCCTACTTGCCCTTCCTCCCCATGCGCTTCAGCCGCGCCGACAGCCGAGCGTACTCGGCCATCGGCATCGCCGGGAGCCCCATGACCCGGCTGTCCGCCGGAAGATCCTTGGTGATCCCGCTCTGCGGGCCGACGACCGCGCGGTCGCCGATCATCAGATGTCCGGAAACTCCGACCTGCCCAGCCAGAACGACGAAATTGCCGAGGCGGGTGGAACCGGAGATGCCGACCTGGGAGACCAGGATGCAGCCGTCGCCGACGACGACGTTGTGCCCGATCTGCACCAGATTATCAATCATGGTGCCCCGCCCGATCACGGTATCGGGGCCGGATCCGCGGTCGATGGTGGTGTTGGCGCCAACCTCGACGTCGTCGCCGATCACGACGCGTCCGAGCTGCGGCACCTTGACCACGCCCTGGGCCGAGACCTCGAACCCGAAGCCCGGTTGGCCGATGCGGGCTCCCGGGTAGATCACCACGCGCTTGCCGACCAGCGCGTGGCTGACCGACGCGTTGGCGCCGATGACCGTTTCCTCGCCGAGAACGACGCCGGCGCCGATCACCGCGTTGGCGCCGATCCGGCATCGATCGCCGATCTCGGCACCCGCACCGATTACCGCGCCGGCCTCGACCTCAACCCTCTCGCCGAGGATGGCGGACGGATCGATCGCAGCGCTCGCGTGGTGCGCCGGCCTGGCCTCCGGCTCGGGATAGAACAGATGGCAGGCGCGGGCGAAGGCGAGCCTCGGCTTCTTCGAGACGAGGAGCGCCATGCCGCTTGGTGCCTGCGCGGCCATCTCGGCCTCGACGAGACAGGCACCGGCGCGGCTCGTCTGGAACGCCTCGGCGTAGCGCTTGTTGTCGAGAAAGCTCAGATGGTCTGGATCGGCCTCGCCAAGCGGCCGCACGTCGAAGACCGAGCGCCCGGGATCGGCTCCGGGACCGACGTCGGCCCCGACCCGCGCCGCGATCTCGCCGAGAGCGAAAGGCCCGGCTAGACGGAAGAAGCGCGGATCGGCCATCGTCTGCCGCTACGGCTTCACCGCCGGCATCACCAGCTTGACTGACGCGATCTTCTTGTCGAGGCGGGCAAGAGCCTCGCCGGTCAGGTCGAACTTCTTCTCGACGATGACGATCGCGCTTCGCGAGATCACCATGTTCGCTTTGGTCTCCTTGGCGAGCTCGTCGACGATGGTGATCAGTTGCTCGCGCACCTTCGTGATATTCTCCTCGAAGGCTTGGTCGAGCTGGCGCTTCTTGGCGCTGACGTCTCGCTGCACGTCCGCCACGCGCGTCTCGAAGTCTCGGCGGCGCTGCTGGAAGGCCTCCGGAGCGAGCACGGCACGCTGCTGGCCCAGCTCCTGCTCGGCCGCGCGGAGGTCGCGCTCCTTCTTGTTGATGTCTTCCTGGTAGCTGCTCCGGGTCCGCTCAAGCTGCTGCTGGATGGACTTGGCCGCAGCGGAGTTGCGAAGCACTTCCTGGAAGTCGATGACGATCACGACAGGGGCCGGCATCGGCTCGACCGGTCCGCGCGGCGGCGCCGCGGGCTGGGCGGGCGCAGCCGGCTGGGAGCGCTGCGACTGGGCAATTGCCGGCGACGAGGCCGCGATCAGCGCGACGGCGGCAAGGGCAAGAAAAGTTTGCTGCATGGTCAGAACCTTGTACCGAAGCTGAAGCGGAGAAGTTCCGTCTTGTCGTACTGCTCCTTGAGGAATGCGCGGGCCAGGTCGATGCGGATCGGTCCTACCGGCGATGAGATCGAGAACCCGATCCCTGCCGAGGCGCGGAGCGAACCTTCGTCGCGGATCTCAGGCCCCGACGCATCGATTCCCCAGAGGCTGCCGGCCTCGACGAACAGCCGGCCGAGAACCGGGATATCCTTAGGCAGCCCAAGCGGGAAACTCATTTCCGTGGTCGCAGTGTAGTACTTGTTGCCGCCAAGGGCATCACCCGTGGTGATGTCGCGCGGCCCGATTCCAGACCCGCGGAAACCGCGCAGCGACGAGCCGCCGATGAAGTAGCGGTCCTGGATCGCGACATCCTCGCCGAGGCCATAGACCATGCCGGCCTGGCCCAGCACGCTGATCACATAGTCGGCGGCGATCGGATAGAACCAGCCGCCGCCGACGCTCGGCCGCGCGAACCGGCCGTCGCCGCCGAATCCGGCGAGGTCGGTACTGAAGCGCATGAAATAGCCGTCGGTCGGGTCCACCCGGTTGTCGCGGCGGTCGTAGAGCAGATCCTGGCCGATCAGCGAGGTGATCCGCCGCCCCTCCGACTCCCTGATGATGCGTGAAGCCGTGGGCTTGACGTTCTCGATCTCGATGTCGCTCAGCGAATAGCGCAGCGTCTGGCGCATCGCCTCGCTCAGCTGATATCCGAAACGAAGACCGAAACCGGTCCGCTTGTCGTCGTAGGAACTGGTGTCCTGGTTGTCGCGGGTGACGTGGAACAGGTCGAATCCGGCACTGACGTCGCGATCGAGGAAGTACGGCTCGGTGAAGCTGAAATCGACCTCCCGGCGCCTGGTCGACAGGATGCCGGCGATCCGGACCTCCTGGCCTCGGCCGAGCAGGTTGCGCTCTCGGAGCTCGACCTGGCCCAGCAGGGCATCCTGGGTCGAGAAGCCGGCGCCGAACGAGATTTCCCCCGTCGACTTCTCCGCGACCTCGACCTTGATGACGGTCTTGTCGGGTGCGCTGCCCTGGATGTTGGTGACCTCGGCCTTCTTGAAGAAGCCGAGTCCCTGGACCCGCTGGCGCGAGCGCTGCAGCTTCGCGGCGTTGAAGGCATCGCCCTCGACCAGCCGGAACTCGCGGCGCACCACCTTGTCGAGCGTCCGAATATTGCCGACGATGTCGATGCGCTCGACGTAGACCTTCGGGCCTTCCTTGATCTCGAAAACCAGGTTGACCTGCTTCTCCTCGCGCTTGCGCTCGATCTGCGGCTGGATGTCGACAAAGGCATAGCCGAGGTTGCCGAGGCGGACCGTCATCTGCTGGATAGCCTCGTCGACCTTCTCGGCCGAGTACCAGTCGCCCGACTCGAACTTCACGTCCGAGCGCAGCAGCTGGGGATCCAGGTTCTTGAGCTCGGCCTTGATGTCGACGTTGCCGAACTTGTAACGCTCACCTTCGTCGACCGTGAAGGTGATGAAGAACCCGGTCCGCTCCGGCACCAGCTCGGCGACCGCCGAGACCACGCGGAAATCGGCATAGCCGGCGTTGAGATAGTGCTTGCGCAGAAGCTCGCGGTCGAACGACACGCGGTCGGGATCGTAGTTGTCGTCGGACGACAGGATCCGATACCAGGCCGTCTCCTTGGTCTGGATCACGCCGCGCAGCGCCGAGTCGCCGTAGCGCTTGTTGCCGACGAAGCTGATGCGGCGCACGCCTGTTAGGTCGCCCTCCTCGATCTCGAAGACGAGGTCGACGCGGTTCTGCGGCAGCTGGATGATCTTCGGCTCGACCGTCGCGGCGAAGCGGCCCTTGCGCCGGTAGAGGTCGAGGATGCGCTTGACGTCGTTCTGGACCTTGGTCCGCGTGTAGACGACGCGCGGCCTGAGCGTCACCTCGGGCGTCAACGTCTCTGAATCGATGCGCTTGTTACCTTCGAAGGCGATGCGGTTGATGATCGGGTTCTCGACCACGTTGACGACCAGTGCCGCCCCTTCGCGCTGGAAGGACACGTCGGCGAAGAGGCCGGTCGCGAACAGCGTCTTCAGCGAGCGGTCGAGGCGGTCGGGATCGAAAGGATCGCCGGTGCGCACCGAGAGGTACGAACGCACCGTCTCGGGATCGATGCGCTGCACGCCGCTGACCCGGATCTCGCCGATTGTCCCTTGGGCCAGCACCTCGCCGCCAAGGAGGAGTGCCATGAGCACGAGCACCCACGCGGCCGATCGCTTGAGCCCGGTCGGAAGCATGTCTTTGCGCTGGTCCTTCAGGTGAACAGACGGCCGATGAAATCGACGACCTTGAGATGGACCAGGTCGTTCCAGGTAGCGAATACCATCAATGCGAGGACGAGCGCGAGACCGACCATCGCCGCGTATTCCTGGGCGCGGTCGCCGAGCGGCCGGCCGCGCAGCGCTTCGGCGGCGTAGAACACGAGCTGGCCGCCGTCGAGCACCGGCACCGGCAGCAGATTGACCAGGCCCAGGTTGATCGACAGCACCGCCAGGAACCAGAGCGTCGCGACGAGGCCGCCCTGGGCCACCTCGCCCGACATCTGGGCGATGCGGAGCGGGCCGCCGAGCTCGTCGGAATTACGGGTGCCGGCGATGATCTGGCCGAGCGCCTTCAGCGTGCCGATCGTCAGGTTCCAGGTCTCGGTGCCGGCGTGCCAGACCGCGGTCAGCGGATTGTCGCGCCGGGTCTCGATCTTGAGCGAGCGGACGCCCAGCAGCCCGACCTGGCGGGTATTGCCGAAGCGGTCGGTGATCTCGCTGGCGCGCGGCGTCACCGTCATCGCGATCACCTGATCGCCGCGGCGGACCTCGACGGCGAGCGGCCGGCCGGGGCTCTCCTGGACGATCTTCTGCAGCTCCTCGAAGCGCTGCACCGGACGGGCGTCGACCGTAAGGAAGCGGTCGCCGGCCTTGATCCCGGCCGCAGCGGCGGCGCCGTCGTCGATCACCTGGTCGGCGGTCGGCGGCGTGAACGGCCGGCCGGCGGTCGCGAACAGGATCGCCAGCACGATGATGGCGAAGATGAAGTTGGCGAGCGGGCCGGCGACGCTGATCTGGGCACGCTGGCCGACCGGCTTGGCGAAGAGCGAGTGCTGGCGGTCGGCGTCGGCGATCGGTCCCTTGGTCACCGAGGCGACGTCGCCGTCGCCGGCCATCCGCACATAGCCGCCGAGCGGCAGCAACGAGATCCGCCAGCGCGTCCCCTTGCGATCGGTCCAGCCGAAAAGCTCCGGTCCGAAGCCGATCGAGAAGACCTCGACCTTCACGCCGTACCGACGCGCGACCCAGAAGTGACCCAGCTCGTGCACGAACACGAGCACGGTCAGGATGACCAGGAACGGGATGACGTATGTGCCGAAACCGGAGACGAACTGCATCATGCTGCGACCGTACGTGTCCTCATGCTGCCAAGCGAGCGCCGGCTCTGGCGCGCACCTCAGCATCGATGGCCCGGACCTCGTCGATCGACGCGGGCGCCGGGGCCGTGATGGAGCCTAGGGTGCTTTCGACGACCCTGGCGATATCGAGGAAACCCAGGCGACCTGCTAGGAAGCCATGGACGGCCACCTCGTTCGCCGCATTCAAGATTGTAGGTGCGGCGCCCCCCGTTTGCAAGGCGAGACGGGCGAGGCCGAGGGCAGGAAACCGTGTCGGATCCGGGGCTTCGAAGGTGAGCTGACCAATTTGGGCGAGATTAAGGCGGGCCGCCGGGGTCTCGATACGTTCCGGCCAGGCGAGCGCATACGAGATGGGCACGCGCATGTCCGGCGTCCCCAGCTGCCCAAGGACCGAACCGTCGCGATACGCCACGAGGCTGTGCAACACCGATTGCGGGTGGACCACCACCTCGATCCGCTCTTCCGGGATCTGGAACAGATGGTGCGCTTCGATCACCTCGAGGCCCTTGTTCATCAAAGTCGCCGAATCGACCGAGATCTTGGCGCCCATCGACCAGGTCGGATGCTTGACCGCCTCGGCCGGCGTCGCCAGCGCCATCCGCTCGACCGGCCAGGTCCGGAACGGGCCGCCCGAGGCCGTGAGTACCAGCTTCTCGACCGACTCCCGCCGCACGTCCTCGAATACCTGGAAGATCGCGTTGTGCTCTGAATCGACCGGCAGCAGCTTGGCCCCGCGCCGCGTCGCCTCGCCGGTCATAAGCGCGCCGGCGCAGACCAGCGCCTCCTTGTTGGCGAGCGCCACCAGCGCGCCCCG
>CAZDGR010000090.1:0-3963 GCA_964504845.1 uncultured Rhizobium sp. | reverse complement strand
GCGCGCCGGCGCAGACCAGCGCCTCCTTGTTGGCGAGCGCCACCAGCGCGCCCCGACGGATCGCGGCGAAGGTCGGCGGCAGGCCGACCGATCCCACGATCGCCGCCATCACCCAGCCGGCCGGACGGTCGGCAGCCTCGATCACCGCGCTCTCGCCGGCGCCGACCTCGATGCCGGTGCCGGCAAGGCCTTCCTTGAGGACCGCGAAGTGGCGGTCGTCGGCGATCGCGGCGAAGCGCGGGCGGTGCAGCTTCGCGAGCTCGATCAGGCGCTGCACGTTCGAGCCCGCGGTCAGCGCCTCGACCGGAAAGCGCTCGGGATCGCGGCCGATCAGGTCGAGCGTGGAGGCGCCTACCGAGCCGGTCGCACCGAGCACGCTGACGCGGCGGATCATCTCCATGGGAATGAGTCTCCGCCGAAAAGCCACATCGCGATCGCCAGCGCCGGTGCCGCCGCGATCAGGCCGTCGACGCGGTCGAGCAGGCCGCCATGGCCGGGGATCAGCATGCCGGCGTCCTTGACGCCGAAGCGGCGCTTGACCGCCGACTCCGCTAGGTCGCCGCCTTGCGAGACCACGGCGACGACGAACCCGGCGACGATCAGCGCCGCAGCGCGATCGTTGCCGAGCAGCCAGGAGGTCGCGTAGCCCACGACGCCCGCGGCAATGACGCCGCCGATCAACCCGGACCAGGTCTTCTTCGGGCTCACCTGCGGCCAGAGCTTGGGGCCGCCGACGGTACGCCCGACCGCATAGGCGCCGATGTCGGTCGCCCACACCGCGGCCAGCAGCCAGAAGCAGATCTCCCGTCCCTGCTCGGTGTCGAACCGAAGCCAGATGAAGGCGAGGCACGGCATCGCCACGACCGGCGCGCCGGCGGCGAGCCAGGTCGCGATCGCGCGGCCGCGCGGCAAGACGAGGACGAAGGTCAGGGCCGCAGCCGCGACGACCGCGATCAGCGCCTCCGCCATGCCGACGCGGGACGCCAGGCCGATCGCGACGATCGTGCCCGCGGCGATGACCCAGGCGGCCGGCATGGTGCGGCCGTCGTCGCAGAGCCGCGTCCACTCGCGCGCCATCTCGGCGGCGGCAAGCATCAGCATCAGGTCGAACCAGGGCGTGCCGTAATAGACGGCGGCGAGAACCGGCGGCGCCAGCACCAGCGACGACAGGATGCGTCGGACCAGGCCCGCGCCGGCGATCCTATCCGACAGCGCCATATCGGCGCTCGCGACGGTTGAACTCGAGGACCGCGTCCTCGAGGTCGGATTTGCCGAAATCGGGCCAGTACTTGTCGACGAAGACCAGCTCGGAATATGCCGATTGCCAGAGCAGGAAGTTGCTCAGGCGCTTCTCGCCGGAGGTGCGGATCACGACGTCCGGATCCGGCAGCTCGGCGGTGAACAGCCGACAGGTAAGCGCTGCGGCGTCGACCGACTTGGGGTCGATCTTGCCGGCAGCCGCGTCAGCCGCGAGCGCGCGTGCCGCGGCGACGATCTCGTCGCGGCCGCCATAGGAGATCGCGAGCGTGAGGTTCAGCTTGTCGTTGCCGCGCGTCAGGTCTTCGGCGTTGGCGATCAGCGCCACGATGTCGGGATCGAAGCGGCTGCGGTCGCCGATCACCCGGAGCCTGGCGCCCTTGGCGTGCAGGTCGGCGATCTCGCTCCGGAGGTAGTGGCGCATCAGCCCCATCAGGTCCTGGACCTCGCCCGAGGGGCGGTTCCAGTTCTCCGACGAGAATCCGAAGACGGTCAGGTAGCGGATGCCGAGTTCGCCGGCACCGACGATCGTGCGGCGGAGCGCCTCGGCGCCCTGGCGGTGGCCGGCGGCGCGCGGCAGGCCTCGCGCCCGCGCCCAGCGGCCGTTGCCATCCATCACGATCGCGACGTGCGTGGGCGTGGTCACCGTCGTCGACATTCGCTCCCAGCGGTCCTCTAGACCTTCATGATCTCTTGTTCTTTTTGCGCGAGCATCTCGTCGATCTTCTTCACGTGCTCGTCGGTCTTCTTCTGAACTTCCTCGGAAAGGCGACGATGCTCGTCCTCGGTGATCTCGCCCTTCTTCTCGGCCTTCTTCAGGCCTTCCATGCCGTCGCGACGCACGTTGCGGACCGAGACCTTCGCGGCCTCGGAATACTTGTGCGCGACCTTGGTCAGCTCCTTGCGGCGCTCCTGGGTCAGCTCCGGCATCGGGAGGCGGATGGTCTGGCCCTCCGTCTGCGGGTTGAGGCCGAGGCCGGCCTCGCGGATCGCCTTGTCGACCGCCTTGACGACGCCGCGGTCCCACACCTGGACCACGATCATGCGCGGCTCGGGCACGCTGACGCCGGCCACCTGGTTCAGCGGCACGTTGGAGCCGTAGGCGTCGACATGGACCGGATCGAGGAGCGTCGCCGAGGCGCGGCCGGTACGAAGCCCCCCGAACTCCTTCTTCAGGACGTCGAGGGCACCGTCCATGCGGCGCTGCAGGGCCTTCATATCGGTGTCGCTCACGACTTGGCCTCCTCCGTGATGATTGTGAACCGTCCGAGGCCCTGGACGACCTCGGCGAAGGCACCATGATTGTGGATCGAAAAGACCAAAATCGGAATACGGTTCTCCCGCGCCAGCGAGATGGCCGAGGCGTCCATCACCTTCAGGTCCTTCGACAGGCATTCCATGTAGGAGAGCCGGTCGTAGCGGACGGCCTTCGGGTCCTTGACCGGATCGGCGGTGTAGACCCCGTCGACCTTGGTCGCCTTGAGCAGCGCGTCGCAGCCCATCTCGGTCGCGCGCAGCGCCGCGGCCGTGTCGGTGGTGAAGAAGGGGTTGCCGGTGCCGGCGGCGAAGATCACCACCCGGCCCTTCTCCATGTGGCGGACGGCGCGGCGGCGGATATAGGGCTCGCAGACCGCGGCGATCGGCAGCGCCGACTGCACGCGCGTCGCCACGTTCTTCTGCTCGAGCGCGCTTTGCAGCGACAGCGCGTTGATCACCGTCGCCAGCATGCCCATGTAGTCGGCGGTCGCGCGCTCCATGCCGCTCGCGGCGCCGGAGACGCCGCGGAAGATGTTGCCGCCGCCGATCACCACGCAGACCTCGACGCCGAGCTTGAGGACCGACTGGATCTCGTTGGCGACCCGCTCGACCACGGCCGGGTCGAGCCCGAACTCCTGCTCCCCCATCAGGGCTTCGCCGGAAATCTTCAAGAGAACCCGGCGATAGCCCTTTTTCGGAGCAGCGTCCATGAGGCTCAGCCCTTGACCTGGGCCGCGACCTCGGCCGCGAAGTCTTCCTGCTTCTTCTCGATGCCCTCGCCGAGGGCGTAGCGGACGAAGCCCGCGACCTTGATCGGCGATCCGGCTTCCTTCGCCGCCTGCTCGACGACCTTCGCGACCTTGGTCTCGCCGTCGACGACGAACACCTGCTCGAGCAGCACGCTTTCTTCGTAGAACTTGCGCAGGCGACCTTCGACCATCTTGGCGATGACCTCGGGCGGACGGCCGCTAGCCTGAGCCTGCTCGGTCAGGATGTTGCGCTCGCGCTCGACGGTCGCGGCCGGCACTTCGGCGGTCGACACCGAGATCGGGTTCGCCGCGGCCACGTGCAGCGACAGCTTGTGCGCCAGTTCCTGCAGCTTACCGGTATTGCCGGCGGACTCGAGCGCCACCAGCACGCCGATGCGGCCGAGGCCCGGCGTCAGCGCGTTGTGCATGTACGACGCGACGACACCCTGGCCGACGCTCAGCACGGTCGCGCGGCGGAGGTTCATGTTCTCGCCGATGGTCGCGACCAGGTCGGTCAGCGTCTCGCCGACGGTCTTGGCGCCCATCTTCGCGCCCTTCAGCTTCTCGATGTCGCCGCCGGCATCGAGCGCAATCTCGGTCGCCGCCTTGACGAAGTCCTGGAACTTGTCGTTGCGGGCGACGAAATCGGTCTCGGCGTTGACCTCGACCACGGCACCCTTGGTGCCCTTGGCGGCGACGC
>CAZDGR010000089.1:0-12408 GCA_964504845.1 uncultured Rhizobium sp. | reverse complement strand
ACTGGAAGCTGGCGCTGAGGTGCCAGGCGAGCACGAGGCGGCGCGGCGGCTCCCAAACCAGGACCTTTCCCCAGTCGCATTGGCTGCCGTCCTCGCAGGTCTCGTACCAGCGCCCGCCAACCCTGGGCTCGATCACGCCGCCCGACATCGGCGACTTGCCGATGTGATGGCTCCTCGGCCACCAGCGGCCGAACTGCGCAGTGAAGACCTCGAAGGCGCGCTCCGGCGTCGCCTTCACCCTGACGCCGCGGCGCACCGGCGCCGGCCTGATTGTCGCACTCATGATTTCCTCTCGGCCTCGGCCTTGAAGGCGCCCAGCGCCTCGTCCCAGAACTGATCCAGCCAGCGGCGGATCTGCCCGAGCCCATGCGGATCGATCTGGTAGACGCGCCGCGTTCCTTCGGCATGGTCGATCACCAGCCCCGCCACCTTCAGCACCTTCAGATGCTGGGATACGGCAGGCCGGCTGACCGGGAGGTTGCGGGCGATCTCGCCGACCGCGAGCGGCCCGGATCGGAGTCTTTCGAGAACCTGCATCCGGGTCGGATCGCCGAGGGCCGTGAACGCGGAAGATCGGTAAGTCATTACTTACCGTAAGCCACAACTTACCAATCTGTCAAGCCCGCACCGCCGACGGACGGCGGCGCGAATTTTCAGCTGACGAGCTTGGCGTCGAACAGACGGACGGTGGAGACGAATCCGGTCTGCGCGTCGGTGCGCGAGCCCAGGTCGAGCACGCCCTCGATCGCGACCGGAATTCCGGTATCGGCCATGCCGAGCGAGCGAGAGAAGTAGGCGACGAGGCTGTCGCCCGGCAGATCGGCCGAGCCCAGGCAATGCGGGCAGCCCACCATCGGCTGGCCCGAGAGCACCAGGAACGGCGCGGCGCGATTGCCGGCATGCGGCGCAAGGAAGCCTTCGACCCGGATGCGCTGCCCCGCGAGCTTCCTCGCCTTGGTCGAGTACTCGACGCCGGGCATGTCCGGCTCGCGGTGAAACTCTTCAAGCGCGACACGGGCGGGCGCTGCCTTGGCTTCCCCGAGCCCGAAGGCGGCGAGCGCCAAGACGCTGGTGGAGAGTCGAAGCGCGTGGCGGCGGTTCAGCATCTCAAGACCCCATGATCGATCGAGACGCATAGTATAACATGGCGATGGACGGCCGATGAACGCCAAATCTCAGGCCCTGGCGGGGCGCCGCGTGCTCGTCGTCGATGGCGATGCCGGCCGGGCCGCGACGGTCGCCGGCATGCTGGTCGGTCTCGGAGCCACTGCCGCGACCGCATCCGCCCTGCATGAGGCGCTCGATCTGCTCGAGGGCGCCGATTCACCTTTCGATGCAGCGATCCTCGGCGAGCGTATCGACGACGGCACCGGACCGGTTCTCGCCCGGGCGATCCGAACCTCGCCGCTGCTTTTCGACGTGCGACTGGTGATCCTCGCCGCCGGCCCCCCGGCCGAGGGCATCGACGTCGCCTGTCCGTGGCCGTCGAGCCCCCAGGCGCTGGTCGCTGCCCTCGTCGGGCCGGTCGGCATCGCCGCTCCCGAGGCAGCATCCGAAGCCCCCGTCCTCGATCTCGAGGAGCTGGAGTCGATCGCCGGCGGCATGACCATCGAGCTGATCCGGATGCTTCGACGCTTCGCCGGGCAGGCCCAGACGCTCGCGGCCGAAACGATGGCCGCAGCCGCGGCGCGCGATGCGGCCGTGGCCCAAGGCCAGGCCCACGCCCTCAAAGGTGCCGCGTTCAGCGCCGGCGCGACGCGGCTCGGCCGTGCCGCACAGGCGTTCGAGAAGGCGGTAGCCGGCGCTGACTGGACCGCCGCATCGTCGATCGACCTACCGGCCGAGGCTCGGGCACTGGCCCAGGCGATCGCCGCATTGCCGGAGCCTGCGGAGTGAGGCGCTTGCTTGAAGCGCTCTCCCTCGCCCCATAGACTTCACCGCCGTGTCCGACCAACCCGCCTCGGCCGATCGCTACAAGAACTTCACCGTGCTGATCGTCGACGATCAGGAGGCGGTGCGCGACTCCGTGCGGCTGATGCTGCGGGCGCTTGGTTTCGGCGCGATCACCGAGGCGGCGAACGGTGAGGCGGCGAAGGAGCAGTTCCTCGCGCGCGTGCCGGACCTGATCATCTGCGACATCAACATGACGCCGACCAACGGCCTCGCCTTCGTGAAGTGGGTGCGCCAGAAGAACAGCGGCAGCTTGCGCACGCCGGTCCTGTTCCTGACCTCGCATACGGAACGCGAGGTCGTGATGAAGGCGAAGGACCTGAGCGTCGACGGCTTCCTGGTGAAGCCGGTCGCCAATGCCGACCTGACCGTGCGTGTCGACCGCGCGATGCGGGTCTACAACCGCTAAAAGAGCTCGCCTCTAGAAAAGCTCGCCCTTAGAAAAGCTCGACGGGCACGCCGAGCTTCCCGATCTCCTCGAAGAAGACCGGGCAGGTCTTCGAGACGCAGCCGGGATCGGCGAGCCTGGCGCCTTCGCCCGCCGCCGCCAGCACCGCCAGCGACATCGCGACCCGGTGATCGTCGTGGGTCTCGAGCTCGGCGAAACGCGGCGCACCCGGCCGCACCACCAGCCCGTCCGCCCGCTCGTCGACACCGATGCCGAGATCGGCGAGCGCTTTCGCCATGACCGATATCCGGTCGCTCTCGTGCTTGCGGATATGAGCGACCCCTTCGATCGCGATCGGCGCGTCGGCGAAGGGCGCAAGCGCCGCCAAGGTCAGGGTCGCATCCGACATCGGCTTCATGTCGACGCTGAAGCCGCCCTTCAGTCGCTCCGGCCCGACGACCGTGACCCGGCCGGCTTCGCGCTCGACCTTGCAGCCCATCCGCTCCAGCACGTCGATCAGGCGAAGATCGGGCTGCCGCGTCGCGGTGCCGATATTGTCGATGACGATACGGCCGCGGGTCGCCGCCGCCAGCGCCAGGAAGTAGGTGGTGGTCGAGGCATCCGCCTCGATCGCGAAGCCACCGCCCCGATAGCGCTGAGGCCTTGCCTGGAAACGTGTCAGCGCCTCGTCATGCACCACCTCGGCCCCGAAGGCCTCCATCGCATCGAGCGTCATCCGGACGTAGTCCGACTGGACGATGTGATCGACGACCTCGAGGTCGACCGGTGCCTTGGCGAGAGGAGCCGCGATCAACGCTCCAGAGATGAACTGGCTCGACACCTTGCCCGACATGACAAGCTTGCCGCCCTCGAGCCCGCGGGCGGACACCGTCATCGGGAAGCCGCCGGGCTGGCCCTCATGGGAAATCTCGGCGCCCAGCGTCGCGAGCGCGTCGATCAGAGGAGAGACCGGACGGCGCATCAGCTGCCGACTGGCGGCAACGCGGTAGCGACCCTCCGGCGCGGCTGCGAGCACGCCTGGAAGGAAACGGCCGACGGTACCGGCCGAGCCGATGAACAGATCGGCCGACTTCGCCGGCCAGCGCGTGCCGGATCCGTCGATACGCGCCGTCGTCCCTTCGACCTCGACGCCGACGCCAAGGCGCTTCAGCGCGTCGATGCACCAGTAGGAATCGTCGCTGCGGAGCAGGCCGGTCAGTGTCGAGACTCCCTCGGCGGCGCCGGCGAGGATCAGGGCGCGGTTGGTGAAGCTCTTGCTGCCGGGAACGGTGACAGTGCCGGAGATCGGATGGCCTGCCGGCCGCACCTCGGCGAAGGCGATGCCTTGCAGCCCGGCCCAGGGCGAACGTCCGTCGGCATCGTTGTCCGAGGTCTCTGACATGGGCCTGGACGTACAGCGCTACCCTGCCCCTGGGCAAGCGATCCTTTGCCGCGCTAGCGTCCGTACCTCCGATGCTCGACCGCCTCGCCGCCCTTCTCGACCTGCAGACGCTGTCGCCGGTGATGGCTGCGATCGTCATCGCAACGCTGCTGATCGCCGCGATCATCCGCGGATACTCCGGCTTCGGCTTCTCGATGCTGGCGGTGTCCGGCCTGTCGCTGGTGCTGCCGCCGGCGACCGCGATCCCGATCGTCTTCGTGCTGGAGGTCGCCGCCAGCATCCACATGCTGCCGGGCGTCTGGCGCCAGGTGGACTGGCGATCGCTTGCCCCGCTGATCCTAGGCGCGCTGGTCGCGACGCCCTTCGGCGTCTATCTGCTGGCGAGCCTGCCCGAGACGCCGATCCGGCTCGCCATCGCCGTTCTGGTAGCGACCACGACGATCCTGCTCTGGCGCGGCTTCGCGTTGAAGGAGATGCCGGGAACGGGCGCGACCTTCGCGACCGGGACCGCCGTCGGCCTGCTGAACGGCAGCCTCGGCATCGGCGGTCCGCCGGTCGTTCTGTTCTACCTGTCGTCGCCGGCCGGCACCGCTGCGGTCCGCGCCTCACTGGTCGCCTTCTTCCTCGCGACCGACACCTATGCGCTGGCCTTGGGCGCGACCCAGGGGCTGGTCACGACCGGAACCTTCCTTGCGGCGCTGGTGCTGCTGCCGGTGCTGCTGATCGGAATCGCGATCGGCAGCCGCGGCTACATCAGGACCGAGCCCGCCCTCTTCCGGAAGGCGGTGCTCGTCCTGCTGCTTCTCTTGTCGATCGCCGGAGCGATCCGCGCGCTAGCGTGAGCGCTGCGCCCGGCTGACCGCGCTCACCACCGCGCGGAGAGACGCCGCGACGATGTTGGGATCGACGCCGACGCCGAAGAGCGGCGGCTTGTCGCCGATCTTGGCCTCGACATAGGCGACCGCGGTCGCGTCGGCCCCGCCGCCCTGGGCGTGCTCGCGATAGTCGAGCACCTTGATGGAGACGCCGAGGCTCTTGGAAAGCGCATCGACGAAGGCGTCGATCGGGCCGTTGCCGGTGCCCCGGACCTCACGCTCCTTGCCGTTCACGCGGATCGTCGCGTCCAGGTTCCGTCCGCCGCCCTTGGCGCCCGGCACCGTTCGATGCTCGACGAACGCAAGTTCCTCCTCCGAGAGGTACTCCTTGTCGAACGCCTGCTTGATCATCTCCGGCTGGATCTCCTTGCCGGTCAGGTCGGCGATGCCCTGGATCACCTGGCTGAACTCGATCTGCAGCTTGCGCGGCAGATCGAAGCCGTAGTCCTGGTCCATCACATAGGCGATGCCGCCTTTGCCGGACTGGCTGTTGATCCGGATCACCGCCTGGTAGTCGCGCCCGAGATCCTTCGGGTCGATCGGCAGGTAGGGCACTTCCCAGATGCCGGAGTTGCTCTTCTCCAGGGCCGCGAAGCCTTTCTTGATCGCATCCTGGTGCGATCCTGAGAACGCGGTGAACACCAGCTCGCCGGCATAGGGATGGCGCGGATGCACCGGCAGCTGGTTGCAGTACTCGACCGTCGCCTTCATCTCGTCGATGTCGCCGACGGCCAGCTCGGGATCGATGCCCTGGCTGTACATGTTGAGCGCCAGGTTCACCACGTCGACGTTGCCGGTGCGCTCGCCGTTCCCGAACAGCGTGCCCTCGATGCGGTCGGCGCCGGCCATGACGCCGAGCTCGGCCGCGGCGACGCCGGTGCCCCGGTCGTTATGCGGATGCAGCGACAGGATGATCTTGTCGCGGTCCTTCACGTTGCGCGAGAACCACTCGATCTGGTCGGCATAGACGTTCGGCGTCGACATCTCGACGGTCGCCGGCAGGTTGAAGATGATCTTGTTGTCCTTCGTCGGCTTCCACACCGCGGCGACCTGCTCGCAGACTTCCTTGGCGAAGTCGAGCTCGGTGCCGGTGAAGCTCTCCGGCGAATACTGCATGACGATCCTGGTGCCGGCGCGCTCGGCCTCGTCGGCGAGCTGGCGCACCAGCTTCGCGCCGTTGACCGCGATGTCGATGATACCCTGACGGTCGAGCCCGAAGACGACGCGGCGCTGAAGCGTCGAGGTCGAGTTGTAGAGGTGCAGGATCGCCCGCTTCGCCCCTTTGATGGACTCGAAAGTGCGGCGGATCAGCTCCTCGCGCGCCTGGGTCAGGACCTGGATGGTGACGTCGTCGGGAATCAGCTTCTTCTCGATGATCTCGCGCACGAAGTCGAAGTCGGTCTGCGAGGCCGAGGGGAAGCCGACCTCGATCTCCTTGAAGCCCATGCGGACCAGGAGCTCGAACATGCGGCGCTTGCGCTCGGGCCCCATCGGCTCGATCAGCGCCTGGTTGCCGTCGCGGAGGTCGACCGAGCACCAGATCGGCGCCTTCTCGATCACGCGGGCCGGCCAGCGGCGATCGGGCAGGTCGACCGGCTGGAACGGACGGTATTTCTGGTGGGGCAGCTTGGGAAACGGAGTCATGGCTCGTGCTTTCCGACGGAGGTGTGAAGACGACGAACGACGATGTCCCGGCCTCTTCTAGAGTGCCGGGGTCGTAAGTCGCAGCTTCAGGACCTGTCCGTTCGCGGGCATGACGGGCAGACCCTAGAGGCGGTTCCCGGAACCGTCAACACCGGATACCTTGGCCGCGACACCCAGGGATTTCAGGAGAGACGGGCGTGGCACGGTATCTGGTGACCGGGGGAGCAGGCTTCATCGGCTCCCATCTCGTCGATGCGCTGCTGGCGCGGGGCGACGAGGCGGTGGTGATCGACGACCTCTCGACCGGCAAGAAGGCCAACCTTCCGGCCAAGGTCCGGCTGATCGAGGGCGACGTCGCCGACGCGGGCGCGGTCGCCGGGGCGATGGAGGGCGCCGCCGGCTGCTTCCACCTGGCGGCGATCGCCTCGGTGCAGCGCTCCAACGAGGACTGGCTCGGAACCCACCGCGCTAACCTGACGGGCACGATCGCGGTCCTCGACGCGGCCCGCCGGGCGAATGGCGGAAAGCCGATCCCTGTGGTCTATGCGTCCTCGGCCGCGACCTACGGCGACGCGCCGGACTCGCCGCTCAAGGAAACGTCGCCGACCCGGCCGCTGACCGCCTACGGCGCCGACAAGCTCGGCAGCGAGCTGCATGCCCGCGTCGCCGGCGTGGTCCACGGCGTGCCGACCACCGGCATGCGCTTCTTCAACGTCTATGGCCCGCGCCAGGACCCGAAGTCGCCCTATTCGGGCGTCATCTCGATCTTCGCCGACCGGCTTCGCGACGGCCGCGAGATCGGCATCCAGGGCGACGGGCTGCAGACGCGCGACTTCATCTTCGTCGCCGACGTGGTCCGCCATCTGCTTGCCGCGATGGCGACCTCGACCGCGGTGCCCAGGGTCTTCAACGTCTGCACCGGCAAGGAGACGTCGATCATCGATCTCGCCAGGGTCCTGATGTCGGCTGCCGGCCGCACCGTGCCGCTCACCCACGGGCCAGCCCGCGTCGGCGATGCGCGCGTCTCGCTCGGCGATCCGTCGCACGCGATCAAGGCGCTCGGCATCAAGGCCGAAACCGCGCTGGTCGACGGGCTCAAGGCGACACTCGCCGGATGATCGTGCTGTTCACCGACTTCGGGCTCGACGGACCCTATGTCGGGCAGATGAAGGCGGTGCTTCACCGCGAAGCACCCGGTGTTCCGGTCGTCGACCTGTTCGCCGACGCGCCGATGTTCGATCCGTGTCGCTCGGCCTATCTGCTTGCCGCATACGCTGTCGAGTTCCCGCCACCAGCGGTTTTCCTCGCGATCGTCGATCCGGGTGTCGGCGGCGACCGGCGGCCCGTAGTCGTCGAAGCCGACGGACGGCGCTTCGTCGGACCCGACAACGGCCTCTTCGAGCTCGTGTGGAGGAGAGCGCGTGATCGCCACGTTCGTCTGGTCGACTGGCGACCCGAGCGGCTATCGGCGTCGTTTCACGGCCGCGATCTCTTCGCACCGGTGGCGGCACGGCTGGCATCCGGATCGCCGGTCGCGATGACGCCGGGCCATGGCCTCACCAGCACCGCCGCGGGCTGGCCCGACGATCTGGCCGAAATCGTCTATCTCGACCACTACGGCAACGCGATGACCGGGCTTCGTGCGGCTACACTCGGCGCCGGGACGGGCCTCGATGTCGGCGGCCGATGCCTCGCCCGGCAGCGCACCTTCTCCGATGCCGCCCCCGGCCAGGCGTTCTGGTACGAGAACGCCAACGGCTTGGCCGAGATCTCGGTCAATCGCGGCCGCGCCGACCGCGACCTCGGGCTGTCGGTGGGTTCCGCCGTCGTCGTCAGCGGCGATCAGGCTTGCGGCAATGCACGGCGCGGGGCTGAATAGCCCGATGGACGCGCTCGACTACACGTCTCAGTTCTTCGCCAAGGGGACGGTGATCTTCGAGGAAGGTCAGTCCGGCCGGCGTGCGTACCTGGTCGACGATGGACGTGTCGAGCTCGACCGTCTCGTGGACGGAAGGCGTATGCCCTTCGCCCGCATCGGGCCTGGCGGCATCTTCGGCGAGATGGCGGTGATCGACGGTGGTCCCCGCACGGCGAGCGCGGTCGCCATCGAGAACACGACGGTAACGGTCATCAGCGAACGCGTGTTCAGGTACAAGCTCAAGACTGCCGATCCGTTTCTCAGGGCCTTGATCCGGCTGTTCATCGCCAATCTCAGAACCTCGATGCCGGACGCGCTTCGCCGCCCCCCGCCGAAGGGCTGAACGGGTCGTTTCTCTCGACGGAATGGCCACGGCGCGACCGGCTTGCGCCGCGAGCGGGCAGGCCGGTAAGGTCCGCAGCCTCTTTCGCCCCCTCCAAAGGAAACGCCGATGAAGCTGTTGCGCTATGGCCCGCCGGGCCAGGAGAAGCCCGGTCTCTTGGATCGCTCGGGTCGCATCCGTGATCTCTCGGGCCAGATCGCCGACCTCAAGGGCAGCGCGCTCGGCCCCCGCGGCCTCGATCGGCTGCGCAACCTCGACGCGGAATCACTGCCGCTCGTCGAGGGCAAGCCGCGGCTCGGCCCCTGCGTCGGCCGCATCGGCAAGTTCCTCTGCATCGGCCTCAACTATTCGGATCACGCCGCCGAGACCGGCGCGCCGATCCCGAAGGAGCCGATCATCTTCATCAAGGCGGACACCGCGATCTCCGGTCCGAATGACCCGGTGGTGATCCCCAAGGATTCGAAGAAGACCGACTGGGAAGTCGAGCTCGCCATCGTCATCGGCTCGACCGCGCAGCATGTCAGCGAGGAGCGGGCGCTCGACTACGTCGCCGGCTTCGCCGTCTGCAACGACGTCTCCGAGCGCGAGTTCCAGATCGAGCGTTCCGGCACCTGGGACAAGGGCAAGGGCTGCGACACCTTCGGCCCGCTCGGCCCCTGGCTCGTCACCACCGACGAGATCGCCGACGTGCAGAACCTCGACATGTGGCTCGAGGTCAACGGCAAGCGCGTGCAGAACGGCAGCACCAAGACGATGATCTTCGGCGTGAAGAACATCGTCAGCTACTGCAGCAAGTTCATGACGCTCCGGGCCGGCGACGTCATCTCGACCGGGACCCCGCCCGGCGTCGGCATGGGCCAGAAGCCGCAGCCCTGGTATCTCAAGGCCGGCGACGTCATGCGCCTCGGGATCGCGGGCTTGGGCGAGCAGCAGCAGACCTGCGTTCCCTGGCGTCCGGGCGCCTGAGGCAATACTGGCTCATCGAAAACGCGAAGACTAAGCCGTCTCGTCTTGAATTTGCTGGAAATTTCTGTAAATATCCACAAGACGAGACGGTTTCGCGCGGGGGATGTGGCGGAATGCCGACCAATTTCGAGGTCCACACGCTGAAGGGCGGGGTCTGGCAGATCGACTCCACCTACCAGCAGCGTGAGCCGGCGATCGATACCGCCAAGCAGCTCTATGGCGAGAAGCGGTTCGAGGCGATCAAGGTCATCAAGGACGATTTCGACCCCAAGACCAACAAGGGGAAAGAGATCGTCATCTACGACACCACCAAGCCCCAGGCCGAACGGAAGGCGCCTCCGCCCAAGGAGGAGCCGAAGGCCGCGGCGCCCGCGCCGAAGGCCGATGTCGACTTCAAGGGCGGCGGCCCCAAGAAGGGCGCCAAGCCCGAGACGGCGCTCGCCAAGTATGTCGTCCTTCTGGGCGTGGTCCTGCTCGGCGGCCTGGCCCTGCTGTTCGGCCTCTCGCAGCTCTCGGGCATCCTCGCCAAGCTCTGAGCATCCGGCCTTTACGGCCAGGGCGCTTCGACCTCGACCATCCCGGCCTCCTTGAAATACTCGTCGAACTCCGTCAGCGGGCCGGCGAGGACGTGGATGAGCTTAGCGAAGCGCGCCTTCCGCCTCGGCACCTTGATCGGGCTCTCGGTCCAGTCGGCGGGCTCGGGCAGGACGCAGCGCTGGCGTGCGACGCGGACCACCGTCTCGCGGTGCACCAGGATGTTGTCGTAGAAGCAGTCGACGAATTCCGAGCGCGCGTTCAGCAGGCCGAGCTTGTGCTTGCTGTCGATCTTGTAATGCGAGTCCGCGACGAGGCCGTAGGCCAGCGTGATGCGGATGTTGGGCGCGAACGACATCACGACCTTATGCTCGTCGACCTCGACCGAGACTTCCTCGCCCTTCTCGTCGGTCGACCGGGCGAAGTGGTGCTTGAAGGTCGGGCGCGTGATCAGGCGCCACTCCTCGACCTTCGAGTCGCCGATCAGCGCCAGGTACTGGTCGAGGCGCATCCCGCTATTCGAGCTTGGGCTTGGCGTGATCGACGCGCGGCCACACCGCCTGCGGCTCGCCGGTCGCCGCCTCGAGCACGATCTTGGCGTTCTCGATGATCTGCTTGGCCTTGGGCAGGAGCTTCGAGTTTCCGAGGATCGCCTGGCTGACCGTCGGCGTCGTGACCAGCAGCATCAGCTCGTCCAGCGCCTCGCTCATCTGCGGCGCGGTCTGGATCAGGCGGGCGTTGCCCGGCTTGTCGTCGGACGCCGACATGCCCCAGGAAATCGAGCAGACCGAGACGGCCTTGCCGCCGCGCGGCGCCGAGCTCATGTCGCCGTTCGGCCGCATCTTCCACGGGCCGGGCGTGTATTTCATCGAAGCCCCCTCCTCGCACCCATCTCGTCCAATAGTCGGCCGGGCCGAGATCGACAAGCAAGATGGTAGGCGAAAGGGCCGGCAAAAGAAAAACCCGGCTACCGGCCCGGCTGACGCCGGGCCCGTCCGGGCAAGCAAGGCACCGCCCCTCCCGCCGCCAAGCGGGAGGGGCGAGCCCTAGAACGACTGGACGAGAACTACCAGCGCGGAGCGCGCGGGCCGCGGTCGCCGCCGCCCATGCCTCGGCCACCGCCGCCACCGCCCGGCGGACGGTCTTCGGCGACGCGCACCGTGGCGGCGCGGCCACCGAGATCGGCACCGTTCAGCTCGCGCACGGCGCGCTGGCAGGCGTCCGGCGTCTGCAGCTCGACGAACCCGAAGCCGCGGGAGCGGCCGGTCTCGCGATCAGTGATGACCTTCGCCGAGACGACCGGGCCGAACGGCCCGAAGGTCTCTTTCAGGTCTTCGGAAGTCATGGTGTAGGGGAGGTTTCCGACAAACAGCCCGGTCGACATCTTTCCAATCCTCAGGATCGATCGCCCCGCTTTCGCGAAGGCAGGCTCATGCCGTGGCGCGACGAGCCGCAATGCCTTTGGACTGGCAAAGCGGACCGGCAGGAAGCGGTCGACCGGATTGTCAGGATCAGGTACGGCGACATTGGCAATGACGGGTCATTGAGACGAATGTCGCGGCTATCGGAACCATCGAACGGAACGGCGCACACCACTGGCTTCCACTGCCACCTTCGTGAACCACCATGGCCAAGAACCAATGGCAGCGGATCGGCCGGGATCATGAAGCCCGGGGTGTGACCCGTCCAGCGTTATTTCCGTGACGGAACGACCGCTGACGTAGCAGGCTTCTCCGGCGCCGCGGGCCGGCGCTACTCTCAAGCGAGGGACGGCAGGAGTCGGTCGGATGGCGGAGTCGCAGCGGCGCACACAGCTGATCGAGACGGCGCTGCGTCTTTTCTACCGTAACGGCTTTCACGCGACCGGCATCGACAAGCTGCTGGCGGAAGCCGGCATCGCCAAGATGACCCTATACAAACATTTCGGCTCCAAGGATGCGCTGATCCTGGCGTGCCTCGCCGAGCGCGACCGGCTGTTCCGCGCCTGGTTCGAGTCCGAGATCGATCGCCGCGGCAAGACCGGTCGCGATCGCCTGCTCGCCGTCTTCGACATCCTGGAGGCGTGGTTCAAGAGCCGCGACTTCCACGGGTGCCTCTTCATCAACGCGGCCGCCGAGCATGCACCGACCGAGGATCCGGTTCATCAGGCGGCGGGCGCGCACAAGCGCGAAGTCCGGCGCATCCTCGAACGCGTCGCGAGCGAAGCCGGTGCGAGCGATCCCGGACAACTCGCCGGCCAGATCCACATGCTGATGGAAGGGGCCACGGTGCTGGCCCAGGTCGCCGGCGACAACCACGCCGCCGCCGACGGGCGCCGTGGCGCCGGCGCGCTGATCGACGCCGCGCTTGCCGATTGAGGCAAAGCCGCTACCCTTCCAATTCCAATCC
>CAZDGR010000088.1:0-12449 GCA_964504845.1 uncultured Rhizobium sp. | reverse complement strand
AGGTCGTGCTGGTCTCGAAGAAGGACATCGGCGACGAGAATCGCTGGGTCTATCTCGATATCGGCAAGTTTTCGGGATTGGCCGAGACCATCGAGGAAGCGATCAAGTACCGGATCCTCACGCCGCATGACGGGGGGCCGACCGGCCCGGTCGTCCTCGCGGGTCCCAGCTGCGATTCCGTCGATACGCTCTATGAGAAGTCCGATCTTCAGCTGCCGCTGGCGATCAAGCCCGGCGACAAGGTGCTGATCCTCTCGACCGGCGCCTATACCTCGGCCTACTCGTCGGTCGGCTTCAACGGCTTCCCGCCGCTCAAGACCGTCTGCATCTGAGACCCGGCGCCTTTCGGCGCCGGGTTACTTCCTGGTGAAATCCGTGACCTTGATCCGGCCGGCGATGATGTCGGCGCGCGCCGCGTCGACCTGACGGCGCCACTCGGGCCGCACCAGCGACGCGTTGTTGGCGTCGAAGGCGAGGCCGACGCCGTCCTCGGCGAGACCCAGCTCGACCCGGCCGGGCTTCCAATTGCCGTCGCGGGCGGCCCGGAAACTCTGCTCGACCGCGAGGTCGACCCGTTTCAGCTGCGAGGTCAGGATCGTTCCCGGATGCAGGCCGTTCTGGTTGGAGTCGACGCCGATCGCGAGGCGCTGCAGATCGACCGCGGCCTGGAACACGCCGAAGTTCGAGGTGCCGGCACCGGCGAAGATCACCTGGGCGCCGCGCTCGATCTGGCTCCGCGCCAGTTCCTTGCCGGCCGTCGGATCGGAGAAGGCGGCGGGCGTGTTGCCGATGAAGTTGAGCAGCACCAACACATCGGGGCGCGCGTGCTTCGCCCCTTCCTCGTATCCGACCGCGAACTTGCGGATCAGCGGGATGTCCATGGCGCCGACGAAGCCGATGCGGCCGGAGGGAGCGGCCAGCGCCGCCAGCATGCCGGCGAGGAAGGCGCCCTCGTGCTCCTTGAAGACGATCGAGCGCACGTTCGGCTGGTCGGCCTGGGCGTCGATCAGCGTGAAGCGGATGCTCGGGTGCTTCGGTGCCACCTGCGCCATCGGCTGCGCATAGTAGAAGCCGACCGCGACGATGTCGGTGGCCCCGCGCCTGGCAAGCGCCGCGACGCCCTGCTCGAACTGCGCCGGGCTGGTCGGCTCGAACTCCATGACGTCGCCGCCGGCCGCCGCCTTGAAGCGCTGCGAGCCTTCGTAGGCCGCCTCGTTGAAGCTCTTGTCAAACTTCTGGCCGACCGCATAGAGCACCGCCGGCTTGATCTCGGCTGCCGTCGCCGGCAGCGCGAGGACGAGGGCGAGGCAGAGCGAGAGAAAGCGCATCACTTCCACCCCCAGCGCTCGGCCGCGTCCATCAGCATCGCGGTGTGGCGCTCCTGCAGCGGCTTGAGCCGCGCGACCTGCGCGTCGCCGAGGATCGCCGCGTAGTCCTCGCCGTTCGGCTTCCGGCTCCAGGAATTGCCGACGAACTGCGCCTTGGCCTGGCCGACGCGGGCGACCTTGGCCTTCGCGCCTTTGAAGCTCATCGCCGCCGGGCGCAGCCCGCGGGCGAAGTCGCGGTCGCTGAGCTCGCTGTAGGGCTTGCCGGCGTCGTCGCGGACGTTGAGGAAGATCATCTGGTCGCCGAAGGCGGTGTAGCCGCCGCCGAGACCTTTGTGCACGTCGGCCGCGTGCTCGAAGAAGCGATGCGCCATCGCTGCGGTCAGCGTCCCCCTGGGAAAGCTGACGACCACGAGGCCGGTGCCGCCCTTGGCGTCGCCGAGGTCGGAGACCAGCACGCTCGACTGGCGGAAGACGTAGCCCAGCGCTGCGGCGATCCGGCCGGCATGGGCATCATCGATCCAGATGCGCGACTGCAGCGAGGCGTTGGTGCGGAGCAGGTAGCCGCCGGGCGTGAGCTCGGTCCGCACCTTCGACGGGTCGACGCCGACGGCGCGCAGGATGTCGGGCAGCAGCTCCTCCTTCACCTTGGCGGTGAAGGCGGCCCGATCGGCATACGAGCCGTCGCGGAGCCTGGTCAGGCCGAGCTGGCTCGACGTCGCCTCGTAGGAGAAGAGCAGGGGGCGCTCGATGGCTGCCGCCGCTCCGGCGGTCAGGACCAGCGTCAGGACAAGCAGCAGGCGGAGGATCGCGCGCATCACGGCTCCTGGAGTTTGAACCACGTTAGCTCATGCTTGTTGTGGTGCAAGTGCATCACCCGCGAGCCAGGAATCTGGGCGAAGCGGCGTGCGGTCTCGTGGTCGGTCTCGCCCTGGAACTTGATCGTGCAGACGAAGTTGCGCACCCGCCCGGAGGCGATCCAGCGCTCGGCCAGTCGCAGCAGCCGCTCCGGATAGCAGACGATGTCGGAGAAGAGCCAGTCGATCGGATCGACCTCACCGGGCTCGAGCGCAAAAGCGCTCTGCCGGCGCTGCTCGACGCCGGGCATCGCCGCGATCGCCGGATCGAGCGGCGCCTTGTCGACCGCGATCACGCGCGCGCCCAGTTTCGCCAGGACCCAGGTCCAGCCGCCGGGGCTGGCGCCGAGATCGAGGCAGAGCGAACCCGGCGCCGGCTTCCGCCGAATCAGGGTCAGCGCTTCCCAGAGCTTGAGATAGGCGCGGTTGGGCGGACCTTCCTTGTCCTCGACGAAGCGGACTTCGCCGTTGGGGAAGGGGCTGGAGCAGCTCCGTGACGCCAGCACGGTGCCCTCGTCGAGAAGAGTCCAGGATCCGAGCGGCGCGGTCGGCGCCTCGGCCGGGAAGACCAGCGGCTTCGCCGAGACCGAGGGGAGGCGTTCCTGGATCAGCTTGGCGCGACCGTGGTGCACGACCGAGTAGAGCGCCCAGTTGCGCTGGATCGCGCGCAACGCCTTGGCGCCGTCGCCGATCGAGGCAATCGGAATGCGCTGCGGATCGTGCCAGGTGTTGATTGCCCAGGCGGCCGCGCGCGGCGGGCCGGGAGCGAGGAAAAGCCTGCCATGAGCGACGGCGTCGGGCCCGAGCTCGTGAGCGAGCTGCGCCTCGAAGCCTTCGGCGGCGAGATATCCGGTCTCGCCGCTCACATCAGATCAGGCCGGCAAGGAGGGTCGCACCGAAGCCGGCGAGCGCCGCGCCCGACGCCCGGTTGATCCAGAGGACGACCGTGTCGGAGATCTTCTGGCGCAGCAGCGTGACGGCCCCTGACAGGATCGCCCACCAGCCGAGCGAGCCCAGGAACACGCCGGCGACCAGCACCGCGGCGCCGGCGGCGGTGTCGACCGCGGCAAGGCCGAGGCCGGCGAAGATCGCCGCGAAGGTCAGGATCGTCGCCGGGTTGGCCATGGTCAGGAAGAAGGTGCTGGCGAAAGTCGGCCAGAGGGATCGGGTCATCGGCGCGTCGGCGGCCTTCTCCGGCGGCTTGCCGGTCATCGCGACCCAGCCGAGCCAGACCAGCGCCGCACCGCCGACGATCGAGAGCACGTCCTGCGCCTCGAGCAGCAGGCTCGACACGGCGGTGAGTCCGAAGGCTGCGATCGCCGCGTAGACCGCGTCGGCGACTGCCGTGCCGAGCCCGCCGGCGACGCCCGGCCAGAACCCGGATTCGAGCGAGCGGCGGATGCACAGCAGACCGATCGGTCCGACCGGTGCCGCGATCGAGAGGCCGAGCACCAGACCCTTGAGGAAGAGGAAGGCGGTTTCGGTCATGTCGCGCGGAGACATAACGAGCCGAACCAACTTCGTCGACTCTGTTAGAGTCTCCGCCTTGAGATGACCGAGACCGTTCTTCCGCCCAAGGACGCCCCGCGCCGGCCCAGGGCGATGCCGCCTGCAGGCGCCACCGACTGCCACGTGCATGTCTTCGCGCCGCCGGACCGCTATCCGTTCTTTCCGGACCGCGCCTATACGCCGCCGCCTGGAATCGACGCTGCCCGGCTGATCCGGGTGCACGAGGCGATCGGCGTATCGCGGGCGGTGCTGGTCGCCTCCAACGTCTATGCCGAGGATCTGCGCGCGACCGAGGACGCGCTGAAGGCGCATCCCGACCGCTTCCGCGGCGTCGCGCTGATTCGGCCCGATGCCGCCGATTCCGAGCTCGACCGGCTCCATGCGCTCGGCTTCCGCGCGGTCCGGATCAACCTGGTGCTGGAAGGCGCGCTACGGATGGAGCATCTGCCCCGGCTTGCGCCCCGGCTTGCCGATCGCGGCTGGCATCTGGAGGTCCAGTCGAAGCCGGAGACGCTCGCCGAGGTCGCCGACAAGCTGCTGATGCTGCCGGTCGATGTCGCGATCGACCATCTCTCCCTGATCCGGCCGGAGCACGGCGAGAACCATCCGGGCATCGCCGCGGTTCTGAAGCTGCTCGATCGCGGGCGCGGCTGGGCGAAGCTATCCGGGCCTTACGTCGGCGAGCCGGGCGGCCCTCGCTTTCCGAAGGCGGCGCTGCTGGCACGACGCTTCGCGGCGGCTGCGCCCGAGCGTTGCCTCTGGGGATCGAACTGGCCGCACCCGCAGGCGGTGCCGGTGCCGGACGACGGCGACCTTGTCGACTGGCTCGCCGAGGCGGTGCCGGATGCCGCCGAGCGGGCACGAATCCTGGTCGACAATCCGGCGCGGCTGTTCGGATTCCCGCGTCCGTGAACGACGCGCGCGCCGGTCTGGTCCGCCGCGCCTGGCGTCATGCGATCGCCCGCGCGCCAGGATCGGCGCCGGCCTACCTGGCGCTCGCCAAGCTGGTCGCCCCGGCCGATGCCATGGCGATCCTCGGCCGCGCCGACGCGATGGCCGGGACCTCTTCCGAGGTCGCGCGCACCTACGCTCAGGCCGCTTTCGCCGCGGGCGATGCGGCGCGCGCGCGGGCGAGGCTCATCCATGCGGTCGGGCACGAGGCGCGGGCCGACACCCTGACCGACCTCGGCGTGGTCGAAGCCCGTCTCGATCTTGCCAGCGCGTCGCGGCGCTTCCGTCAGGCGATCGCCTTCGATCCCGGCCTCGCCGCGGCGCATTTCGCTCTCGCCAATCGCGACGACAAGGCCGAGGCCCGCTATCGTCGAGTGCTGGCCCGCGATCCCCGCCACGGCGGTGCGCTGGTCAACCTCGCCAATCTGTGGCGCGACGGAGCCCGTCTCGGCGACGCGATCCGCTTGACCCGATGTGCCGTCGCGCTGTCGCCGGGCGATACGGTGGCGCTCTTCAACCTCGCCGGTGCCCGGCATGTCGCCGGAGATGCCTTCGGCGCGGCACGCTCCTATCGCTCGGCGATCGCGATCGAACCGCGCGGCGCCTGGCGCCTCCGCGAGGCGACGCTGCTGCCGCCGATCCCGGACACGGTCGAGGAAGTTGCCGCGTGGCGCCACCGCTTCCTTCACCGCGTCGAGGCGCTGTCGCGCGCATCGGTCCGGGTCGAGGACCCCCTTGCCGACGGCCACTGGACCAATTTCCACCTCGCATATCACGACGAGGACGACCGGCCGCTGCAGGAGGCGGTCGCCAGGCTCTGGAGGCATGCGGCGCCGGAGATCGCGAGCGCGGATCTGAGGCGCCACGACGGCCGGCCGCGGCTCGGCTTCATCTCCGCGTATTTCCGCGATCACACGATCGGGCATCTTTTCAAGCGGACGATCGCAGGCATCGACCGCAACCGGTTCGCTGTCGTCGTGGTCCGCGCCGAGGCCGCCGACGACACGGTCTCGCGGTCGATCGCGGCGAGCGCCGACGAGGTCGTGACGCTGCCCGAGAACCTGGCGGAGGCGCGGGAACTGCTCGCCGCGGCGAAGCTCGACGCGCTGCTCTACACCGATATCGGCATGGATCCGTTCACCTACTACCTGGCACATGCACGTTTGGCGCGCCTCCAGATGGTCTCCTGGGGGCATCCGGTGACGACCGGCCTCGAGACGATCGACTTGTTCGTCTCGGCCGAGGCCTTCGACCGCGACGGTGCCGAGCCGGACTACACGGAAGGCCTGGCTCGCCTGCCGTTCCTGCTCCTCGACTGGCAGCCGGAGAAGGTCGATATCGCCGGCATCGAGCGATCGCGGCTCGGCATGTCGGCCGACGGCCATGCCTATTTCTGTGCCCAGAGCCTGTTCAAGCTGCACCCGGCCTTCGATCGCGTGCTCGGCGAGATCCTGGGGCGCGACAGGCACGCGGTGCTGCACTTCGTCGAGGGCCACCGGCTCCCCTGGTGCGAGCGCATCGTCGCCCGCCTGGAGCGCGCGTTCCCCGGTGCGGGGAAACGCATCCGCTTCCTGCCGCGCCTGTCGGGCGCCGACTTCATCAGGGCGCAGGCGCTGGCCGACGTGGTGCTCGACACCCCGGGGTTCTCCGGCGGCAAGACCAGCCTCGAAGGCTTCTCGATGGGCCAGCCGGTGGTGGCGATGCCGTCGCGCTACTTGCGCGGCCGGCTCACCTACGGCTTTTACCGGCGAATGGGCCTCGACGACCTGGTCGCGGCCTCGCTCGACGACTATGTCGCGAAGGCGGTGCGTCTCGGCACGGATGCGAGCTATCGCATGGAGGCGAAGGCACGTATCGCCGAGCGTGCGCCGCGGCTCTGGGGAACTGTGGAGTCCGTCCGCGCCTTCGAGGATCTGGTCTCGAGCCGAATCTAGTCGCCGAGCAGCGACGCCATCTTGAGCGCGACGCCGACCGAGCCCTCGACTTTGATCTTGCCGGTGGCATAGGCGAAGGTCGGGTCGAGGTCGCCCGACAGCAGCTTCTCCATGTTTTCCAGGCCGATCGTGATCGTGGTGTCGGCATCCGCGTCGTCGTTGGTGATCACCGGCGGCGTCGACGTCCCGTCCCAATGGACGAAGCTGCCGTCGCCGACGTCGAACTTGACCTTGTAGCCAAGGCTCTGGGCGCGGCCGGCCCGCTGCCGAAGGTCTTCCGTCACCGACTCGAGACTCATGCGGAAACGCCTCCCTTTTGCGCGACTGTGCTTGTGTCCGAGGCGCCGCGCAAGCCGAACGACGCGATCGTGTTGCCGAGCAGCGCACCGATCACCAGCACGCCGCCGGCCAGCGCCAGCACGGTCGGCTGCTCGCCGAGCGCGAGCCAGACCCAGACAGGCCCGAGGATGACCTCCAGCATCGCCAGCAGCGCCACCTCGGCCGCGGCGAGGTAGCGCGCCGCCATGGTCACGAAGATCAGCGGCAACCCAACCTGGATCGTGCCCATGATGACCGCGACCCCGATCGAGCGGCCATCGGTCGCGAGCGGCCAGGCGAAGGGGAGCGCGACCAGGATCGCGATGATGCCGGCGATCAGCACCGACGGCACCATGTCGACGCTTCCGCCGACCGCGCGCAACGTCACCAGGTGGCCGGCGTAGCAGACGGCGAGGCCGAGGGCGTAGAGGTTGCCGGCGAAGCCGGAGCCTGTGTCGAGCGAGTCCCAGCACATGATGGTGACACCGACGGCGCTGACGGCGAGAGCGATCCAGGTCCGCCGGCCGACCGGCTCGCCGAGGACAAGCTTGCCGAAGATCGCGGCGAAGAACGGCGTCGTCGACATGATCACGACCGTGTTGGCGATCGTCGTCGACTGTGCCGCCATCACGAAGAAGAAGAAGGTGCCGGCGAGGAAGCAGCCGCAGAGGATCCCGGCCCGGCCGGTGCCGGCGATCACCGGAACGAGGCGCCGCCCATGCTGGCTCGCCAGGAAGACGACGAGCACGAGGCTCATCGTGACCGAGCGCCAGAAGACGATCTCCCAGGCCGTGGCTTCGGCGTGACGAACCAGAAGCCCGCCGAGGCTGAGCCCGCAGGCGGCGGCGACCGTCAGAAGGACGCCCTTCGCGCGAGGTGACGTCATTTCACGCCGAACTGCAGCAGGCTCGGCGCCTTGTCGATGATCTCCGTCAGGATCTCCTCGGCGACGTTCAGGTTGCGCTTGGCGTCGTCGTCGAGGCGCGTCGCGTATCGCGGCTCGGCCAGCTTCTTCTTGGTGTCGTAGAGCGTCTTCAGTTCCTGGACGAAGACCTCGCGCGTGCCGAGCGGCAGCTCGTTGCCCTGCGCCAGCACCCAGAGGAACTTGATGCTGGTCTTGATCAGCTGCTTGTAGGTGACCGCGGTCAGGTCGTCGAAGTGTCCCTGGAGACGAGGATCGGCGCCGCCCTCGAGATGGTCGAGGCGACCTTCGATCAGGATCGAGAAAGTCTCGAACTCGCCGGTCTTGTTCCGGAAGTGCTGGTAGGCCTTGAAGCTGTTCTTGGCCGCCCGCTTCTGCGCCTCCTCGGCGACGCCGGCGACCTCGGTCGCATGGACCTCGAGGGCGTCCAGGAGCTTCTGGACCTCGGCTTTCGGGTAGGACTTCTCGGCCATCGAGGAGGAGTGTATTAGGGGCGCCGACCATGCTCCACATCAACGATCTCGTCTACCGGGTGCAGGGGCGCCTGCTGTTCGATCACGCCTCGGCGGCCATCCCGGCCGGCCATCGCGTCGGCATGGTCGGCCGCAACGGCACCGGCAAGTCGACGCTGCTCCGCCTGATCCTGGGCGAGACCCAGGCCGACGACGGCACCATCCGGATGCCGAACCGGGCGAGCCTCGGCGCGGTCTCCCAGGAGGCGCCGGGCGGCGACGAGACCCCGATCGACCACGTGCTCTCCGCCGACCTGGAACGCGCCGCCCTCCTGGCCGAGCGCGAGGCCCATCCCGATCCGGTCCGTGCCGGCGAGATCGAGCTTCGCCTGATCGAGATCGAGGCCCATGCGGCACCCGCCCGCGCCGCCCGCATCCTCGCCGGCCTCGGCTTCGACCACGAGGCGCAGCTTCGGCCGCTGAGCTCCTTCTCGGGCGGCTGGCGCATGCGCGTGGCGCTCGGCGCCCAGCTCTTCCGCCAGCCCGACCTGCTGCTGCTCGACGAGCCGACCAACCACCTCGACCTCGAGGCGACGATCTGGCTCCAGGGCTTCCTCGCTACATACCCGGGTACGCTGCTGCTGGTCAGCCACGACCGCGAGCTGCTGAACGAGTCGGTCACGCACATCCTGCACCTGGACCAGCTCAAGCTCCGGCTCTTCACCGGCGGCTTCGACCGCTTCGCCGCGGCGCTGGCCGAGGAGCGGGCGCGGCTCACGGCCGAGGCCGAGAAGATCGAGGCCAAGCGCAAGCACATGCAGTCCTTCGTCGACCGCTTCGGCGCCAAGGCGTCGAAGGCGACGCAGGCGCAGTCGCGCCTGAAGGCGATCGCCAAGCTGGCGAAGATCGAGGTCGCGGTCGACGCGCGGGCGCCCAACTTCACCTTCCCCGAGCCGCCGGAGATGGCGCCGCCGCTGCTGCGCCTCGACCGGGTGACGGTTGGATATGGCGGCAAGCCGGTGCTGCGCCATCTCGACCTCGCGCTCGACCCCGACGACCGAATCGCGCTGCTCGGCGCCAACGGCAACGGCAAGTCGACCCTGGCGAAGCTGCTCTCGAACCAGCTTCCGGCGATGGACGGCGAGGTCTACCGAGCACCCAGGCTCTCAACGGCGTTCTTCGCCCAGCACCAGCTGGAGACGCTGGACGCCGACCGCACGCCGCTCGAGCACATCGCCGAGCGCAAGCCCAAGGAGACCGAGACCCAGTGGCGGGCGAGGCTCGGCCGCTTCGGCTTCACCGAGGACAACGTGAAGACGGTCGCCGCCAAGCTCTCGGGCGGCGAGAAGGCCCGCCTGGTCTTCTGCCTGATCAGCATGGATGCGCCGCAGCTCCTGATCCTCGACGAGCCGACCAACCATCTGGACATGGACGCGCGCACCTCGCTGATCGAGGCGATCGGCGATTTTCCGGGTGCGGTCATCCTGGTGAGCCACGACCCGCACCTGGTGCGGCTGGTCGCCGACCGGCTCTGGCTGGTCGAGGGCGGCACGGTGAGGACCTTCGACGGCGACGTCGACGATTACCGCGACTACGTGCTTTCCCAGCGCCAGGAAGAACGGCGGGCGCAGCGCCAGGCCAAGAACGACGCCAAGCCCGAGAAGGCGCCGAAGACGGCCGCCGCACGCCTCGACCGCGACAAGAAGCTGGCGCTGCGCAAGGAGGCGCGCGACGCCGAGGCCGAGATCGCGCGCCTCGAGAAGGAGCGCGCGAAGATCGAGGCCGAGCTCGCCAACGGCAACGTCTACAAGGATAGCCCCGGCCGTGCCGCCGATCTCGGCCGCCGGCGCGGCGAAGTCACCGATGCGATCGCCGCCGCGGAGGCACGCTGGCTCGAGGCGTCGTCGGCGCTGGAGGCGGCGGGCGGCTAGCTCGCGACCTTGTTCGGCATCGGCCAGGGGAGGCCGACGAGGCGCGGGTCGCGCATCGGCTCCTCGAATTGCTTGAACGGCACGAAGCCGGCCTTCTGGTAGTTCCCGAGCGCGCGCGGGTGGTCGAGGTTGCAGGTATGCACCCAGACCCGCTTCACGTCGGGCGCGCTCCAGGCTGCGTCGATCGCCTTCTCCAGCAGCCAGCGGCCGAGGCCGCGGCCGATGAAGTCCGGCACCAGGCCGAAGAACGACAGCTCGCATTCGCCCTCGACCTTGCGGTCGAGCTCGAAGTAGCCCGCCGGCACGCCGCCGACATAGGCGACAGTGATCTCGACCTTCGGATGCAGGATGATCTCCGACAGCTGGTCGTCGGTCATGAAGCGCCGGCTGTACCAGTTCCATGGACCGCCGACCGTGTCGAACAGGTGGCGGTAGAACGAGACCGTCGGCGGGTCGAGCCGCATCAGCGCCAGCTTCATCGCCGGCGTCGGCGCCGGCGGCCTGGTCGGCCGGCTCAGCATCTCGAGGGAGGTGACGGTCTGGGTCATCGGCGGCACCTCAGGCCCGCCCTTGAGCCACTTCGACATCACCATGCGCGGCTCGCAGGTGTAGCCGAGCTTCTCGTAGACGTCGCGGACCTTGGTGTTGGTGTCTCGGATCAGCAGCATGACCTTGGGCATGCCACGGCTCTCCAGCCACATCTCCGCATGATGAATCATTGCCCGGCCATAGCCGTGCTTCTGCTCGGCCGGATCGACGGCGACGTAGTAGAGCCATCCGCGATGGCCCTCCTCGCCGGCCATCACGCTGGCGACGATCCTTCCGCCCTTGATGCCCACGAACAGCTCGGAGGCTGGGCTTCGCCGGCAGCGCGCGATGTCGTCGTGCGGGTCGTTATAGGAGACGGTGAGGTTGCAGGTCTTCCAGAGCGCGGCGACGGCGTCCTCGTCGCCGTCGCCGATCGCGCGGATCTCGAGGTCGGTCATGCCGGTCCCGTCGCCGCCGGCACGTCCTCGCGCAACCCCCATTCCGACCACGATCCGTCATAGACCGGCACGTCGTCCTTGCCGATCAGGTAGGCGCCGAGGGCCACGACGCAGGCTGTGACGCCCGATCCGCAGCTGGCGACGACAGGCCGTTTCAGGTCGAGACCGGAAGCGTCGAACCTAGCCCTGATCTGGTCAGCGGGAAGGAAGGTCTTGTCCTTCGGGTCGAGAAGGTCGGGGAAGGGGAGGTTGCGCGATCCCGGGATGTGGCCCGGCCGGCCCGGCCACAGTTCCTTCTCCTCGCCCCGGAAGCGGCCGGCGGCACGCGCGTCGACCACCTGCTCCTTGGTCCGGTTCATGTCGGCGCGGAGATCGTCGAGCGAGCGGACCAGGTTCGGCCTGAAGCTCGACTTGAAGGTCGCCGGCTTCGCTTGCGTCGGCTTGTCGGAGACCGGCCGTCCTTCGGCGATCCACTTCGGCAGGCCGCCATCCAGCACCGCGACGTTGTCGTGGCCGAATATCCGGAACATCCACCAGCCGCGGGCGGCGGTCTGCAGCCCGACCATGTCGTAGCAGACGACCTTGTCGCCGTTGGAGATGCCGAGCCTCCCGACCTTCTCGGCGAAGATCTCCGGCGTCGGCAGCATGTGCGGACGTGCATCGCTCGGCATCTTGATGTCGTCGATGTCGAAGTGGACGGATCCCGGGATGTGCCTGGCCGCATGCTCGGCCTTGGCGTCGCGCTTCATCGAGTGGTGGAAGTAGGTGACGTCGATCACCTTCACCTTGGGATCGTCGAGGTGCTTGGCGAGCCACTCGGTGGTAACGATGCCGTCGGGCTTTGCGTAGGTCATCTAGCGGCTCCGCCTTTCGAGCCAGGTGGGGATGGGAAGGCCCTTCTGGTCGAGGAAGGCCGGGTTGAACAGCTTCGACTGATAGCGCGAGCCGCCATCGGCGAGGATGGTGACGACCGTGTGGCCGGGGCCGAGCTTCTTCGCGACGCGGATCGCGCCGGCGACGTTGATGCCCGACGAGCCGCCGAGCACCAGGCCCTCGTTCTGCACCAGATCGAAGATCACCGGCAACGCTTCCGAGTCCGGGATCTGCTCCTGGTCGTCGACGACGACGCCTTCGAGGTTCTTGGTGATGCGCCCCTGCCCGATGCCCTCGGTGATCGAGCTGCCCTGGGACTTCAGCTCGCCATGGGCATAGTAGTTGTAGAGCGCCGCGCCCTCGGGATCGGCGAGCACGATCTTGATCTTCG
>CAZDGR010000087.1:0-12573 GCA_964504845.1 uncultured Rhizobium sp. | reverse complement strand
CCCCGTTGGCGTCGAGGCTGAGGCGGTCGAGCAGCGCCTGCTGGTCTGTATGCATCATATACTACAGTAAAGCACCACTGGCGGCCGATCAAGACCGGCTTCCCGCCGGGATTTCCGATTACACTCGCCGCCGATGAAGCCCTCGATCTTCGCGCCCGATTTCAAGGAAGCGCCCTACTGGTGGGAGGCGGCCGATCCGGCCCAGGCCTCGCCGCCGGAGACGCCGGCGGTGCCCGAGAAGACCGACGTCGCGATCGTCGGCGGCGGCTATGCCGGGCTCTCCTGCGCGCTGGAGCTCGCGCGCCGCAACATCTCCTGCGCCGTCTTCGATGCCGAGGCCATCGGCTACGGCGCCTCCTCGCGCAATGCCGGCATGGTCTCGGGCGGCATCAATGTCGGCAAGGGCATCGACCTCGCCGCCACCTACGGCGCCGACCGCGCCAAGGCGATGATCGACGAGGCCGGCCAGGCCTACGGCCATATGGAGCAGATCCTCGAGCGCGAGGGAATCGACGCCCGCTACCAGCGCTTCGGCCGCTTCGTCGGCGCGCATAGCCGCCAGCAGTTCGGCATGCTGGAGCGCCGCGCCGCCTGGCTCGCCGAGACCTCGGGCCAATCGGTCGAGGTGATCCCCGAACCGCGCCAGCGCGAGGAGATCGGCACCGACTTCTATCGCGGCGGCATCGTCGTCAACCGCGCCGGCGGGCTGCATCCGGCGCTCTATGTCCGCGGCCTTGCCGAGGCGGCGTCGCGCGCCGGCGCCAGCCTGATCGGGCACACGCGCGTCGAGGCGATCTCGGGCGCGCAGGGCCGGTTCCTGCTGGCGACTCCCAGGGGCAACGTCGAGGCACGCGAGGTGATGATCGCGACCAACGGCTATACCGGGCAGGTCACGCCCTGGATCCGGCGCCGGCTGATTCCGGTCGCGAGCTTCATCGTCGCGACCGAGGAGCTGCCGGAGAAGGTCGCAGCCGAGCTGATTCCGAAGAAGCGCGTGATCGCCGACACCAAGCGCATCCTCTACTACTTCCGCCTTTCCCCCGACGGAAGGCGCCTGCTGTTCGGCGGCCGCGCACGCTTTTCCCAGGTCGGCGCCAAGACCAGCGCGCCCATCCTGCATCGCTTCATGACCACGGTCTTTCCCCAGCTCGCCGAGACGAAGCTGACGCATGCCTGGACCGGCAACGTCGCCTTCGCCTTCGATTTCATGCCGCATCTCGGCATGAACGACGGCATGCACTACGCGGTCGCCTGCAACGGCTCCGGCGTGATCATGCAGAGCTGGCTCGGCCATCAGGTGGCGCTGAAGATCGCCGGCGGCACCAATCGCGCCTCGGCCTTCGACGGTTTGGGATTCCCGACCCGCCCGCTCTACAGCGGCCGGCCCTGGTTCCTGCCGGCGGTCGGAGCCTGGTACCGCCTGCGCGACAGAGTCGATCGCTGGCTCGACTGAGCGGTTGACCTCCCCCTAGCTGTTGATATGTTGCGCGCGGGATGGACTACCCGTAGGGAGTCGGTATGGCGCGCGCGATTTTCGCGCTTCTGGTGGCGGCGGTTTTGTCGGCCTGCGCCTCTCGTGCTCCCACGACTCCTCCGCCCGCTGCCGCCCCCCAGAACCTCGGCTTTCTCGCGTGCCAGCAGGGCCTCAATGGCTCGGGCGCGATGTTCGAGGCGCTGACGCCGATGACGACGCCGAACGGTTGCGGCTTTACCGAAGGCGTGAAGGTCACGGCGGTGCCGTCTCCGCTGAACCAGCCGGTCGTGATTTCATGCCCGACCGCGCTTGCGATGACGCGCTTCGACCTCGACGTGCTGCAGCCGGCGGCGATGCAGCACTTCGGCAAGCGCGTCGCCAAGATCCATCACGTCGGCGGCTACACCTGCCGCGGGATCGCCGGCACGCGCAAGTGGAGCCAGCACGCCTTCGGCAACGCGATCGACGTGATCGGCTTCGATCTGACCGACGGCACCCGCATCCTGGTCAGCCGCGACTGGCGCACGAAAGGCGCGCGCGCGAACTTCCTTCATGACGTCGCGCGCGGCGCCTGCCAGGTGTTCCGCGTCGTGCTGACGCCCGCCTACGACAAGGCGCATCACGACCACTTCCATCTCGACACCGGTCCCGACCGCCTCTGCGGGATCTGAGTGGCGCGGCCGGGCAAAGCCACCTGGCTCGGCGTCTTCCTCGCTCTCCTGGGCCCTCTGTTCGTCGCCGGTCCGCCGGCGTTGCTGGTCGGCGATCCGACCTCGCCCGCCGCGATCTTCGTCTTCCTCTGCGGCATGTGGGTTCTGGTGATCGCGACCGGCGCGATCATTGTCGGCCCTGAGCAGGCGTCCCTCGCCTCGATCGGACTCGCCGGTATTGGCTGGCGCTCGGTCGGGATCGGCCTGTTGGCCGCCCTCGCCATCGTCGCGGCGATGTTGCTGGTCCTCGCGATCCTCGGCGCCGACACCAAGAGCGAGATCCGGCGCGGCAAGGAGACGCTGCTCGACCTGCCGCTCTGGTTACGGATCTTCACGGTGGTAACCGCCGGCGTGACCGAGGAATGGCTCTATCGCGGCTATGCCATCACGCGCCTCGAATGGCTCACCGGCCGCAGATGGATCGCCGCCGCGATCTCGCTTGGCATCTTCGCGCTGGGGCACCTGCCCTATTGGGGCGGCGAGGCGGCGATCGCGGTGCTGATCGCCGGCCTCACGCTCACCCTCGCCTATCTCTGGACGCGCGACCTGGTGCCGGCGATCGTCGCCCATGTCGCGGTCGATGCGCTGAGCCTGCTCGGGCCCGACCTCATCGACCGCATATAGCCTCAGGCCTCGACGACCTCGATCTCCTTGGTCATCGTGGCGCCGCTGCGCACGAACATCACCGAGGCCGAGCAGTATTTCTCGTGGGAGAGCGCGACCGCGCGCTCGACCTTGTCGCGGGTCAGGCCCTTGCCGGTGACCTTGTACTTCACATGCACACCGGTGAAGACCTTGGGCTCGTCGGTCGCGCGCGAGGCCTCGGCCTCGACCTCGCAGCCGGTGACCTTCTCGCGGCCCTTCTCCAGGATGTGGACCACGTCGAAGGCGGTGCAGCCGGCCATGCCGACCAGCAGCATCTCCATCGGCCTGATGCCGAGGTTGCGGCCCCCGGCCTCCGGCGCGCCGTCCATCACCACGCCGTGGCCTGAGCCGGACTCGCCGAGAAACGCCCGCCCCTCAATCCACTTCGCCCGCGCCTTCATTCCAACACCTCCTCGCAATTCGGGAGGCCTTCCTAGCACATCTCAGGCGGCTTCCTTGGGCAAAGGTCCCACATAGCGGGACAGGGGCCGGATCAGGCGGCCGTCGCGGGCCTGCTCGAGCGCATGCGCGGTCCAGCCGGCCATGCGCCCGACCGCGAAGATCGCGGTAAAGGCCGCACGCGGAATCGCCAGCGCCTCCAGCAGCAGCGCCGTATAGAACTCGACATTGGTGTCGAGCCGGCGGCCGGGCTTGACCCGCGCCAGGATCGCGATCGCATCCGCCTCGACCTGCTCGGCGAAGGCGAGCCGTCCGGCGTCACGCGAGAGCGTGCGGACCGCCGCCTTCAGCACGTCGGCACGCGGATCGCGGACCTTGTAGACGCGGTGGCCGAAGCCCATCAGGCGCTCGCCCGCGGTGAGCCGAGACTGCAGCCACGGCTTGATGTTCTCCTTGCCGCCGATGCCATCGAGCATGTCGAGCACCGGGCCCGGCGCGCCGCCATGCAGCGGCCCTTCGAGCGCGGCCAGCGCCGCCACCGCCGAGGGACCGACGCCGACCTGGGTCGATGCCACGACGCGCGCGGTGAAGGTGGACGCATTGAAGCCGTGGTCGCTGACCGTGGTGAGATAGGCGTCGAGCGCCGACGCCTCCGCCGGCCTGGCCTGCTTGCCGCGCAGCATCCGGAGCAGGTCCTGGGCGGTGGTCAGCGAGGGATCGGGCGCGATCGCGGCGAGACCGTCGCGCTGGCGAAGCAGCGCCGCCAGGAACACCGGCGTCGCCGCCGCGAAGGCATAGGCGGGATGGAATCCCGCCAGCGCCGGCATCGTCGCGAGCGCCGCGCGCAAGGCCGGAACCGGCTCCAGGTCCGCACCGGCCGCGACCGCTTTCGAGACATGCGCGAAGGCGGCGACGCGGGCGCGGCCGAGCACGTCGAGCACCTTGGCCCGGTCGAGCCTGTCGGCGACGAATCCGTCCCACAGGCGCGCGGCGGCTCCCTCGAAGCCTTCTCGCTCGGCCAGCACCTCAACCGGCACGCCTCGGATCACCAGGCGGCCCGCCTCCCCGTCAACGTCGCTCAAGACCGTATCCGCCGCAACGATGCCGTCGAGACCGCCCGCCATGGGATCCTCCGTCAGTGGAACCACGTCAGCGTCCCTGCCCTAACCCTTATTGTCAATGTTGATTAAGTTGTTAAGCTTACCGGATGCCATCGCGCTACCTCACCGCGGCGGAAGCAGCATCCCGCCTCGGCATCAAGCCGGCCTCGCTCTACGTCTACGTCAGCCGCGGGCTTCTCAGGTCCGAGCCCGGCGAGGGACGGGCGCGCCGCTACCGGATCGAGGACGTCGACCGCCTGATGGCGCGCCGCGAAGGGGCGGAAGGCGCGCTCGACTTCGGCGCACCAGTGCTGGACTCGGATCTGACCCGCATCGCCGACGGCCGCTACTTCTATCGCGGCGCCGACGCGCTTCGCCTCGCCGAACGCGCGAGCCTCGAAGACGTCGCCTGCCTGCTCTGGAGCACCGATGAGCCGACCGCCTTCGGCCGGCGCAACCTGCCCGCCGAGGTCGCGCGACCGAAAGCGCCGGCCGACGCGTCGATCCGGCTTCAATCCGTGCTGCCGCTCGCCGGCGCGCTCGACGCCGCCGCGATCGCCCAGGACCGGAACGCGCGCGCCGCCGCCGCCGGCCGCGTGCTTCGGCTGGTCGCGGCAACCCTGGCCGGCAAGGCGGCACGGGCGCGCGCCTGCGATGCCGTGCTCGCCGAAGGCTGGAAGCTGGGTGCGAAGGAAACCGCGCTCGTGCGTTCCGCCCTCGTCATCTGTGCCGACCACGAGCTCAACCCGTCATCCTTCGTCGCCCGCTGCGTCGCCTCGACCGGCGCCTCGCTCTACGACGCGGTCGCCGCAGGCCTCGCCGCCTTGCAGGGGCCGCGTCACGGCGGCGCCTCGCGCCGGGCGGCGGCGTGGCTGCGCGAGGTCGACGAGATCGGCGACGTGGCGAAAGCCGTCGGCGAACGCGCGCGCCGCGGCGACCGCTTTCCCGCCTTCGGCCACCCGCTCTATCCGGACGGCGACCCGCGCGGCCGCTTCCTGCTCGGCGCGCTCGCCAAGGCCTATCCGCGCGATGCGACCCAGAAGCGGATGCGGCTGATCGCCGAGACCGTCGCGACCCAGACCGGCACGCCGGCCAACATCGACTTCGGCCTGGCGGCGCTGGCCCGCGTGCTCCGCCTGCCGGAGGAGGCGCCGATGCTGATCTTCACCCTCGGCCGCACCGTCGGCTGGCTCGCCCATGCGCTCGAGCAGCAGGACAGCGGCCACCTGATCCGCCCGCGAGCGCGCTATACCGGGCCGATCTAGAGCGGTCCAAGCTCCTTCGACAACCGTGCCAGCATCTCCATTCCGAACGGCGTCGGCGCCTGGCTCGGCACGCGTGCATGGACCTCGCCGAAGCCCAGGCGCCGCGCGGTCAGCCGCTTGCCGTAGCAGAGGAAGTTCTCGATCGAGGACATCAGGAAGGTGATCAGCGGCAGGATCGAGCGGTAGAGGCGTTCGGCCTCCTCCTCATCACCGCGCTTCCACGCCTCGTAGATCTTCACCTGGACGTCGTGGCACTCGGGTGCCGGGATCATGCCGACGCATCCGGCGCGGAAATTGTCGGTCAGCTCCAGCCCGCCGCGGCCGTTGAAGATCCGGAACACGCCGGCGCTCTCCTCGACGAGGCTGCGGATCGCGTTCGCCGGCGCCTCGCCCTTCAGGATCGAGACGTTCGGGTGGTTCCTGTTGAGGGTCTTCAGCCCCGCATTCGAAAGCCCGATGCCGATGTACATCGCGGCGTTCTGGATCGCGACCGGCAGCTCCGACTTCTCGGCGACCGCGCCGAAGAAGCGGAGGTACTCGACCTCGGCGAGGCCCGCGACCGGCGGCGGCTGCAGGATCACCCAGGAGGCCCCCGCCTCCTTCGCCGCGCGCACCATCTCGATCTGGCCGTGGACGCTGGGCTCGCCGATGGTGACCGCGAGCGGAACCTTGCCCCCGACATCCGCGCCCACCCATTCGAGGATCTGGCGCCGCTCCTGGTTCTGAAGCTTGGCGACCTCGGTCGCCAGGCCCATCACCGCCAGCCCATGCGCGCCGTGGCGAAGGCAGCCCTCGACCTGGCGCCGCATCAGCTCGCGGTCCGGCCGTCCCTGGGCGTCGAAGAATGCGTAAAGGATCGGATAAATGCCGTGAAACATTGATCTTTTCGCCCTTTGGCCCGCTTGTTGAGAACGCCGCTACTGCTATACGCTGCGTTTATCGGGGAGATCGCGACCGCAAGCGAGAACGATCAGCAAACCGCGGTCGAAAAAGAGGGGATGGAGTTCAGACGCAGCCGGCGCCGGTGGCTGCGCGTCGCCGGCCTCACACTTATCGCCTGCGTGCTCGGGCTCTATGCCTGGGGAATGCTCGCGGGCTACCAGCAGCGCCTGGCGACCGCGGCCGAGCATGCGGCGGTCGGCGCGGCCGTGGTCGAGGAGCGCGTCCAGCGCGTGCTCGACGCCGGCGACGCGCTCGACCTTGCGCGGATCGATCCCGTCCTCGTCGAGCTTGCGGGCCAATCCGGCATCGCCGCCCTTCTGAACGAAGCCGGAGAGATCGTATCGCTGCAGCCGCCGCAGGCGGAGACGGCTTGGCTCGCACGCCCGCTCGCCGGCCGGCCGCTGCAGATGCCGGCCAGCGCCTTCGCGGTCGAGCGCGGCGACGGCACCGCCTATGTCGTCCACTACCGGCCGGTCGCCGGCTGGCCGCTCCTCGCTGCGGTTGCGGTCTCGCGCACCGAGGTTACGCGCGGCTGGCTTCCGGTGTTCGCCGCGAGCGCCGTCTTCGCGCTGCTGGTCGTCGCCGGCATCCTCGGCCTCAACGAGCTCCTGATCCGCGAGGTGAAGCATCGCCACGCGAGCGAGGGTCGCTTCCGCGACTTCGCCGAGTCGAGCTCGGACTGGTTCTGGGAAAAAGGACCCGATCTCCGCTTCAGCTACGTCTCGCCCCATGCCGAGGTCCATGGCGGGCCGGACGAGGTCGGCAAGACCAGGCGCGAGACCCAGCCGATGGTCTCGGAGGCGGTGCTGACCGCGCATGAGGACGACCTGGCGCAGCGCCGGCCTTTTCGCAACTTCACCTTCGCCCGCATCGACTCGTCCGGAAAGCGCCGCCACATCTCGGTCAGCGGCCGCCCCTTCTTCGACGAGGACGGCGCGTTCTTGGGATATCGCGGCACCGGCCGCGACATCACGGCGGAGATCGAGGCCTGGGACATCGCCGCCAAGGCGCAGTCCAGGCTGGATCAGCAGCGCCACCTGCTGCAGGCGATCATCGACACGGTGCCGGCCTCGATCAGCGTCAAGGACAAGGAGCTCCGCTACCTGCTGGTCAACGAGGCGCTGAAGTCGCGCGTGCATCTGCTCGCCCGCGATCCCGGCGGCCAGATCCTCGGGCGCCGCGCGACCCAGGTGTTCGGCGACGAGTTCGGCATCCCCGACGAGGCGATCGACCGCCGCGTGCTGGAAACCGGCAAGGCGGTGCCGTTCCATGAGGTGCATGCCGTCGACCATCACGGCGCCGATCACACCTACCTGACCACGCGCCTGCCGCTCAAGCTCGACGACGGCGGAACGATCTCGATCCTCTCGGTCGCGATCGACGTGACCGAGCAGCGCCAGGCCGAGAGCCGGCTCAAGGACGCGATCGAGGCGATCAACGCCGGCTTCGCGATGTTCGACGTGCAAGACCGGCTGGTCGCGTGGAACAGCCGCTATGCCGACCTGTGGTCGGCGTCCGCGGACGCGGCAATCCCCGACGGCCGCGCCCGCATCCAGCGCCTGCTCCGCCGCGGCATCCTGTTCGAGGAGCTGGTGCGGGGCCTGGCCGATGCCGGCGCGCACCGCGCCTCCGGCACCGCCGACAAGGAGGCCTGGGTCGAAGGTCGCATCGTCGCGCACGAGTCTCCGGGCAACCCGATCGAGCTCAAGATCGAGAACTCCTGGATCCGCGTCTCGAACCACCGGACCGAGGACGGCGGGTACGTGACGCTGATGACCGACATCACGCAGCTCAAGCAGCGGGGTGCCGAGCTCGCGTCCCAGTCGAGCCTGCTGCGGGCCACGCTCGAGAGCCTCGGCGAAGGCGTCGCCGTCGTCGACTTCTCGGGCCGTTTCCTCGCCTGGAACCGGCCCTACGTGAGGCTCTTCGGGCTGTCGCTCGACTTCACCGGCGGCACCTTGGCCGATGCGATCGCGCACCAGGCGCGTTCCGGCGAGATCGACCAGGCGGGCGTCGCCGACGTGCTGGAGGGCTGGCGCCGCGCGATCGCCACCCGCGAGCCGGTCCATGTCGAGCGCAAGCGCGCCGACGGCACCCATGTCGAGCTGGTGGGATTGCCGGTCGCCGGCATCGGCCACGTGATCGTCGTCCGCGACGTGACCAAGGAGCGCCGCACGATGATCCAGCTTCAGGAGGCGCGCGACCGCGCCGAGTCCTCGAACCGCGCCAAGTCCGCCTTCCTCGCCAACATGAGCCACGAGCTCCGGACGCCGCTGAACGCGATCCTGGGCTTCGCCGAGGTGATGGAGCAGCAGCTTCTGGGCCCGCTCGGCAGCAGCCGCTACGTGACCTATGCCCACGACATCAGATGGTCCGGCAATCACCTGCTGAATCTCATCAACGACGTGCTCGACCTCTCCAAGATCGAAGCCGGCCGTGCCGAGCTGGTCGAGGAGATCCTCGACGTGCCGAGCCTCGCGCGCGACTGCATCCGCCTTCTCGACGATCGCGCACGCGAGTCCGGCGTGCTGTGGCGCGAGGCGATCCCGGCCGACCTGCCGGCGCTCAAGGGCGATGCCCGCGGCGTCCGCCAGATCCTGCTCAACCTGCTCACCAACGCGGTCAAGTTCACCGCTTCCGGCGGCACCGTCACCTTCGAGGCGAACGAGGAAGGCGACGGCCGCCTGGCGCTGACCGTCGCCGACACCGGCACCGGCATCCCGGCGTCGGAGCTGGCTCACATCTTCGAGCCGTTCCGCTATCGCTCCAACGCGCTGGTGAGCCGCGCCAAGGAAGGCACCGGCCTCGGCCTCTCGATCTGCAAGCGGCTGGCCGAGATGCATGGCGGCACGATCGAGATCAAGAGCCGCGTCGACCGCGGCACCATCGTCACGGTGCGCTTCCCGCGAAACCGCGTGGTCGAGCCGGCTATCCCTTGAGCCTGCGCCAGGCCGCGACGAACGCCTTGGCCTTGGCCGCTACCTCGGCCGCCGACGCGCCCGGCTTGTAGAGCGCGGAGCCCAAGCCGAAGCCGCCGGCCCCCGCCTCGACGAAAGCGGCCATGCTTTCCGGCACGATGCCGCCGACGGGGAGCACGGCGACCGACTTCGGCAGAACCGCCTTCATCGCCTTCAGCACCTGGGGCGGATTGGCCTCGGCCGGGAACAGCTTCAACGCATCGGCGCCGGCGTTCAGCGCAGCGAAGGCCTCGCTCGGCGTGGCGAAGCCGGGGATCGCGGTCAGCTTCAGCTCCTTCGCGCGACGGATCACCGCGACGTCGGTGTGCGGCATGACGATCAGGCTGCCGCCCGCCTCCGCCACCGCATCGACGTCGCCCGGCTTCAGCACCGTTCCCGCGCCGACGACGGCCTTGCTTCCGAGCGCCGTCGCGAGGCGCTGGATGGAGGCGAAGGGCTGCGGCGAGTTGAGCGGCACCTCGATCAGCCGGAAGCCCTCGGCCACCAGCGCCTCGCCGATCTCGGTCGCCTCCTCCGGCTTCACGCCGCGGAGGATCGCTACCAACGGCAGGGTGGACATGGCGTCGGCGAAGGTCATCGGTATGGGCCTTTGGGTTTAGAGTGGCGCCACCCTAGCAGGAGTTCCAAGCCGATGCCGACTGCCCGCCCGATCCAGCCTGAGGACGCGAGCCCGGAGGTCAAGGCCGTCTTCGACGACATCATGGCGACCCGCAAGACCGAGTGGATCAACGACTTCTGGAAGGTGCTGGCGCATCACCCGCCGACCTTGAAACGCACCTGGGAGAGCCTGAAGCAGGTCATGGCCCCCGGCGGCGCGCTCGATCCGGTGACCAAGGAGATGATCTACCTCGCGGTCAGCATCACCAACGGCTGCGACTACTGCATCGCCTCGCACACGGCGGCAGCCCGGGCCAAGGGCATGACCGAGGCGATGCTGGGCGAGCTGATCGGCGTCATCGGCATGGCCAACGAGACCAACGCGCTGGTGACGGCGTACCGGGTCGAGGTGGACGAGCGGTTCAGGTCTTGAGCCCGTCTCCCGCCGGAGAGGGTTCCCTCACTGGAACATCTCCGCCTTCGCGTCCTCGTCGAGCGGCCAGATCGGGCGGCGGAGCTTCGTGAAGTGTGACTTGCGCGGGTCGCCCGGATAGGGGCCGCCGCAGTCGACGTAGACGATCTCGGCGGCGAACCTGGCGAAGGCGTCGTAGAAGTGGTTGCTCGACTTCACGATCACGACCTTCTTTTTCGTCGGGTCGATGCCGACGGCGGTGAACAGCGACGGATCGAAGGTCTGCGAGCGGCTGGTCTTCAGCACCACCTCGATGCCGTGGACGCGGATCGCGACCGCGTCGCCTAAGGGCACCACCGATCCCCGGAAGGTCTGGGTTGCGTTGGGCGCGCATTTCAGCACCTCGACCTCGGCGTCGATCGGCTCGCCGCCGTCGGGCGTGCACTTGCCGCCGAAGCGGAGATTGAGCTTCGCCCCCTCGCCCGCCGCCATGCAGAAGCGGACCGCGATGGGGTCCCACAGGGCCCCTAAGCACGCGTCGGTGAACTTGCGCTCGATCAGGCCGCGCAACAGGAAGGTGCCGTCGCCGGCGACACCGCCGCCCGGATTGTCCCAGCGGTCGGCCAGCACCACCGGGCCCTTTGCTGCTGCGATGGCGTGATCGAGCGCCTCGTCGGTCTTCAGGTGCGGCGTGGCGCCGGAGACGCGGAAGCCGTTGATCTCGTCGCCGAGCTGCTTGGCGAGCGCGCGGCCGGACTCCGGCTTGCCGTCGGTCACGACGATGACCTTGGTGCCCATCTCGGCGACGTCGCCCGCGTTGAGGCCGTGCGCGACGGTGATCGAGAGGATGCCGTCGCGGCCCTCCATCGCCTTGATCCGGTCGACGAAGCTGCGGCCGGGCTCGCGGCTGGTCATGAAGGCCGAGATCGAGCGGCAGTCGTAGACCGACATCACCGGCTTCACCTCTCCCCGCGCGGCGCGAAGGCAGATCGACAGCAGCTCCTCGGCGCGGTCGGCGAAGTCGATATGCGGGAACTCCTTGAAGGCGATGAGAACGTCGGCGCCCGTCGTCATCTCGCGCGTGATGTGGCAATGCATGTCGAGCTCGGCACCGATGATCGCCTTCGGCCCGACGATGGCCCGGCAGCGCTGGATCAGGTCGCCTTCGCAGTCGTCGTAGCCGTGGGCCACCATCGCGCCGTGCAAGCCGAGCAGAACGATGTCGGCCGGCATCGCCGCCTTCAGCTGCTCCAGGATCTCGTCGCGGAGGCCCTCGTAGACGCTGCGGGTCACCAGGCCGGCCGGATCCGCCCAGGCCGAGGTGCCCTCGATGAAGGTGAAGCCGTCCTGGCGGGCGCGGCGCTTGGCGATGGCGACCGGCGCCGTGCATAGCGTCGGTTCCGGCGGATGCTCGCCGGGCTTTGCGTACATGCCTTCCTTGAACATGCCGAGATCGGTCGGGATCGGCGCGAAGGTATTGGTTTCGGTCGCCAGCGCCGCAGCGAAAACACGCATCGATAGGGACTCCGATAGGGAGCCTTAAGCTCCCTTCAGAGCCCGACCGTGTCCAGGATCTCCTTCACCACCGCGGAACACTCGAAGTGGTCCTGGGCGATCTTGCGCGCGGCCTTGCGGTGGGTGTCGTAGTCCCTGTCGATCGCGTCCAGGGCGGCGATCGCCTGCTCGTGATCGGCATAGGAGAAGAGGCCCTTGCCGACCGGGATGGTCTTCTCGAACCCGGCCGACTGCATGATCACCGGCCGGCCGCTGGCGAGATAGCAGACGCTGCGGTCGGAGAACCAGCCGGAGTTGGTGCGGACGTAGATGTCCTTGGCCACCGTGAACTCGCCGCGCGAGCGCCGCACGAAGTCGGCGTAGGAGTCCATCGTCTCGGACTGGACCGCGCCGTCGAGCACGCGCCAGCCGGCCTCCTCGACCTGCTGGTTGACGGAAGGGTCCGGCGTGATCAGCGCCAGCTCGAACTCCCGGCCGCTCCGCTTCGGCAGGTCGAGGAACTTGAGAAAGTTGGGGTGCTTCGGCCACTGGTAGGT
>CAZDGR010000086.1:0-12656 GCA_964504845.1 uncultured Rhizobium sp. | reverse complement strand
TCGCGACGTCTCGCCGAACGCGCTCTGGGGCACGACCGTCAACCTGCCGACCCGCGCGGTGTTCGGTTCGAACTGGAAGGCCGAGCGCCACGACTGGCGCGCGATCCCCGAGCAGTACGGCGCGATCCACTTCCACGATGACGACCTCTGCGACTGCCTGTGGCCGACCGCGCATGAGCTGACGATTCCCGACAGCTGGAAGAGCGGCACCTATGCGCTCCGGCTCGAGGCCGGCGACGCCGAATTCTGGGTGCCCTTCTTCGTGCGCCCGAGGAAAGGCCAGGCGAAGGCGCGCTGCGCCTTCCTGGTGCCCACATGCACTTATGCCGCCTACGCCAATTTCCGCTCGCGCGTGGAAGGACGCTGGAGCGAGCTCTATCACGGCCGCGTCACGGTGCTGGACCGCACCGACTTCCTGATGGAGGAGTATCCCGATCTCGGATCCTCCACCTACGACCCGCATTCCGACGGCAGCCTGACGCTCTACTCGTCGATGATGCGGCCGGTGACCAACTACCGGCCGACGGGCCGCGTCTACAAGTTCTGCCAGGACATGTTCTTCATCGCCTGGCTCGAGCAGGCGAAGATCGACTACGAGGTCGTGACCGACGACGACCTGCACTCCGAAGGCGTCTCGGCGATCTCCGACTACGCCTGCATCTTCACGGGATCTCATCCCGAGTACTACACGACCGAGATGATGGACGCGGTCGAGACGTTCCTCAGGGACGGCGGCCGCTTCATGTATCTCGGCGGCAACGGGTTCTATTGGCGGACCGCTTACCATCCGACGCTGCCCGGCGTCGTCGAGGTCCGCCGTGCCGGGCAGGGATTCCTCGCCTCCAACGTCGAGGGCGAGAGCAACATGAGCTTCACCGGCGAGGTCGCCGGCACCTGGCTCCGCGTCGGCCGCCCGCCGAACCTTCTCTGCGGCGTCGGCATGGTGACCCAGGGCTTCGACGCCTGCACCGGCTACAAGCGGTCAAAGGCGAGCCACGATCCACGCGCCGCCTTCATCTTCGAGGGCGTGAAGGAGGAGATCGTCGGCGACTTCGGCGTGCTGATGGGCGGTGCCGCGGGATACGAGATCGACCGCCACGACATCAACCTAGGCTCGCCGCGCCACGCGCTGCTGCTGGCGTCTTCGTACAATCACACCAACGTCTACGACATCTCGGTGCCGGCCTTCACCGACCTGGTGCCGAAGGCGAACGAGGAGGCGCTCGATCCGGTGCGCGCCGACATCGTCTTCTTCGAGACCCAAGGCGGCGGTGCCGTCTTCTCGGTCGGCTCGATCGCCTGGTCGGGCTCGCTCTCGTGGAACAACTACGACAACAACATCGAACGGATCACCCGGAACGTGCTGAAGCGCTTCATCGATCCCAAGCCCTTCCAGATGCCGGAGGGCGCATGAGCGAGCTCACCAGAGGCGTCACCGTCTCCGCCGATCCAGGCGCCGGCTTCGGGCTGGCCGGCAAGGTCGCGATCGTGACCGGCGCCGCATCCGGCATCGGCCGCGCCACCGCCGAGCTTCTGGCCAGCGCCGGCGCCTTCGTCACCGCGGTCGACATCGATCCGAAAGGCCTCGCCGGGCTCGACCTCGGCAGGGACGGTGCCACCGACACCGCCGACCTCTCGGTGCCGGCCGCCTGCGAGCAGGTGGTCGACGGCGTGCTGAAGCGCAGCGGGCGGCTCGACATCCTGGTCAATGCCGCGGCGATCCTGAGGCGCGTCGCGATCAAGGACGTGGATGCGGCGCTGTGGGAGCGGATGATGGACACCAACCTGCTCAGCCAGTTCGCGATGTGCCGCGCCGCCGTCCGCCCGATGCGCAAGCAGAAGTCCGGGCGCGTCGTCGTGATCGCCTCGACCGCCGCCTTCAACGGCGGCGCCGACAATTCCTCGGTCTATGCGATCGGCAAGGGCGGCGCGCTGGCGCTGGCGAAGTCGCTGGCCCGCCAGGTCGCGGCCGACGGCATCACCGTGAACGCAGTGGCGCCCGGCGGCATCGACACGCCGATGGGCCGCTTCGGCTTCACCGAGGAGACCTGGAACGCGCATTACCAGAAGAACGTGCCGCTCCGCCGCGCCGGCCAGCCGGAAGAGGTCGCGCGCGCGATCCTGTTCCTGGTCTCCGACTGGGGAAGCTACGTCACCGGCCATACCCTCGACGTCGAAGGGGGGCTGATGCTCCGATGACTCCCGATCTCGACCTCCTCGGCCTCAAGGGCCGCGTCGCCATCGTCACCGGCGCCGCGTCGGGCATCGGCAAGGCCGCCGCCGAGATCATGGCCGCGGCCGGCGCCAGGGTGACCGCGGTCGACGTCAACGCCGACGGGGTCAAGGCGACCGTCGCCGGCATGAATGGCGCCGGCCACGCAGCCGAGGTCGTCGACCTCTCGGACATCGCCGCCTGCGACGCGCTGGTCGCGCGGACGTTCGAGCGCGAGGGACGGCTCGACTGTCTCCTCAACATCGCCGCCACGCTGCGGCGCATCGACATGGAGCAGGTCGACGAGGAAGAGTGGGACCGGCTGATGAACGTGAACCTCCGGAGCCAGTTCTTCCTCTGCCGCGCCGCGGGCGAGGCGATGAAGCCGCGCAGATGGGGCCGGATCGTCAACTGCTCGAGCGGCGCAGGATTGGTCGGCGGCTTCGTCGGGGCCACGGCCTACGCGATCACCAAGGCCGGCATCATGACGATGACCAAGTCCTTTGCGAAGGATCTGGGCCCGCACGGCATCACCGTGAACACGCTGTCACCGGGCGCGATCGACACGCCGATGCAGCGGACGGGCATGACCAGGGAGACGCTGGAGAACGCGCGCTCGCGCATTCCTCTCGGCCGCATGGGCCTCGCCGCCGAATGCGCCCGGGGTGCGGTGTTCCTCGCCAGCGACCTCGCCAGCTACGTCAACGGCCACATCCTGGCCGTCGACGGTGGGTTTCTGATGCGGTGAGGCGCTTGATCCCATTTTGGGACCACGCTACCGTCCTCTGAATGAGGGTGATTGCCCGGAGTACGCTGCATCGGTTTGTGGCGTCGCTCGATGGCCGCAAGGGCCAACCCGCGGTCAAGGCTGCGTTGGATGCGTGGTTCAGCGAGGTCCGGAAAGCGGCCTGGTCGAATTCACCGGATGTAAAGCGGCGCTATCGGACGGCGAGTGTCGTCAATTCGGAGCGCATCGTTTTCAACATCGAAGGCAACGATTACCGGCTGGTCGTTGCCGTCGATTTTCAGCACGGGATCGTCTGGATCTAGTGGATCGGCACGCACGCGGACTACGACAGGATCGACGTAGCGAAGGTGGAGCATGGCTGAGGATCTGAAGCCCATTCGCACGCACGCGGCTCATGCCTGGGCGCTCGACGAAGTCGCACGTCTTTGGGGGGCCAAGAAGGGTACGAAGAACGGCAACCGGCTCGACGTGCTTGCGACCCTTATCGACGTCTATGAAGCCGAAGCGTTTCCGATGGACCAGCCGGATCCGATCGCGGCGATCGAGTTCCGGATGGAACAGATGGGTCTCACGCGGAAAGACTTGGAGCCGTTGATCGGTACCCGCGCACGCGTCGCCGAGGTCCTGGCGCGCAAGAGAGGCCTGTCGGTCAACATGATCCGCCGCCTCCACGACAGTCTCGGCATTCCGGCTGAGGCCTTGATCCGGCCTTCGAAGCAGCTTCTCCAGGTCGGAAGATCTCGTCCTCGCACGAAGACGGGCGCCGCCCGCGTGCGGGCGTGAGACTGCAAAGCTCGAGCTACTTCCTCTTCGACGCGCGCCTGCCGAGACCCATCTGCTTGGCGTGGCGCGAGCGCTGCTGGGCGTAGGCGGGGGCCACCATCGGGTAGGTGGGCGGCAGGCGCCAGGCCTCGCGATACTGCTGCGGGGTCATGTCGTGCACGGCGCGCAGGTGCCGCTTCAGCGTCTTGAGGGAGATGCCGCAGCCGAGGCAGACGAGATGCGTCGTGCCGATCGAGCGCTTGACCGGCACCGCCGGCTCGCTCGACGCATCGAGGGCCACCGACGACGGATCGAGCGCCGCCAGCGACGAATGCACGATCTCGATCACCCGCGGCAGGTCGGCCGCCGCCATCGGATGGCCGGCGACATATGACGCGGCGATGCCGGCGGTCAGCTGCCGAAGGGTGCGCGTCTTCTGCTCTTCGCTCATGTCGCTTGGCTCCTTCCGGCGCCGCGGTCGGCGAACGCGACGAGGCTTCCGGGTTCGTAGGAATGCGGTTGGCCGGCGGGCGCATCGGTGATCGCGCCCCGATAGACGCTGATCTGGCAGACCAGCAGGAGCGGCGTGCCGCTCGGCAGCTTCTTCAGCGGCAGGCCCAGCCGGTAGACGTCGAGCGCCTCGCCGCCCGCTGCCGGCACATAGCGCCCGGTCGAGGCGATCGGCCGGCGGCCGTCGATCACCAGATAGGCGGCGGCGATCAGCTCGTCGGCGTAGGTCGAGTCGGCGAAGACCTCGCGGGCATAGCGCCCGGCCATGTCGCCGCGGAGGTTCTGGGCGAAGCCGGTGCCGATCAGCCGATAGCGGAGATCGCGCCGGCCGTTCCGCTCGACGCCCTCGAGCAGCATGATCTGCGGATAGATGCCGGGCTTGAGGATCAGGTCATCGACCTCTTCACGCGCCGGGGGCTCGCCGTTCCGGCAAAGCTTTGCCCACAACTTGAGGAGGTCGACGAGCAGCGGATGGCCGAGGACCCTGCCGGCCTCGGCGATGTCGTGTTCCGCTTCGATGCGCGCCCACCCCTGGCGCGACGTCGTCGGAATTCTGTCGGTCATGATCTCCACCCCAGAAGATCATGCCCAAGTTCAGGACAAATTTTAAATAATCTTTTGTAAACTACGCATCGTCAGCACGGGAACCCACTACAGGCCGCCAATTGCTTGCCTAAGTGCTTGAAAGGGCAACCGAACGCAGTCGTGGCGGCTGCGGTGCCTGGATACCGGGCTAAACGCTTGTAATTCTTGAGTCTCCGGCGCGTCTCCGGCCAATGCCTTGTCGGCCTCTGCGGCCAGCCTGGCGACCCCCTCCTTGTCGAGGCCGACCGCGAGGCGGCCGATCGCCCCGGCCGCCGCCTCGCAGAGCACGCAGCCGCGGACCTCGTGGGCGAGGTCGGCGATCTTCGGGCCACTCATCCGGAGGTCGATTCGCACCCGGTCGCCGCAGAGCGGGTTGTCGAGGCGGACGCTGGCGTCGTTGGGTTCCAGCCGGCCGCGCTTGGGCGCCTCCTTGGCGAGCTTGAGCAGCGCGTCCTGATAGAGCGCGTCGCTCATCCGAGCAGCCGCCTTGCCTCGTCCACGCCTTTGAGCAGCGCGTCGATGTCGGCGTCCTCGGTATAGGGCGCGATCGAGGCCCGCGTCGTTCCCATCAGGTCGAAACGGTCCATCAGCGGCTCGGCGCAGTGGTGGCCGCCGCGGCAGGCTACGCCATGGCGGTCGAGGATCTGCGCCACGTCGTGCGGGTGCGCTGCGCCGAGCGCGAAGGAGACGACGCCGATCCGCCGCTGCAGCCCGAGCGGACCCACGACACGCGCGCCCGGCACCTGGGCGAGCCCGTCGAGCACCCGGCCGGTCAGCCGCATCTCTTCCTGGGCGATCGCCTGCCAGTCGAGCCCGCTCATCCAGCGGCAGGCGGCGCCGAGGCCGATCGCACCGGAGACGTTCGGCGTGCCGGCCTCGAAGCGGGTCGGCGGCGGCGCGTAGGTGGTCTTCTCGATCGTCACGTGCCGGATCATGTCGCCGCCGCCGAGGAAGGGCGGCATCGCCTCCAGCCGCTCGCGCCTGCCCCACAGCACGCCGATGCCGTGCGGCGCGTACATCTTGTGGCCGGAGAAGGCATAGAAGTCGACGCCGAGCGCCGGGATGTCGAGCGGCCCGTGCGGCACCCGCTGGGCGCCGTCGACCAGCACCGCAGCGCCCACCGCCTTTGCGGCATCGACCACCTTGGCGACGTCGGCGACCGCGCCGGTGACGTTCGAGCAATGGGCGAACGCGATCAGCTTGGTCTTCTTCGTCACCATGCGCTCGAGCGCCGAGAGATCGATGCGGCCCTCGACGGTCACCGGCAATGCCTTCAGCACGAGCCCGCGCCGGTCGCGCAGCATCTGCCAGGGAACGATGTTGGAGTGATGCTCGATCTCGGTGATGACGATCTCGTCGCCGGGCTTGAGCCCGTCGCCGAAGCTGTGCGCGACCAGGTTGATCGCGGCCGTCGTGCCCGAGGTCAGCACGATCTCGTCGCGGCGGCCCGAGAAGAACGCCGCGATCTCGTCGCGGGCCCCCTCGTAGGCGGCGGTCGCGGCTTCGGCGAGGCGATGGACGCCGCGATGGACGTTGGCCCGCTGGGTCGTCTCGAAGGTATGGACCGCGTCGAGCACGGCCTTGGGAGCTTGCGACGACGCGCCGGAATCCAGGTAATGGATCCCGGGGTCGGAGGCGAGCAGCGGAAACTGCTCGCGGAGATTCACGCGGGCACCGTCACGTTGCGGCCTTCGGCGCTGAGCGCATCGAGCGCTTCCTTGGTGTCGATGTCGACCAGCACGCCGCGGTCGCCGATCTCGACCTCGGCCACCTGGTCCTGGTGCTCACCGATCATCGCACGGGCGCCGACGTCGCCGGAGATCGCCCGCATCTCGGCGAAGAAGCGCTTGCCCCAGAGCACCGGGTTGCCGCGCTTGCCGCCGGAGGTCGGCACGATGATCGAGCGGTTCTCGACCGGATCGTAGGCGGCGATCAGCTTGTCGACCGCGGCCGCCGTCAGCTTCGGCATGTCGCCCAAGCAGACGATGGCGCCGTCGGCCTCGGGCGGCAGCGCCGCGACGCCGGATCCCAGCGTGGTCGAGAGGCCTTCGCCGTAGCGAGGATTGTGCACGAAGGTGACGTTGCGGCCTGCAAGCGCCGCCTTCACCTGGTCCGCCTGGTGGCCGGTGACCACGGTGATCGAGAACACCTTCGAGGTCAGCAGCATGTCGACGACGTGCGCGACCATCGCCTTGCCGTCGATCTGCACCAGGAGCTTGTTAGGCCCGCCCATGCGGCGCGACTGGCCGGCGGCTAGGACCAGCGCCGAGATCCGGGGCATCCGCGCGACCGCCTTCTCCTGCTCGGGCCGCGACGCTCGCGGCAGCGGGCGCGTCGGGATCTCCTTCAGCAGGCCGCCGGAGCCGAGCTTCATCACGTCCTGCGGCTTGACCGGCGCGCCGGCGAGCACGCGCTGCAGCACCAGGTCGAAGCCGTTGAACTTGGGCGAGCGCGCGCAGCCGGGGAGGCCGAGGACCGGCGTCTCGCCGATCCGGCCCATCAGCATCAGGTTGCCGGGGTCGACCGGCATGCCGAAGTGATCGACCTTGCCGCCGGCGCGCACGATGCCGGCCGGGATCACGTCGCGTCGGTCGACGACCGCGGAGGCGCCGGCGACCAGCACCAGCTTGCAGCCGTCGTTCATTAGTTCCTTGATGGCGTCGGCGATCTCGCGCTCGACGTGGCCGCAGCGCCTCTCGCCGACCAGCGCGCTGCCGTGGCGGGCAAGGCGCTCGCGCGTGGTCTCCACGGTGCCGTCGAGCACGCTCTCCTTGGTGCCGGAAAGCCGCGTCTGCACCAGGCCGGTCGGCGTCGGGCGGAACGGCACGACCGAGACCAGCGGCCCTTTGAACTGCGCGACCTGGACGCAGGTATCTAGAACGGTCTTCTTCACCGCAAACGGGATGATCTTGAGCGTCGCGATCATCTGGCCCGGCTCGACCGGCTCGTAGCGCGGCACGACCGCCAGGGTCACCGCCTCGTCGACCAGGTTCAGCTGATCGAGGCGATCGGGATCGAAGTCGGCGAGGCCCGAGCAGGCAGCGAACAGGTTGGCGCGTCCGGTGAAGGCGGCCGACGCGGTCACGTGGTCGCCGGCGAGCGACGCCGCGAGGCGATTGGCGGCTTCGTCTTCGGGCACGTCGCCGGGCTCGAGCCGAGCGGCGATGATCTCGGCGATTCCCGCCGCTTCCAGCGCCGCGACATCGACGGCCGAGAGCACGCGGCCCTTCTTGTAGACCTTGTCCTTGACGCGCTGGCCATGGGCCAGCACCGCGCCGACGGCGTCCTTCAGGGGAACCGGACCGAACTTCACTTCGCGTCCTTCCTTCGGACCTGGGTGATCTGGCCCAGGATCGAGATCGCGATCTCGGCCGGCGAGATCGCGTTGATCGAAAGCCCGACCGGTCCGTGGATGCGGCCGATCTCGGCATCGGTCAGCCCCTGCGCCTTGAGGCGCTCGACGCGCTTCGCATGCGTGCGCTTCGATCCTAGGCAGCCGACATAGAAGGCCGGCGAGCGCAGCGCCACCGTCAGCGCCGGGTCGTCGAGCTTGGGGTCATGGGTCAGCGTGACGACGGCGGTCCGCGCATCGGGCGCCAGCTTCTCCATCGCCTCGTCAGGCCAGTCGTCGGAAAGCGTGACGGTCGGGAAGCGCACATCGGTCGCAAACGCCCGGCGCGGGTCGACGACGGTCACGGCATAGCCGGACAGCGCCGCCATCGGGACCAGCGCCTGGGCGATGTGAACCGCGCCGACGACGATCAAGCGCGCCGGCGGACTGTGGACATGGACGAAGATTCGCCGGCCCTCGGCCTCGATCTGGCCGCTGGCATCGCGCTCGATCAGCCTGACCGCTCCGGCCAGCGCGTCGTCGGCGAGCGTCACGTCGCCGACCATCTCGCCGGACTCGAGCAGCGCCTGCGCGCCTGAGTCGAGGTCGGTCACCAGCGCGACCGGAACCCGACCGGCGCGCGCCTTCTGCAGCTTCTCGAGGACCGTGAGCTTCATTCAACCGGCTCGACGAAGACCTGGACCTTGCCGCCGCAGGCGAGGCCGACCTCCCAGGCCTGCTCGTCGGAAACGCCGAAGTCGAGCAGACGCGGCTTGCCGTCCTTCATCGCGGCGAGGCCTTCCTTGACCACCGCCCCCTCGATGCAGCCGCCGGAAACCGAACCGACGAAGGCCCCGGTGTCGTCGATCGCGAGCTGGCTCCCCTGCGGGCGCGGCGAGGAGCCCCAGGTGGTGACGACGGTCGCAAGCGCCACCTTCTTGCCCTGGGCCTTCCAGGAGGCGGCGGTCGCCAGCACGTCGGCGGCGCCGGAATCGAACGGGAGGGCTTGGCTCATGCGGCGGCTCCTTCGAGTCTTGTCGACCACGCGGCGGCGGCTTCGAGCCGCCTCGGGGCGGGCTTGGCCAGCGCCGTCGCCAGCGCTTCCAGGCTTTCGAGATTATGCACCGGACGGAACTCGTCCACATGCGGCAAGAGGGCTCGGACCCCCATGGACTTGGGAGCGAACCCCTCGTAGCGCAACAGCGGATTGAGCCAGATCAGCCGGCGGGCGGATTTGTGCAGCCGCTCGATCTCGCGCTCGATGCCCGCGCCGGCATCACGGTCGAGCCCGTCGGTGATCAGCAGGACCACCGCACCTTGTGCCAGCACGCGCCGCGACCAGCGCGTATTGAACTCGTGCAGCGTGGCGCCGATGCGCGTGCCGCCAGACCAGTCCTCGACATGCTGGGCGACGCGGGCGAGCGCGACGTCGATGTCCTTCTGCCTGAGGTCGCGCGTGACGTTGGTGAGGCGCGTGCCGAAGACGAAGCTGTGCACCCGGTCGCGGTCGTTGGTGACCGCGTGCAGGAAATGCAGGAAAAGCCGGCTGTAACGGCTCATCGAGCCGGAGATGTCGCAGAGCGCCACCAGCGGCGGCGGCTTCGTCAGCCGGCGCCGGCGCTTCAGGTCGATCACGTCCGGATGCCCACGGAGCGCCGAGCGCATGGTCTGGCGGAGGTCGACGCGGTTGCCGGAGGGATCCGGACGGAAGCGCCGCGTCGGCTCCGGCTTGATCGAGGCTGCGAGCCGGCGGATGGCCGCCTCCGCCTTCCGCATCTCGTCGGCCGACATCTTCTCGAAGTCCATCGCGCGCAGCACCTCCTTCTCGGAGAAGGTCAGCGTCGCGTCGACCTCGATCTCGTTTTCCTGCTGCTCCGTCTCGGCCTGCGGGAAGGCACCGGCATTGCCCTGCATCGCCTCGGCGACACGGCGCGAGACTTCCATCTGGTCGCCGGCCCCTTCGGCACGGAAGCTCGGCAGCACCATCGCCATCAGGCGTTCCAAGATCTTCGGGTTGCGCCAGAAGACGTGGAAGGCCTGGTCGAAGACCTCGCGCTGGTCGCGCCGGTTCACGAACACCGCGTGCAGCGCCCAGTAGAAGTCGGCGCGACTGGAGATCCCGACGGTCTCGACCGCGCGGATCGCGTCCAGCACCTTGCCGGGCCCGACCGGCAGGCCTGCCGCGCGCAGCACGCGGCCGAAGCGCATCACGTTCTGCGCGAGGCGTCCGCCTTCGGGAACCGGGCCATCAAGAACTGGGCCGTCGAGCATGTCAGGCGGTCGCCTGCGCCCGCGCGATCTCCGCCTTCACTTCCGAGAGAAGGCGGTTGGCCTCGCTGCCCTGGATCTTGGCGATGTCGTCCTGGTACTTGAGCAGCACGCCGAGCGTGTTGTTGACCGCCTCCGGCTCGAGCTGAAGCTGATCGAGCTGGACCAGCGCGTTGGCCCAGTCGATCGTCTCGGCGACGCCCGGAAGCTTGAAGAGGTCGGTGCCGCGGAGCTTCTGGATGAAGGCGACGATCTGGCGCGAGAGCTCGGCCGGTGCGTTCGGCGCCTTGACCCTGAGGATCTCGAGCTCGCGCTCGGCCTTCGGATAGTCGACCCAGTAGTAGAAGCAGCGGCGCTTCAGCGCGTCGTGGATCTCGCGCGTGCGGTTCGAGGTGACGACCACCAGCGGCGGCTCCTCGGCGATCACCGGACCCAGCTCCGGAATCGTGATCCGCCAGTCCGAAAGAACCTCGAGGAGATACGCCTCGAACGGCTCGTCGGCGCGGTCGAGCTCGTCGATCAGGAGCACCGGCGAGGGCGGCTTGTGCGCGATGGCGCGCAGCAGCGGCCGCTCGATCAGGAACTTGCGGTCGAAGATGTCGGACCCGACCTGGGCGCGGTCGCGCGATCCCGTCGCCTCCGCCATCCGGATCTCGATCATCTGGCGGGCGTAGTTCCACTCATAGACGGCGGACGCGACGTCCAGGCCCTCGTAGCATTGGAGGCGGATCAGGTCGCGGCCGAGGGTCGCCGAGAGCACCTTGGCGATTTCGGTCTTGCCGACTCCGGCCTCGCCCTCGAGGAATAGCGGCCGCTTCAGCGACAGCGACAGATATACGGCCGTGGCGAGCGAGCGGTCGGCGACATAGTCGCCCTTGGCGAGCAACGCGAGCGTCGCGTCGACGGAAGACGGAAGCTGAGTCATCGGGAGGGGGAGCGGTCCTTGAGGGGAAGGAACCCATCCTGCGCGCGTTAACGCTACGGTCAAGGAAAAGCCATGGCCGGCGCCTGAAATCCGGTGCTAAGCTTCGGATATCTCCCGCATTCTTCCACACAGGGTCGTGGCGTGGCGCGTCGTCTTCGGCTTCCCGACATCCAACTGCCCAGACGGCTATCCGTCGGCTTCAAGGTCGCCGGATTGGCCACCGTCGGCATGATCGCCGTCCTGGCGCTCTCGGCCGGCATCAACATCTACGAGGCCCAGGGCCTCGTGGATCGTCAGCTTGGCGCCGCGCTCAGGTCTGCAGAGGCGAGCTTCACCGCCAATGTCGAGACCCAGGCCAAGCGCGCGCTCACCGTGTCGAGCCTCGTCGCCGGCATGCCCGGCGTCCAGAAGGCGCTTGCCGCCAAGGATCGGGCCGCGCTGGCCGCCGAATTCGTCCCCCAGTTCGCGCTGATGCGGGACCGCTTCGACTTCCAGCAGATGCAGTTCCACCTGCCGCCGGCCATCTCGTTCCTTCGCGTCCACCGCCCGGAGCGCTTCGGCGACGACCTGAGCGAGATCCGCCCCGGCGTGGTCGAGACCAACACCAGCAAGCGTCCGGTCAGCGGCCTCGAGATCGGCAGGGAGGGTCTCGGCCTCCGCGGCATCGTGCCGATTCTCTCGGCCGGCCAGCATGTCGGCTCGGTCGAGGTCGGGCTCTCCTTCGACGACGTGCTGCTGTCCGCCTTCAAGCGGCAGTCGGGCGTCGACGTCGCCCTTTTCCTGCTGGACGGGAGCACCTTCGCCTTCTTCGCCGCGAGCAATCCGCGTCTTTCGGCATTCGACATCGGCCGGGTCGCGGATGCGATCAAGGAAACGAGGATCCTGGACCGGGTCTTCCTCGACGGCGTGCCGCACGCGGTGATCGCGAGCCCCGTTCTCGACTTCTCCAGGCGCGCGATCGGCATCAGCATCAAGGCGATCGACCGCAGCGACTTCGACAGGACCCTGCAGCGGGCCTGGCAGGTTTCGGGCGTGCTCGCCGCGATCGTCCTGGTCCTGTCGCTGATCGCGGTCTGGATCATCAACCTGACGGTCGGACGGCCGCTGTCGCGGATGACCGGCGTCATGCAGCGCCTGTCGATCGGCGATCTCTCCTCGGACTACGAGCCGACCGGCCGTCGCGACGAGATCGGCGATCTCGAAAAGGTGCTGCAGCGATTCCGCAGGACAACCGCACGCAACAAGGAGATGACCGCCGAGCAGAAGACGATGGCCGCGCGTCAGTCGACGATGCTGGCGCAGCTCTCTGAGACGG
>CAZDGR010000085.1:0-12705 GCA_964504845.1 uncultured Rhizobium sp. | reverse complement strand
CACTTGGGCGCCCTCGGCCAAGGCGGCTGCGATCGGCTGCGCACCGAGATAGGCGTTGGCGGCGATGATGTCGCGGCCGTTCAAATCCGCCCGTTCGTCATTGGGCCAGCCTCGAACGGCATCAGGCCCAAGCGCCGCCAGCAGGTCATCGCCTTCGACCACCGCGACCTTGAGTCCTCGGAGGCCGAGTTCATCGGCAACGGCGACAACGCGTCGGCCAGCCGCCATCGGATTGGCGGCGCCGAAATTGGCGACGATGCGAATCCCCGCCTTCTGGCACCGTCCCAGGATCGGCCTCAGGAAGTCGGCGAGATAGGGCGTGTATCCGGTTCCGGGGTCCCGTCGGCGATCGAGCTGAGCCAGCGCCAAGGTCCGCTCGGCCAGGGTCTCGAAGATCAGGTAGGACGGCCTCCCCGACGCGGCCAGGGCGTCGACCACCGGTCCCGAGGCATCGGTCCGGTCACCGGAAAATCCAGCCCCACATCCGACGTGAACGCGATCCAGCGCCATCCGTCCTGCCCGAAAGTCCCGGTGTCACTGTGCCCACCGGCCTCGAGGGGTCAACCGGAAGGAGCCCGCGCGGAAACAAGGGTACTCGGGTGCCGTGACAGGTAAGCCGCAGGCAAATCACTGAAATGCCACAAGCGGTTGGCCAATTCTAAGGACGTGAAAGCAATTTGCATCGCTCCAGACCCCACACATGAGGCCTTCCCTATGAGCGCGATGATGCATGAAGACATTCTCGACTGCCTTCCCCACATCAATGGCTTTGCGCGACGCCTGACCCGCGACCGCGCGATGGCCGACGACCTGGTGCAAACGGCGGTCATGCGGGCTCTTGCCCATGCACATCAATACAAGCCAGGCACCAACTTCCGGGCCTGGATCACTACCATCCTGCGCAATTCCTATTTCAACGAGATGCGCGCTCTCAGCCGCCGTCCGAGCGTCGATATCGACGTCGAGGGAATGGCCGCGATTACCAGCGGCGGCCAGGAAGAACGGATGAACGTGCGCGACTTCTGCCGCGCCTTCCGCCGTCTGTCGCCGGAGCAGCAGAAGGCACTGCTTCTGGTGGGCCTCGACGGCCGCTCCTACGAGGAGGCCGCCGAGATCGCCGACTGCGCCGTCGGCACGATGAAGAGCCGCGTCTCGCGCGCTCGTCTGCAGCTCCAGCAGCTGCTCGAGGGCAGCGGTGCCAAGCTCTCCATGCTTCCGGTCGCCCTCGCCGCCGCCAGCGCGGAAGCAGATCGCCCGCGCCGCCGCCGCTCCCCGCCCAAGGCGCAGCCGACCGCTCACTAGGTTTCGGCTTAGCGAGTTCCTCTCTGCGCCCGCCGGTCTGCGGCGGGCGCAGTCGTTTCCGGACTTTCGACACCCGGAATCCTCGCAACCATTCTTGACGAACGGCCGTTCATCACCCGACAGCGGCTGCGATGCGGCAGCCTGCTCAAGCCATCCTCGGAGGAGAGAGAATGCTTAAGATCCTGCTCTTGAGCGCCGCCGTGACGACCGGACTCGCGGCCCCGTCTTTCGCACAGACCACCCAGCCGTCAACGTCGCCCTCGGCCCCCGCCACGACGATGCCCGCAAAGCCGCCGGTCACCGCGCCGGCGCCTGGCGCGATCAAGGGCAGCACCCTGATCAACATGGACGTCAAGAACAGCGCCGACGAGAAGATCGGCGACATCAATGACGTGATCGTCGGCGCCGACGGCAAGGTCCAGCAGGTGATCATCTCAGTCGGCGGCTTCCTCGGCGTCGGCACCCGCAAGGTCGCTGTTGCCTGGAACGACGTGAAGGTGGATGCCGCCGCGGACGTCGCCTTCGTGAACATGTCCCGCGAGCAGCTGGCGACCGTGCCCGAGTTCAAGGACCGTCGCACCACGCCGTAGCGAGATCCTCGGATCCTCGCCTCTCGGGGACTGAGGAGAGGAGCTACCGAGGTCTGGCGCCTCTCCGACCGCTTCGGCGGATCGGGGAGGCGCCGGTCTGCCTTTTGCCCCTTTTCGCGAGACCTCCCAAAGAAAAACGGCCGGGCGAACCTGGCGGTTTGCACTGCGACCGGAGAAACGGGCCGTCAGATCCAGAACGGCGGGACGTTGTAGTATTCGTGGACCTTCTTTGCCCAGGCTGGATCGTCCCAGTCGAGGGCGTCGGTCTTGCGATAGCTGGGCGCGCCCTCGAGCTGCTCCTTGTCGAGGTCGATGACGTAGCTCTCCATCTTCGGATCGTACTTCAGCATGCCCCACGGCAGCGCGTGGTAGCGATCGCCGATCCCGAGAAAGCCGCCGAACGACATCACCGCATAGGCGACCTTGCCGGTCACCTTGTCGATCATGACGTTGTCGATCGAGCCGAGCTTCTCGCCGGCTCGGTTGCGGACGGTCGTCCCCTCGACCTTGTCCGCGGCGATCAGCTTGCGGGTCTCGTTCGAGGAGAGACGTTCCTGGTCTCGAGCATGGGTCGGCATTTCCGGCCTCCTGGCCTGTGGATGTGATGCGGAACGCGAGCCTGACCGCGAAGGTTGCTCGAGCCGGCCCACCTCACGCAGCTGCCACGCGCCGCCGCCGGGCGACGTTCTTGCGGGTCGGCACCGAGGCTTTGCGCGGTGCCTTGGCACGGGTCGCCAGGGCCTGGCCGATCGTCGCGGTCAGCGCCTCGGGATCGAATGGCTTGGTCAGGAGGAAGGTCGGCTCGACCTTGTCGCCGGTGAGGAATGCCTCGGGGAAGCCGGTGACGAAGATCACCGGGACCTCGCTGATCCGCATGATCTTCTCGACCGCCTCGATGCCGCTGTCGCCGTCCTTGAGCTGGACGTCGGCGAGGATCAAGTCGGGGCGAAACTCTTCCGAGAGCGCGACCGCCTTGGCCTCGGTGTCGGCAACGCCGACGACTGTGTGCCCGGCGGAGCGTACGGTGACGACGATGTCCATCGCGATGACCGCTTCGTCCTCGATGACGAGAACGCGCGCGCCGGCGTCCTTCTGCAGGTCGAGCCGCGCCTGCAGCAGCTTCTCCCGCACGTCGTCCGCGGGGAGGCCGAGGATCTCGGCCGCATTCGCGACGGAGAAGCCTTCGAGCGACACCAGGAGCAGGATCTGGCGATCGAGCGCGGGAAGCGCCGCGATCTGGCGCTCGAGCTCGTCGCCGGCGCCCTTCTCGGCAGATGGTTCGGCCGCCGGCTCGAGCCCCTCGCACACTTGATGGAAGGCGCGGAAAGTCTCGAGCTTCGGATCCCCGCCGCCCGAGACGAGCTCAGGATCGGCCAGGACCACCTCGAGGAATTGACGGACGTAGCGGTCGCCCCGCTCCTGGGTGCCGGTCAGGGCGCGGGCATAACGGCGAAGATAGGGGAGAACGCGAACCATGGAATCGGAATGAAGGGCCATCTGTTTCTCCGTTGTCGGCTAGCCGGCGCGACCGTGACCGACCGCCATTTTTGTCCCTACTGTCGAAGGAAGATCCGAAACTGCCGCCGGGCTCCGGCGGCCACCGCCGAGGGCGGGCTTGGTAAGGCCTTGATCGACTGAACCAATGCGCCTCCGGGCCGTTGTCTTGACGAGGGACGCAATGGTCCTCGGCCCGAAATCGTATCCGCGGGCGCGTCGGGGTCGAGCGGTAAACCGGTGGCAAAGAAGTGATGGGCCAGTGACCGAGGCAAATCGATCAAAGAAACCAGAGCGCAAGCAAAAAGCCTCAAAAGCCGAGCAATCCCTCGTCGCGCCATCGGGCGATCGCGACGAGGGAGTCCTCGCCCAGCGGCTGAAGACCCACTATGGGCTGATCGTCGACGAGCCGTTGCCCGAGGAAATCCTGGCGCTGCTCCGGAAGCACTGACCCACCGGAGAAAGAAGCGACCGGGAGGATGGACCCGGCCGTCTCCACGTGCGGTAACCCTCGACTAGGCTTGTGGTCCGAAATCTCGTCGCCAGATCGGCTCGCCGAGGTCGACCTGCTGTTCGTTGGTGACGGCACCGGTCGCACCGCCCGCCGCTGCACCGATGAGCGCGCCTGGGACTGCTCCGATGCCGCCGAAAATTGCGCCGACCGCCGCGCCGCCGGCAGCGCCGACCGCGGCACCGCCGCCGGCGCGTTCGACCGGGCGATTGGCCGTGCCACAGCCGGTGACCACGGCGGCCGTGACGAGCAGGCAGGGAATGAGGCGAAGACAAGTCATGTCAGGCTCCTAGGTACCAACTCACCCCCGGTACAAGGTCAAGGTGGTGGATGGGTTCCCCTTGACGGCCTCCGCTCAGCTATGTCGCCGGAATTTCATGGACATGCACGTCGGTGGCACCGTGCCGCCGAAGAATTTCCGAGGCCCGGGCTTCCTGGGCGGCGGCCTGGACCTTGACCCAGAGCAGGATACCGCCCTGATCGATCTGATCGCGAAGGAAGTCGCTGCGACTCCCGCTGATCCAGCGACCGATCGTGTTCACCGCCGCGGCAGCGCCGCCGCCGGCCGCAGCTGCGCCGACAACGGCCGCCAGCGCGCCACCGCCGGTCAGGATCGTAGCGCCCGAAGCGGCAAAAGCGGCGATCACCGCGGCAAGGCTTGTCGCGAGCGTCCGCCCTTGGCGAACGTCCTCGTCCTCGACGACGGGGCTGCGTTTCACCTCCGGCTCGTCGGCGGCCCGATGCATGTCCTGGCCATGCGCGGGAACGCCAGGCTGGAAGACGCCTTCCTGTCCGAGCAGGCTCATTTCCGACTTGTCCCAGCCTGAGCTGGCGAGGTCCGTGATTGCATCCTCGAGCCAGTCCGCCGAGCGGAAGGCGCCGACGACTTCACGGACGACGGCCCTTTCCTGGACGATGCGTTGGGTAGTCATGATCTCGCTCCTAGGCGATGGATCGGTTTGCCTGGCTCAGCCGTGGTGGCGTCCGCGCATGAACAGCCCGAACAGAAGACCTGCCGCTGCGGCAAGGACGCTCAGCGGCGACTCCTGCTTGAGAGCCATCACGATCTGATCGACCGCATCGTCACCTGACTGGGCTCCGACGGCCGCCTTGGCGATCGGCGCAATCGCGCCGTGCGAACGTCGCCGGTTGGCCATCGCTTCCGACACGAGCCAGATCAGCCCTGCGAGGATGATGAGGCCGCCGCCGACCATGACGGCCGCCATGGCCGGCGGATAGACGGCACTCAACGCCATATAGCTCGCGGCGATCATGAAGGCCGTGCCGGTCACAGCCAGCGCGATGACAACGATGGTCGAGACCATGGGACCGTCGCCGTTCGGCCGTCAGCGGCGCATCGTGAGCATCGCCGCTGCCACGCCGGCGGCGAAGGCGGTCGCGAGGGAGGCCATCGGGTTGTCCGCGACCTGGCGGCGCACGGCCTGGCCAGTGTCGGATACCGCCTGGCGGGCCGAACCGACGCCGTCGGTCAGCAGGTCTTGAAACTGTTCGTGGATGCGATCCAGCTGCTCGCGCGCCTTCTCGACACCGACTTCCTTGCCGCTGGACGCGATCTGCTCGAGATCGCCGACAAGGGAAGACAAATCGCTCTGCAGGGCACGGATGCCGGACTGCAGCTTGCGGCTCTCACGGGATGCCATGGGTGACTCCTTCCGCGGCGGGAATTCCGTCTGCTGACCGGAAAAACGCGAACTACCGCGAAGGGTTCCGGCCCGCCGGGGAACCGCGCACGGGCACCGGGGGTTGAATGAACGTTGAGCCCCTAGGGGGAGGTCCCCATGCCGACGCTTGGAATCATCGTGATGGTGGCGCTGGTCCTGCTGCTGATCGGGCTGGTGCCGACCACGACGGACGGGCGCAGCTGGACTCGATCGGGCGGCGGCGTTCTCGGTGCTTTTCTTGTCGTCATCCTCCTGCTGAGCGCCAGCGTCCGGCTCTAGCCACGGGGTACCCGATGAGTCCCGACCCGAAGCGTGACCTCGATCCGCTGGCGGCGAGCTCCGACGAAGCCGCGTCGACACGACGGCATTCGGAGGATGCGCCGCTTCAGGCACGCGGTCCCGATCCGCGGAACGATCTTCGCCCGGAAGACATTCCGGAGGATGGTCCGCTCGCCAAGCCGGCGGGGGGAGCGCATCACGACAAGGCGCCGCCTGTCCTGAAGAAGCAGGAACACAAGCACCGAGCCCTTGAGAGGGGGCGGCCAAAGGACACAGGACGTGCCGGCGCCTGAGCGCCCCGCGTCTCTTTCTGGAGTCAAACCATGCTGCAATGGGCCCTTGCGTTTCTCCTGATCGCGCTGGTCGCCGGGCTGTTCGGCTTCGGCGGCATTGCCGTGGTCGCCGCCGACTTCGCACGCATCCTGTTCTTCATCTTCCTGGTGCTGTTTGTGGTCACCCTGGCATCAAGCCTGTTCCGACGCCGTGCCTGATCGGAAGTGGAACCTCGCGCTTTCTCCTCGCGTTGAAAGCCCGACTTTCAGCAGAGGAGAACTCGAGATGAATTGGGATATCGCCGGCGGCAACTGGAAGACCTTCAAGGGCAAGGTCAAGCAGCAGTGGGGCAAGCTCACTGACGACGACCTGACCCAGATCGAAGGCAAGCGTGACGAGCTGGTGGGCCGGCTCCAGGAGCGCTACGGCATCGCCAGGGATGAAGCCGACAACCAGATCAAGGACTGGGAGTCGCGGCTGAACTAGCCTCGATCCTCCGTTCCAGACGAGACGGCCGGGCCAAGCCCGGCCGTTGCCGTTTCAGCGCCTGCGGATAGAGTGGCGCATGACCAAGAAGCATCGCGCCGCCATCGTCGGACTCGGCATGGCCCATGGCCAGCACCTGCAAAGCCTCCGCGACCTCAGGGACCGCGTCGAGATCGCCGCAGCCTTCACGCCGAGTGTCGAGCGGCGGGAGAAATTCGCGCGCGCCAACCCGGACATAGATGTCGGTCGCGATCTCGAAAGGATCCTCGCCGACGCCTCGATCGATGTCGTGCTGGTGCTGACGCCGCCGGGAACGCATCTCGACCTGGTCGAGCGGTGCGCTGCCGCCGGCAAGCACGTGCTGCTGGAGAAGCCGATCGAGGTGACCACCGAGCGCGCGACCAGGACCGTCGAGGCGATGGAACGTGCAGGCAAGCGGCTCGCGATCATGCTGCAGAACCGGTTCCGCGAGGGCTCCCGGCGGCTTGCCGTCGCGATGAAGGCGGGCGAACTGGGCCCGCTGGTCTCCGGCTCCACCGCGGTCCGCTGGTGGCGGTCGCCCGAATACTTCGCCCAGCCCGGCCGCGGCATGAAGGCACGCGACGGCGGCGGCGTCCTGATCACCCAGGCGATCCACACCCTCGACCTGTTCCTGAGCCTGACCGGTAAGGTCGACCGGGTCGCCGCGATGGCCGCCACGTCCCCGCTCCGCCGGATCGACACCGAGGACGTGGTCGCTGCTGCCATCCGCTTCGCCAATGGTGCGGTCGGCACGATCGACGCGACGACGGTCGCCTATCCCGGTTTCCCCGAGCGGATCGAGCTCGCCTGCGAGAAGGGAACGGCGGTGCTCACCGCCGGCGACCTGGTCATCCACTGGAAGGACGGCCGTGAGGAACGAGTCGCCTCCGATCAAGGCAGCGGCGGCGGCGCCGACCCGATGGCCTTCTCGCACAAGGGGCACCGAGCGCTGATCACGGATTTCCTCGACGCGATCGACGAAGGGCGGGAGCCGGAAGCGAGCGGGCGGCAGGCCCTCGCGGTCCACCAGCTGATCGATGCGCTTCTCGCCTCGTCGGAACGAGGCGCGCCCGTGACGATCTAAGAGTGGGACGCTGCAAGATTGCGCCGCCCGTACCTCGTCGCTATAAGCTCACCTTCCCCCGGCCGGCAGCCTCGCGCTGCCGGTGGATTGCCCCGGTCGGAGCGTAGCGCAGCCTGGTAGCGCATCAGTCTGGGGGACTGGGGGTCGTGGGTTCAAATCCCGCCGCTCCGACCAACTCCTCCTTCTGCTTAGGCAAACCGCGCGATCGGGCGTGCTGTCGGCGACGTCTCCTCTCGACCACCCCGGGCCGCGTGGCATCGGCTCTCTCGATCCCCCCAACGAATCCGCCGGCACCTCGCCGTCCTGTGACGAGCGTCCCTGGGGAGGTGGCGGCGGGTTCGCGGTGCCAGCGCTCCGACCGCGCGGCCATCAGAGATCCTAAACGTGCAGTCATCAATGTAATTTTCGCCGGCGAGGGCTTGACGACCCGCACGACATCGGAAAACTAGCGGCCGACATGCGCCGCAACGCTGGGCGGCGCTCTGGCGTTCATGCGCTTGGGGGCGGACTGCGACGCAGGTCGTGCCGGCTCCGAAGCGAGCGTCGCCCGAAGGCGACCTGAACCTAGGGGATCGGCAATGACCGACACCAAGCGGCTCTGGATTCTGCTTTCCGTTCTGCTGGTGGTCTCGTTCGGCGTGCTGCTGTGGAGCGGCGCTCGCATCTACCAGAGCGCACCCCCCATGCCTGCCCGCGTGACGTCGGCGGACGGCAAGGCGATCTACACGCAAGCCGAGATCGAGAAGGGCCGCCAGGTCTGGCAGTCCATGGGCGGAATGCAGCTGGGCTCGATCTGGGGCCATGGCGGGTACGTCGCTCCCGACTGGAGCGCCGACTGGTTGCACCGGGAAGCGGTCGCCCTCCTCGACGGGTGGGCGCGCCGCGAGGCAGGGCGGCCTTACGAGCAGCTTAGCGCCGAGCAGAAGTCGGCTTTCGAAGGCCGCTTGCGTGTGCGCATGCGACAGAACACCTACGACGCGGCCAGCGGCACCATCACGCTGGATGCCGACAGGGCCGCCGCGATCGCGGCCGTCTCCTCGCACTATCAGAGCCTGTTCGGGAACGATCCGGCGACGGCGGAGCTGCGCGAAGCCTACGCCATGAAGAACGACACGGTACCGGACGCCGAGCACCGGCGCGTGCTGTCGGCGTTCTTCTGGTGGACAGCCTGGGCCGCCGTTACCGATCGCGGAGACGGGATCACCTACACCAACAACTGGCCCAGCGAGCCCCTGGTCGGCAACCGGCCTCCGGCGAGCACCTTCCTCTGGTCGGCCTTCAGCGTGACGTTCCTGCTGGCCGGTATCGGCCTGCTGGGCTGGCATCATGCGGTCACCCACGCGCGCGCCGAGGAGCCGCACGAGATTCCCGAGTTCGATCCGATGCGGCACGTGCAGGCGACGCCCTCGATGCTGGCGACGGCGAAGTATTTTTGGGTGCTGCTGGCGCTGTTCCTCGTACAGATCCTCTTCGGCGCGATGACCGCGCATTATCAGGTCGAAGGCCAGCTGGTGTACGGCTATGCCGCCGCCGACGTCCTGCCCTACTCGATCACGCGGACCTGGCACACGCAGCTCGCCGTGCTGTGGATCGCGGTCGCCTGGCTCGGCACCGGTCTCTATATCGGGCCGGCGATCTCCGGCTACGAACCACCCTTTCAACGCCTCGGCGTGAATTTTCTCTGGGTGTGCCTGCTGGTGATCGTGGTCGGCTCGTTTGCCGGACAGTGGCTCGCCGTCATGCAGCGGCTGGGGCTGGACTATAATTTCTGGTTCGGGCACCAGGGCTGGGAATACGCCGACATGGGGCGGTTCTGGCAGGTGTTCCTGTTCATCGGGCTGATGCTATGGCTGTTCCTCGTGGGCAGGACGCTCTGGCCGACCTTGCGGAGCCAGTCGGAGGTCCGGTCGATCGTCGGGCTGCTGTTCCTGTCGACGGTGGCGATCGGGCTCTTCTTCGGCGCGGCCCTGCTTTGGGGCGAGCGGACGCACATCTCGATCGTCGAATACTGGCGCTGGTGGCTGGTGCATCTGTGGGTCGAAGGCTTCTTCGAGGTATTCGCCACCGCCGTCACCGCCTTCCTGTTCACGCGCCTCGGGCTGCTTCCCGTGCGGACGGCGACGGTCGCGGTGCTCTTCGCGACGATCGTGTTCATGGCGGGCGGCGTGCTGGGGACCTTGCATCACCTCTATTTCGCCGGCACGCCCACACCGGTGCTGGCGTTGGGAGCGAGCTTCTCGGCGCTCGAAGTCGTCCCGCTCGCCTATATCGGCTTCGAGGCGTATCACAACTACCGGCTCAGCGCGGCCACCCGCTGGATGCGTCGCTACCGGTGGCCGGTGATGTTCTTCCTGGCCGTGTCCTTCTGGAATCTCGTCGGCGCGGGCCTGTTCGGGTTCCTGATCAACCCGCCTCTGTCGCTCTACTACATGCAGGGCCTCAACCTCACGCCGCTGCACGGCCACACCGCGCTGTTCGGGGTCTACGGCATGCTCGGCATCGGCCTCGTGCTGTTCTGCCTGCGCGGAATGAAGCCGGACCTCTCGTGGCACGAGGGCATCCTCAAGACCAGCTTCTGGTGCTTCAACGTCGGGCTTACCCTGATGGCCACGCTGACCCTGCTGCCGCTCGGAACCATGCAGCTGTTCGCCACGCTCGAGCACGGCTACTGGTACGCGCGGTCTGCCGAGTTCATGCAGCAGCCCATCGTGGACCTGCTGATCTGGCTCAGAGTGCCGGGCGACACCATCTTCGCCATCGGGGCGCTCGCGCTCACTCTCTTCGTGATCGGCTTATGGGTCTTTCCGAGGCGCGAGGACGAGGTGAGGGCGGATGAGCCGGATCGGGCACGGACGCCGGCACCTCGGGCCACCCGCTAGCGATCATCGGGTTGAACGAGTTCTACCCGGAGATCCGGCTGGTTCATGTCGGCGCCGTGCTGGCCAGCGGCGGGCTGTTCTTCCTGCGCGGGCTGGCGATTCTTACCGGTTCGCGCTGGGCGACCGCGCTGCCGCTCCGGCTGGTCGCCTACACCGTCGACACCGTGCTTCTGACGGCTGCGCTCATGCTGATGACGGTCGTCGGGCAATATCCCTTGGTCGACGGCTGGCTGACCGTGAAGGTCCTGATGCTGGTCGTCTACTTTGCACTGGGCTTCGTCGCCTTCTGGACGGCGCGCCCCCGCGCCGTGCGGCTCGGGAGCTGGCTCGCCGCGCTCTTGGTGTACGGCTTCATCATCTCGGTTGCGCGCGCCCATGATCCGCTCGGAGTCTTTGCCTTCGCCCCGAGTTGATTGGAGCCTTGCGGGCTGGAAGTTCGTCACTGGTTCGCGCGAGCGCTCAAATATTTGGCTCGACCCGTCGCGTCCGATTGCGGAGGATGATCCCGCATAGGCACCACCTATTTAGCTTTATTATTTTGTGTATTGATTTTTTTCACACGAACAACCAGTTTTTCGTCATCTGCCGTCCACATCCATCGACATCTCCGGGGAGGCTGTCGTGATCTCATCCTTTTTGCGCACCGCTGCGGCTGCTGCGGCTCTGCTCGCCGGCGCGGCGCTCTTGGCACCCGCCGCCGATGCCCAGCAGCCAAAGCACGGGGGCACGCTCCGCTTCGTCATGAAGTACGAGCCGCCGACGCTCTCGGCGCTCAACAACACCTCGACGCCGACGACCTCGGCCAAGATCTGGGACGGCCTCGTCACATATGACATCGACCTGAAGCCGCTGCCGATGCTGGCGACCAGCTGGTCGCTCTCGCCGGACGGGCTCCAGTACACCTTCAATCTTCGCGAGGGCGTCACCTTCCACGACGGCAAGCCGTTCTCCTCGGCCGATGTCGCGTTCTCGATCATGCGCCTCAAGGCCGGCCATCCTCGCGGCCGCGGCACCTTCGCCAACGTCACCGAGGTGAAGACGCCGGACGCCAAGACTGCGGTGGTCGTGCTCTCGAAGCCCTCGCCCTACCTGCTGGTGGCGCTCGGGCCGTCGGAGTCGCCGATCGTGCCGAAGCACGTCTTCGAGAACTTCGACGTGGCGACGCCGCCCGGCCCGCCGCAGCACGTAGGAACCGGTCCTTTCGTGTTGAAGGAATGGGTGCGCGGCAGCCACGCGGTACTCGACCGGAACCCGAACTACTGGGACAAGCCGAAGCCCTATCTCGATCGCGTCATCGTCCGCTTCATGCCGGATGCCGCCGCCCGCGCCGCCGCCTTCGAGGCCGGCGACCTCGATCTCGGTGGCCTTGCGCCGGTGCCGCTCTCCGACATGGAGCGCTACAAGACCCACCCGCGTCTGGCGGTCGATACCCGCAGCTTCGCCTACACCGGCGCGCAGCATCAGATGTTCATCAACCTCGACACGCCGATCCTGAGGAACAAGAAGGTGCGCGAGGCGATCGCGCATTCGCTCGACCTCCAGGCGATCGTCGACACGGTCTTCTACGGCTATGCCAAGGTCTCGCCCTCGCCGATCAGCGTCGCGCTGAACACGTGGTACGACCCGGCGGTGCAGGCTCGGAAGTTCGACGTGGACCTCGCCAACAGGCTGCTCGACGAGGCCGGCCATCCGCGGGCGGCGGGCGGCATGCGCTTCCCGTTGCGCCTCCTCTACAACCCCTTCATCGACGCCCGCCTCGCCGAGTTCGTGCGTCAGTCGCTCCGCCGCGTCGGCATCGACGCGACCACGCAGAACCTCGAGTTCGGCGCCTATGTGAAGGCTGTCTACACCGACCGCGCCTTCGACCTCACCGTCGAGTCCCTGACCAACGTCTTCGACCCGACGGTCGGCGTGCAGCGGGGATACTGGTCGAAGAACTTCCGGATCGGCCTGCCCTTCTCGAACTCGGCCCATTACGAAAACCCCGAGGTCGACCGCCTGCTCGAGGCGGCGGCGGTCGAGATTGATCCGGCCAAGCGCAAGCAGCTCTTCTCGGAGTTCCAGCGGATCGTCCATCCGGACGTCCCCTCGGTCGACACGATCC
>CAZDGR010000084.1:0-12763 GCA_964504845.1 uncultured Rhizobium sp. | reverse complement strand
TGGGGACCTAGGGGAAGCCGGCGGCCCGGCGGCGGGGAGTCGACCCGGTCGCCGGCGCCGCCGGTTTCTTTCGCAGCGCGAGGCCGGCAAGCACCGTCGCCCCACGCCCTGATGCGGCTCCCGGCCCTTGGGCTATAGTAGCTCCCAAGGGAGTTGGGAAACGCCATGCTGCCGAACGAATACCCGAGCCTCGATTTCGATCTCGGCGAGGTCGCCGACGAGCTGCGCTCCTCGGTGCGCGCCTTCTCGGCGAAGGAGATCGCGCCCAGGGCTGCCGACATCGACCGCACCAACGCCTTCCCGATGGATCTCTGGAAGAAGATGGGCGAGCTCGGCGTGCTCGGCGTCACCGTCGGCGAGGAGTATGGCGGTGCGGGCCTGGGCTATCTCGAGCATTGCGTCGCGATGGAGGAGATCAGCCGCGCATCCGCCTCGGTCGGCCTCTCTTACGGCGCGCACTCCAACCTCTGCGTCAACCAGATCAAGCTGAACGGCACCGAAGCGCAGAAGAAGAAATACCTGCCGAAGCTGATCTCGGGCGAGAACGTCGGCGCCCTGGCGATGAGCGAGCCCGGCGCCGGCTCCGACGTCGTCGGCATGAAGACCCGCGCCGAGAAGAAGGGCGACCGCTTCGTCCTGAACGGCTCTAAGATGTGGATCACCAACGGCCCCGATGCCGACACGCTGGTGGTCTATGCCAAGACGGATCCCGGCGCGCATCAGCGCGGCATCACCGCCTTCCTGGTCGAGAAGGGCATGAAGGGCTTCTCGACCGCGCAGAAGCTCGACAAGCTCGGCATGCGCGGCTCCAACACCTGCGAGCTGGTGTTCGAGGATTGCGAGGTCCCGGCCGAGAACGTGCTGGGCCAGCTCAACGGCGGCGCCCGCGTGCTGATGAGCGGCCTCGACTACGAGCGCGCGGTGCTGGCCGCAGGTCCGCTCGGCATCATGCAGGCCTGCATGGACGTGGTCGTTCCTTACGTGCACGAACGCAAGCAGTTCGGTCAGCCGATCGGCGAGTTCCAGCTGATGCAGGGCAAGCTCGCCGACATGTATGTCGGCATGAACGCCGCCAAGGCCTACGTCTATTCGGTGGCCAAGGCCTGCGACAAGGGCCGCACGACGCGGAAGGATTCCGCGGGCGCCATCCTCTATGCCGCCGAGAAGGCGACCTGGATGGCGCTCGAGGCGATCCAGTGCCTCGGCGGCAACGGCTACATCAACGACTATCCCACCGGACGGCTGCTCCGCGACGCCAAGCTCTACGAGATCGGCGCAGGCACTTCCGAAATCCGCCGCATGCTGATCGGCCGCGAGCTGTTCAAGGAGACCGCCTAGATGCCTACCGCCGTCATCACCGGCGCCAATCGCGGCCTCGGCCTCGAGTTCGCCCGCGTCTACCTGGCTGCCGGCTGGACCGTCCATGCCGGCTGCCGCAACCCGATGCGCGCCGACGAGCTCAAGAAGCTGAAGGGCGATCTTCACATCCATGCGCTCAACGTCGACGACGGCAAGGACGCCAAGGCGCTGGCCAGGAGCCTCGGCAGCGAGCCGATCGACCTGCTGCTCAACAATGCCGGCATCTACGGCAAGCGCGACCTCAAGGTCGGCGGCTTCGATCACGACGAGTTCCTGAACGTGCTGAAGACCAACGTCGTGGCGCCGATCCGGCTGGCCGAGGCACTGGTCGAGAACGTCGCCCACTCCACGATGAAGAAGATGGCCTTCGTCACCAGCCGCATGGGCTCGATCGCGATGAATGCCGGCGGCAGCATCGCCTACCGGACGTCGAAGGCCGCGCTCAACATGGCGGTCAGCTGCCTCTCGATGGACGTGAAGTCGCGCGGCATCACCTGCATCCTGCTGCATCCGGGCTGGGTCAAGACCGACATGGGCGGGCCCAATGCGGCTATCGGAATTCCGGAGTCGATCGCCGGCATGAAGCAGGTGATCGACAGGACCGGCCACGACGACACCGGCAAGTTCTACGACTACCAGGGGCAAGCCATCCCATGGTGATCAATGAAACCCAGGCACTGATCCGCGACACCGCACGTGCCTTCGCCGAGGAGCACCTGAAGCCGAACGCGGCGAAGTGGGACGCGGAGTCGACCTTCCCGTCCGAGGCCCTGTCCGAGCTCGGCAAGCTGGGCTTCATGGGCATGCTGGTGCCGGAGGAGATGGGCGGCGCCGGTTCCGATCACGTCGCCTATGCGCTGGCGCTGGAAGAGATCGCTGCCGGTGACGGCTCGACCTCGACGATCATGAGCGTGCACAACTCGGTCGGCTGCATGCCGGTGCTCAAGTTCGGCACCGAGATGCAGAAGGAACGGTTCCTGAAGCCGATGGCGCGGGGCGAGCAGCTCGGATGCTTCTGCCTGACCGAGCCCGGCGCCGGCTCGGACGCCTCGGCGCTTAAGACGCGCGCCCGGCGCGAAGGCAACGGCTGGGTTCTGAACGGCACCAAGCAGTTCATCACCTCCGGCGGCAAGGCGGATCTCGCGATCGTCTTCGCCGTCACCGATCCGGACGCCGGCAAGAAGGGCATCTCGGCCTTCCTGGTGCCGACCAGGACCGAAGGCTGGAAGGTCGCCAGGGTCGAGAAGAAGCTCGGCCTCAATGCGTCGGAGACCTGCCAGATCCAGATGGACGAGCTGCGGCTCGAGCCCGAGCTGATGCTGGGCAAGGAAGGCGAGGGCTATCGCATCGCGCTCGCCAACCTGGAAGGCGGGCGCATCGGCATCGGCGCGCAGTCGGTCGGCATGGCTAAGGCCGCCTATGAGGCGGCGCTGGCCTATGCCCAGGAGCGCGAGACCTTCGGCAAGCCGATCTTCGAGCACCAGGCGGTCGCCTTCCGTCTCGCCGACATGGCGACGCAGATCGAGGCGGCGCGCCAGATGGTGCTGCACGCGGCCTCGCTCCGCGACACCGGCGAGCGCTGCCTGAAGGAAGCGTCGATGGCGAAGCTGTTCGCCTCCGAGATCGCCGAGCGCGTCTGCTCCGACGCGATCCAGATCCACGGCGGTTACGGCTACCTCGCCGACTTCCCCGTCGAGCGCATCTATCGCGACGTCCGCATCACCCAGATCTACGAGGGCACCTCGGACATCCAGCGCCTGGTGATCGCCCGCGAGATCGCCTCGTAGGCCTCAGTAGTATCGCGACCGCCACGGCACCGGCGGATAGTCGTAAGGATAGGCGTAGGCCGGGGGCGGCGCATACGAATACTGCGGCGGGTTGTGGTAGGGCCGCGGCGGCGGGAAATACGAGGATTGCGGCGGGTAGTACGGCTGAGCCGGCTGGACGCCCATCTCGTTGTTGAGCTGACGTGTGACCTCGCGCTCATGCTGCTCCAGGCCCGGCGGCCAGTAGGTCCGGGTCTGCGCGAAAGCCGGCGTGGCTCCTAAAGCCACCGCCAGCGTTGAGAGCGCTAGAAGCTTCCTTGTCATGACATCCCTCCTGATCGGCAGGCTAGTCCTGACGAAACCCGCGCCTAGAGGATCCGATCCCCGTCCACGGTGTCGCCCGGCGCGATGTCGGGAAGCTTCGCGAGATCGCGGTAATAAGGTGTGAAGTCGGGCCGGGTCGCCGCGATCAGGTCTTCGAATGAGTCGATGACGAAGTAGCACTCCTGGAAGTCGTCGATCCGATAGCGGGTCCGCATGATCCGCATCAGGTCGAACTCGATCCGCTTCGGCGCCTTGCCTTCGAGCGCGTAGATCGACTCGCCCTTGCTGGAGACGATGCCGGCGCCGTAGATGCGGAGCCCTTCGGGAGTCCGGATCAGCCCGAACTCGACCGTGTACCAGTAGAGCCGTGCCAGCTTGTCGAGCGAGCCCAGGCCGAGGGCCTTCAACCCGCCCTCGCCATAGGCCTGCATGTAGTCGCCGAAGGTCGGGTGGACCAGCAGCGGCACGTGGCCGAAGACGTCGTGGAAGACGTCCGGCTCCTCGATGTAGTCGAGCTGCTCAGGTCGGCGGATGAAGCAGGTCGACGGGAACTTGCGGTCGGCCAGCAGCGCGAAGAACACGTCGTCCGGCACCAGTCCCGGCACCGCTGCGATCTCCCATCCCGACGACGCCTTCAGAATCTCGTTGAGCCGCCGGAAGTCGGGGATGCCGGCGGCGGTCACGTCGAGCGCGTGGATGCCGGCCAGGTACTCCTTGCAGGCGCGGTTCTCGAGGATGTGCTGCTGCCGGTCGAACAGCGTCTTCCAGATCGCGTGCTCGGCCGCCGAATACCCGTGCCAGTCCTGGGTCACGAGGTAGTCGGAGACGGCCGGCTTCGGCTCCGCCAGGGCCATGGGGGTCTCCGGGTACGGGTTTGGCTTTCGCCTTTGCTCCGATCTTGAGAGGCCAACCGCGCTGGTCAAGACGGGTTGCCCGGGAGACCCCGCGATGATATTCAAATATGTGTTCACATGACTATATTATATAACATAACGTGACGACGCTGACCCAGGACCAGACCCAGGAGCTGGCGGAGATCTTCCGCCTGCTGGGAGACCCGACCCGGCTCGGGATCACGCTCGCGGTCGCCGGCCGGGCGCGGCCGGTCGGCGAGGTCGCGGAATCGCTCGGTCTCAGCTCGTCGCTCGTCAGCCATCACCTCAGGCTTCTCCGCGCCGCCCGCCTCGTGCGCGCCGAGCGGCAGGGCAAGCAGGTCTTCTACACGCTCGCCGACCATCACGTGCGCGACGTCATCGAGGACATGGCCGAGCATGTCCGCGAGCCCCATCAGGAGGACTGACATGTCCGCTGCTTGCTGCAGCCACGACCATCACGACCACGGAGATGCCGGCGACGATCCGCTCTATCGCCGCGTGCTGATGGTGGCGATGGCGGTCAACCTCGGCATGTTCGCGGTCGAGATCCTGTCGAGCCAGGCGGCCAGGTCGGATTCGCTGCTGGCGGACTCGATCGACTTCCTCGGCGACGGCGCCAACTACGCGGTCAGCCTCTGGGTCTTGAGCGCAGCGATGGCGATGCGCGCGAAGGCCTCGCTGCTGAAGGCCGCCAGCATGGCGGGATTCGGTGCCTGGGTCCTGGGCTCGGCCGCGGTCCATGCGCTTGCCGGCACGGTGCCCGAGGCGCCGACCATGGGCGTCGTCGGCACCCTGGCGCTCCTCGCCAATCTCGGCGTCGCGGTGATGCTGTTCCGCTTTCGCGAAGGCGACTCCAACCGTCGCTCGGTCTGGCTCTGCACGCGCAACGACGCGATCGGCAATGTCGCGGTGCTTGCCGCCGCGGCCGGCGTGTTCGGCACCGGGCAAGGCTGGCCGGACGCGCTGGTCGCCGCCGGCATGGGTGTGCTGGCGCTGCACTCCGCAATCAAGGTTGCCCGTCAGGCGCTGGGCGAGCTTAAGCTCGCCGCCGCTTGACGCGGCGACCCGCCGCGCGATCACATCGGCGGCGATGCTGCTCCAGGACGAAAAGGGCGACGACGTCCTCGCCGAAGCGAAGACCGGCCCGACCAGCCGGCCGAGCGGGCGGCTCGGCCGTGCCGTCGGCTGGATGATGCTTCGCGTCAATGGGCCGATGAACCGGCGCGCGGTCGAGGCGCTCGAGCTGCAGCATGGCGAGACCGTGCTGGAGATCGGCTGCGGCCCCGGCGACGCGATCGCCCGCCTGGTACGTGGCCGAAAGGCCCGGCGGATCGTCGCGATCGACCACGCCGCCGACATGGTCGAGGCGGCGAGGAAGCTCAACCGGACTCCGATCCGCGAAGGCCTGGTCGACGTCCGCGAATGCTCGGTCTCGGAGATGCCGTTCCGCGAGGGCAGCTTCGATGCGGTGCTGGCGGTCAACTCGGTCCAGTTCTGGCCGCATCTCCGGCTCGACCTGAAGAGCGTGCTGCGCATCCTCAAGCCCGGCGGGCGCTTCGTCATCGCGATACGGATGACGCTGGAGCCGCGTGCCAGGCGGCGCTGCGAGATGCTGCTCAGGGCGCTGCCAAACGCCGGCTTCGTCGAGGTGACGATGGAAGAGGCGGCGGCCCGCGCCTTCAGGGTCGCGTTGATCTTCGGCAAGCGGCCGATCTGGGCGGGCGGCCCCTACGACGCCTTCGTCGCCTGAGGCTTCAAGCGGCGACCGGCCGCGCCCTCGTCCGCTGCCACAGCCAGATCGCAAGCGGCGCCAGCCAGACCAGGATCGTGACCACGCCGATCGCACCCGCGATCGGCCGCTCGAAGAACGGCAGCAGCTTGCCCTCCGCCTTCATCATCGAGGTGATGAAGTTGTTCTCGATCAGCGGTCCCAGCACGAGCGCCAGCACGCAGGGCGCGATCGGGATGCCGTTCTCCTCCATCAGGAAGCCGACGACGCCCATGATCAGCATGACCGACACCGCGAACAGCACGTTGTCGACGGCGAAGGATCCGACCAGGCAGAACATCAGGATGATCGGCATCAGCGTGTGGCGCGGCACCGACAGGATCTGCTTGGAGGCCTTGATCGCGACCCAGCCGAGCGGAAGCATCATCAGGTTGGCGAGGAAGAACGACAGGAAGACCGCGTAGATCAGCTCGGGATTCTTGATGAAGATCGTCGGGCCTGGGTTCATGCCCTTCATGTAGAGGACGCCGATCACGATCGCGGTGATCGAGTCGCCGGGAATGCCGAAGACCGTCGCCGGGATGTAGGCGCCGCCGAGGGCGGAGTTGTTGGCGGCGCCCGCCTCGGCGATGCCCTCGACGTGGCCGGTGCCGAACTTCTCGGGCTCCTTCGAGAACTTCTTCGCCATCGTATAGGAGATCCAGGCGGCGACGTCGGCGCCGGCGCCGGGCAGGGCGCCGATCAGCGTGCCGGTGACGTTGCCGCGCATGATCGGCCAGCGGTACTTCCACATCATCGGCAGCTGTCCGGCGAAGATATTGCCGATCTTCTTCTGGGTCATCGTCGCCGGCGCGTCGATGGTGATCGCATAGCGCAGGATCTCGGCGACGGCGTACATGCCGACCAGAACCGGGATCAGGCTCAGGCCGCCGAGGAGCTGGACGTAGCCGAAGGTGAAGCGGCTGAATCCGGTCATCGGATCGATGCCGACCGTCGCCAGCAGCAGCCCGAACATCAGCGAGATCGAGCTCTTCACCGGCGAGCCGGGCGAAACCAGGATGGCGCAGGCGAGGCCCAGCATCGACAGCCAGAAATATTCGTAGCTCGAGAACTTGAGCGCGATCTCGGCCAGCGGCGGGGCGGCGAACATCAGGGCGGCCGAGCCGAAGACGCCGCCATAGACCGAGCAGGTGACGCCGGCGCCGAGCGCCATCTCGGCCTCGCCCTTCTTCGTCATCGCATAGGCTTCGTCGGTGTAGGCGGCGGAGGCGGGTGTGCCGGGAATGCGCAGCAAGGCGCCCGGGATGTCGCCGGCGAAGATCGCCATCGCGGATGCGGCGACGATCGCCGCGATCGCCGGCACCGGCGCCATGAAGAAGGTGACAGGAACCAGCAGCGCCGTCGCCATCGTCGCCGTCAGGCCGGGCATCGCGCCGACGAACAGGCCGAAGATCGAGGCGATCAGCATGACCGTCAGCGTGTAGGGCTCGAGCAGCAGCCCGAGCGCCTGGAGCATCACCTCCATGTGAACCACCCCGAATACGGTTCGAGCACGCCCCAGGGCAGCGGCACCAGGAGGACCTCGACGAAGAACATCTGGATCGCGAAGCTGGCGACGAGGGAGATGCCGAGCGCACGCCACCAGTGCCCGCTGAGATGGCCGATCAGCGCGAAAAGGATAATCACCGAGCAGGCGAAATGCCCGATGTCGTCGGCGAGCAGCACGTAGAAGCCGAGGCTGGCCAGCACCAAGAGGAAGCCGGCGACGTGACGGGGCGAGCGCGACCAGGCGCCGAGTGCCAGCAGCGCCTGTTCGCGGCGGGCGGTAATCCCGCTGATCACCAGCAAGCCGCCGCAGAGGATCAGCCCGATCCCGAGGATTGTCGGCAGGAAGCCGGGGCCGTAGGGAATGTGCTGGGCCTTGGGGAAATACCAGGCCTGGGAGATCACCACCGCGCCGAACAGGGCGACGACGAGGCCGATGATCGCGTCGTTGAATTTCATCGGAGGAGACGGCCCGCCCGGATGTTCCGGGCGGGCCTCGGGTCTTCCGCTTACTTCTTCACCATGTTGAGCGCGGTCATGATCCGCGCGGTGAATTCCTCATGCTCCTTGAGGAAGGCGGTGAACTCCGTCGAGGTCCGCCAGCGCATGCCGAAGCCGCGGGCGGTCATCGCGTCGCGGAACTCGGCCGAGTCGTAGATCTGCTTCAGCGCCTTCTCGAGCGACTGCACGATGTCGGCGGGCAGGCCCTTGGGGCCCGCGATGCCGCGCCAGGCGCCGCCCTCGAAGGTCTTGCCGATCTGCTCCTTGACCGTCGCGATGTTCGGGAAGGCCGGGATGCGGTCGTCGCTCATCACCACCAGCGGATGGACCTTGCCGGCCTCGATCAGCGCCTTGGCTTCCGGCGCCGACGCCGTCACGAAGTCGAGGCCGCCGGCGGCCAGCTCCTGCAGGCTCACCGCGGCGCCGTTGCTCGGGATGAAGTTGATCGCCTTGGTGTCGATGCCCTGGTCGATCAGGAGACCGCTGACCGGGATGTCCCAGCTGCCGCCGCAGGATCCGCCGCAGCCGATCTTGAACTTCGACGGGTTCGCCTTGATCGCCGCCAGCGCGTCCTTCAGCGTCTTGTACTGGGTGTTGATCGGCGCGTGGAAGCCGGCGGGATCGAAGTTGAACTGCGCGACCGGCTGGAACATGTCGCGGTGAATGTCGGCCTGACCCAGCAGCTTGTACTGGGCATAGGGATAGATGACGCCGATCGTGTAGCCGTCGGGTCGCGCCGTCGCGATGTTGGTGTGGCCGACCACGCCGCCGGCCTGGCCCTGGTTCACCACGTTGAACGGCTGCTTGAAGATGTCCTGGAGCTGCTTCGCCAGCAGGCGTCCGGTCGCATCCGTGCCGCCGCCGGCCGCAGCCGGGACGATGATCGAGACCGGGCGCTCGGGCCATGCGGCCTCGGCCGCCGGCGCCAGCCCGGCCAGGAACGCCACGCCGCAGACAAGCGAAAGGATATGCCGTCGCATCATAGAGAGTTTCCTCCTGTGGCGGTCGTGCCGATCGGCACGATCCTGGGTTCAAGACGCTTCTTCTGAGCGCTGAGGAGGAGGATAGGGGCCGCCTGCCCGGCGTGACAAGCTGCCCGCCCGGCAACGCGAAATGGTGCCTCTTTTTCAGGCGCCGGCAGGCTTCTTCCGGGATTTCGGCTTTTTCGCGCCGGTCTCCCGAGCCGCGGCGCGGGCGATCTCGACCCAGGGCCGGAGCGCGTCCGGATCCTCGAGCGCGTCGTCGGGCGGCGCGTAGAAGCCGAGGCTGTAGCTTGGTGTCTTCGAGGATGGGCGGAAACGCTTGAGGCCGGCCGCCTCGCACGTGCGCTTACCCTTGCCGGCAGCCTTCAGGTAGAGCGTGTCCTTCCAGACGATCGCGATGAAGCCGCCGTCGAGGTAGAAGCCGTGGCCACCGAACATGCGCCGGCCCGTCACCCGGCCGAAGGGCTGGAGCAGCTCTTCGACGAAGGCGGCGAAGCCGGCGGCCATTTTAGGCTCTAGTGCTGGTACTTGGCGAAGAAGTCGTTGCCTTTGTCGTCGACGACGACGAAGGCCGGGAAGTCGACGACCTCGATCTTCCAGATCGCCTCCATGCCGAGCTCCGGATTCTCGAGCACCTCGACCTTCTTGATGCAGTCCTGGGCGAGACGCGCGCCCGGTCCGCCGATCGAGGCGAGATAGAAGCCGCCATGCTTCTTGCAGGCGTCGGTCACCTGCTTCGATCGGTTGCCCTTGGCGAGCGAGACGAAGCCGCCGCCGTTCGCCATCAGCAGGTCGACATAGGAGTCCATGCGTCCGGCCGTGGTAGGGCCGAAGGCGCCGGTGGCATAGCCCTTCGGCGTCTTCGCCGGTCCGGCGTAGTAGATCATCCGGTCCTTGACGTATTGCGGCAGGCCCTGGCCGGCGTCGATCCGCTCCTTCAGCTTCGCATGCGCGATGTCGCGCGCGACCACCATCGGGCCCGACAGCGACACGCGGGTCTTGATCGGCAGCTTCGAGAGGATCTGGCGGATCTCGCTCATCGGCTTGTTGAGGTCGATCTTGACCACGTCGCCGCCGAGCAGATCCCCGGTGATCTCCGGCAGGTACTGTGCCGGGTTGTGCTCCAGCTCCTCGATGAACACGCCCTCGGCGGTGATCTTCCCCAGCACCTGACGGTCGGCGGCGCAGGAGACGCCGATGCCGATCGGGCACGAGGCGCCGTGGCGCGGCAGCCGGATCACGCGCACGTCGTGGCAGAAATACTTGCCGCCGAACTGCGCGCCGATGCCCAGCTTGCGCGAGAGCTCGAGCACCTGCTGCTCGGTCTCGACGTCACGGAAGGCATGTCCGGTCTTGTCGCCCTTGGTCGGGAGATTATCGAGGTACTTAACCGAGGCGAGCTTGACGGTCTTCAGCGTGAGCTCGGCCGAGGTGCCGCCGATCGCGATCGCAAGGTGATAGGGCGGGCAGGCGGCGGTACCCAGGGTCCGCATCTTGGCGTCGATGAACTTCATCAGCGACTCCGGATTCAGGACCGCCTTGGTTTCCTGGTACAGGAACGACTTGTTGGCGCTGCCGCCGCCCTTGGCGATGAAGAGGAAGTGGTACTCGTCGCCCGGCGTCGAATAGATGTCGATCTGGGCCGGCAGGTTGTCGCCGGTGTTGACCTCCTTGTACATGTCGAGCGGCGCCATCTGGCTGTAGCGCAGCGAGGTCTCGGTATAGGTGCGCTTGACGCCGCGCGAGATCGCCGCCTCGTCGTCGGTGCCGGTGAACACCCTCTCGCCCTTCTTCGCCATCACGATCGCGGTGCCGGTGTCCTGGCACATCGGCAGCACGCCGCCGGCGGCGATGTTGGCGTTCTTCAAGAGGTCGAGGGCGACGAACTTGTCGTTCGCCGAGGCCTCGGGATCATCCAGGATCGAGGCGAGCTGCTTCAGGTGTGCGGGACGCAGGTAATGCGCGATCTCCTGGAAGGCATGCTTGGTCAGGGTCTCGATCGCCTGCGGGTCGACCTTCAGAAGGTGGCCGTCGCCGAACGGGACCTTGGTTGCGCCGCTGTCGGCGATCTTCCGCCAGCGCGTGTCGCCCTTGGCGAGGGGGAACATCGGCGAATAGGACGAGTCCGCGGCGTGGGTATCCGGACCGGGCATCGGGAACTCCTGGAATAGACGAAGCGGCTATTTCTTGCGGAAGGCGTCGAGCGTGACGACCTTGGCACCCTCGGCTGCCGGCTCCTCGGCGGGCGGCTGCGCCTGCGCGTCGGGCTTCGGCGTCTCGGCGAGAGCGGGCTGTCCGGGAGCGGCCGGTGCTGCCTGGAAGGGCAGCGTGAACTTGGCGGCCGGATCGGCGAAGACGGTCACCGCCTGGAACGGGACGGTCAGCCGCTCGTGCACGTTGTTGAAGCTGAGCGTGACCGAGAACGACTCCTCTTCGACGTCGAGTCCCCAGAACTGGTACTGGAGCACGATCGTCATCTCCTGCGGATAGCGCGACTTCAGATAGTCCGGCACCGTGGTGCCCGGATGATCGGTGCGGAAGGAGATGTAGAAATGGTGCGCGCCGGGCAGCCCATGCTTGGCCGCCTCGGAAATCGCCTGACGCACGACGCCGCGCATCGCGGACTCGATCATCTTGTCGTAGCGCAGCAGATCCTTGGCCATGTCCTCGAGCCGGGAAGTAGTCGCACGCGAAGTGGGGGGCTTCTGTTGCCCGGTGCCCCCCGGACCGCGCTTACCTAGTGTTAGGCAGCGAGGGCCATACGGTTATCGTTGGCACCTATAAGTGGCCCGATAACGGCGGAACCATGCCGGGCAAAAGAAGCGCCTTTACCACGCACGTCGATCCTGGATCGCCCCCTGAAGTCCCGGCCCGAGAGGAGCCGGGGAAGCTGGTGGAGGCGCCGGGCACTGCCCCCGGGTCCGTAACGCTTATTTCACGCCCCGTTTATCGCCATAGTCGGTTTCCCGACGCTGTAAATATAGGAGGCGGCCGCTTCCGAAGGAAGGGGGCGCTGTATGGCCTTAAACCCAGGGTACTGAACGCAAAGGACCCTGACCTCGACCGAGAACGGCAGGGCCTCGCAGAAGGATCCGGTCGCCGCCGTCGGCGACCGGCGCCTCGACCTTGGGGGCGCCTGCCTGACGCTCGGTGCCGATGCCCCCCTCGATGGCCCTGGCTCGGGGACGGAGAGTGCCGTGGTCGTGATCCACGGCACGCTCCGCAACGCCGACGTCTATAGCCGCGGCACGAAGGAGGCGAAACGGCTGGCCGGCCCCGCGAAGCGCCACACGCCGGCGACCGTTTCCGGCGTCGGCCTCGACAACGCGCGGATGTCCCAGTCCGCCGCAGGCCTTGCGATGCCGCTCCCTTAGGCGTCGTCGCCGAGCTTCGGCGCCTGCGCCGTCCGTGGCGCTCGTCGGAATTCGGGAACCACCGGCACCGGGAACGCCGGCATCTCCTTGCCGGCGACGGACAGGCGGTGGGCAAGGACGTTGCGGGCGACGATCTGCGGATCTGCGACGGCTTCTTCGAGCGTCGCGACCACGGCGCAGGAGACATCCTCGCCGTCGAACAGTTTCCGCCAGTGCGCCGCCGGCTCCGCCGCGATCAGCCTGGCGACGGCAGATCGCGTCGCCTCGATGTCGCGGCGGTCGTCGCGGAGCTCCGCCGGCAGCTCGA
>CAZDGR010000083.1:0-12820 GCA_964504845.1 uncultured Rhizobium sp. | reverse complement strand
GATCAGCGCGTTGCGCAGCGCGTGCTTGGCGACGACCTGATTGAAGGAGTTGCCTTTCAGGAGCGCGGTTCGGATGTAGGGCGCGCGCATCACCTCGACCATCGAGGACCGCACCATCGCGATCAGATAGCCGGCGTCATAGAAGGTGACCACCAGCACCGGCAGGACGAACTGCATCCAGACCGCCCAACCGGAATCGGAGCGGAGCGGGGAGGTGCCGGGAAGCCATCCGAGCCAGACGACGAAGATCGCGAGCAGGAAAACGCCCATCGCGAACTCCGGGATCGAGGCGCACATCGAGGAAAAGACCGAGATGGTGCGGTCGAACCAGCCGCGTTCGCGCATGCCGGCGAGCACGCCGAGCAGGACCGAGAGCGGCACGATCACGGCGAAGGAGATGGCGGCGAGCAGCAGCGTGTTGCCGAGACGGTCTCACATCAGTGCCGAAACCGGCTGGCGATAGTAGATGGAGTTGCCGAAGTCGCCAGTCAGCGCCTTGCCCATGTATTCGAAGTAGCGGACGATCGCCGAGCGATCCAAACCCATCTCGCGGGTCAGGTGGTCGACCTGGCTCTGCGAAGCATAGGGGCCGAGGATCTTGCGCGCGACGTCGCCGGGCGACAACTCGTTCAGGGCGAAGACCAGGAACGATACCGCGACAAGCGTCAGCGCCATGTTCAAAAGCTGCTTCGCCGAGTATCGCAGCATCACCGCTCCAGGCGGTTGGCGTTAACGGGCTGATAGAAACGGCAACCCTGCAGACGCGCCAGGCGTCCGCAGGGGAGAGCCGTTCAGGTCGCGCCTTTAGGCGTCGATCCAGATGTCCTTGACGTCGATGTAGATGCTCGGATGGATCTTGTAGCCCTTGATCTTCTTGTCCGAGTAGTTGAACACCGCACGCCACAGCGGGACGACCGCCGGACCTTCATCGAGCATGATGCGCTGGATCTTGGCCATCACGGCGCGGCGCTTCTCGACATCGAGATAGCCTTCCGCCTCAGTGATCAGCTTGTCGAACTCGGCGTTCGACCAGGCAGCCTCGTTCCAGGCTGCACCAGTGCGGTACGCGAGGCCGAGCACCATGGTGCCGAGCGGACGATGCGCCCAGGTGGTGAAGCCGAACGGGACCTTGGTCCAGTTCTCCCAGTATTGCGCCGACGGCATCACGTTGATCTTGCAGCGGATGCCGGCTTCCTTCCACTGCTCGACCATGGTCTGCACGGCGAGCAGCTCCCAGTCCGGCTGCGGGCGGGCGTCGATGGTGACGTCGACGCCGTTCGGGTAGCCGGCCTCAGCGAGCAGGGCCTTCGCCTTGGCGATGTCCTGCTTCATGAAGCCGATATTCGCGTATTCGGGATGCACCGGTGCGACATGGTGGTGCTCGCCCGGCTTGCCGAGACCGCGATAGGCGGCCTTGAGCACAGCCTCGGTATCGGTCGCGTGCCTCAGCGCCTGGCGCACCCGCTTGTCGTCGAAGGGCTTGATCGGGTGCGTACGGGCGACCGCCGTATAGCCACTGTCGACCGTGTTGACCTGGACATGCGGCAGCCGCTCTACCGTCGGCAGGGTCGAGATCGCGCCCTGGTAGATCATGTCGACCTGCTTGGAGGCGAGCGCCGAGACCTGGGCCGCCGCATCGTCACCAAGATCGATGATCTCGAAGCGATCGACGTTGGGACCCATGCCGCTCCAGTGCGCGGTCTTGGTCGCGACGTAGACCGAGCGCTTGCCGACCTCGTGCTCGACCAGCTCATAGGCGCCGGTGCCGTCGCTGCCCACGCCGAACTTGCCGCCATCCTCGGGCGAGCAGATCAGCAGCGGGTAGTGATACAGCGCTTCCGGGATCGCCAGGTTGGCGGTCTGGCCGTTGAGCTTCACGGTGAAGTCGTCGACCTTCTGGATCGCGTTGGCATCCCAGAGTTTGACCGACTTGCGGGGGTTGCCCTTGGCGTCCTTCTGGCCGTCGTCGAACTCGGTCAGGATGAAGCCCTTGAGCAGGCCCACGACCGACGAGCCGGTCTTGTCGTCGAGCACGCGCTTCAGGTTCCAGATCGCGTCGTCGGCGGTGAACTGCCTGCCTTTCCGCCACTTGACGTCGCGGCGGAGCTGCAGCGTCCAGGTCTTGAGGTCGGGGCTCGCCTCCCACTTCTGCACCAGCGAAGGGCGCGTCACATTGTCGATGCCGGTGACCGCGAGGTAGTCGAGGGTCTGACGGGCCGAGTTGGCGGCCTCGATCCAGGAGTAGGTGTGCGGACTGGAGATGTCCTGGACGCGCATGCCGAGGCGGATGACGCCGCCCTTCTTCGGTGCACCCTGTGCCATGGCCGGGGCGGTCAGGCCCACGATGCCGTAGGCGGTCGGGGCGGCGACGCCGAGCAAGACGGCGATGCGGAGGAACTCGCGGCGGTCGAGCTTGCCATCGGCGAATTCGCGGCCGGCCTTCTCGATGACGGGATGAAGCTTGTCGGTCATGTTCGTCTCCCTGTTTTTCCTGCGCGGTCCGGCCCTTGGCGGCGGTTCTGGCGCAATGGCGATCGCTATCGAACAAGTCGTTCATCGAGGCTAGTCCACCCCGCCCGACAGGCGCAAGCCCGCCAGGGTCGCCGGCTGGTCGCCGAGCGACCATGGATGTCGCGATTGGCCGATTGACATTGGTCGCGCCCGCCCTTCGACTGTTGCGGCTTACCAGGCCGAAGGAAAGATGATCCCGACCATAGATATCGCGCCCCTGGTCGAGGGAGCCTCGCGGCTCCGTGATGAGACCGACCGCCGCATCATGGAGGCGGCGGGCAGTGTCGGCTTTCTTGCGGTCTCGGGCCTTCCCGCCGACATGCCGCATGGACCGGAGGTCCGGTCGCGGCTGCTCCGGATCTTCACGCTCTCCGAGGAGGCGAAGCGCCGGCTCTGGCGGCGCAAGTTCGATCCGGCGCGGCCGAACGTCTATCACGGCTGGTTCCCGCTCCAGAACGGCGCGATGACCTACAAGGAGGGCATCGACATGGGGCCGGACGTGGCCGATCTCGGCTTCGTCTGCGACCCGACCGATCCCCTGACCGAGCCGACACCCTTGCCTGGTGAGGGGGGGCTGCCGGGCTGGCGTGCCGATGCGGGGCGCTACTACCGCGGCATGGAACGGCTCGGGCGCCTGCTGATGGGATCGGTCGCCCGCGGCCTCGGCCTTCCCGATACCTTCTTCGACGAGGCCTTCGCCGGCGGCAACTCGACGCTCCGGCTGATCCGCTACCCGGTGCGCCCGCCGGAGTCCTTCGCCGGCGGCGACATGGACGCGATCGTGATCGAGCATCAGGGGAAGAGCCGGCACCTGATCGGCGGCGCCCATGTTGACTCAGGCTTCGTCACGCTGCTGGCCCAGGACGGCGTCGAAGGGCTGCAGGCCCGCGAAGCCAGCGGGACCTGGGTGGATGTGCCGCCGGCGGAAGGGACGCTCGCGGTCAATTTCGGCGGCGTGCTTGAGCGCTGGACCGGCGGGCGGATCAAGGCGACCGAGCATCGCGTCATTGGTCCCGGCCGCGAGCGCTTCTCGATCCCGTTCTTCTACGAGCCCCGGGTGGATGCGCTGATCGAGCCGCTGCCGATCTCCGGCATCTCGCCGTTCGAGCCGTTCCTCTACGGCGACCACCTGTGGGCGGCGATGATGCGCTTCGTCGAGTTCCGCGGACTGGAAGCGATGCGGGCGCCGCGCGGCGTCAAGGCGAAGGCGTCCTGAAGGGGGTTAGGTCTCGATGAAGTCCCATGTCCGGGTCGCCGTCATCGGCGGCGGCGTCGTCGGCTGCAGCGTGCTGTTCCACTTGGGCCGGGCCGGGTGGAAGGACATCTGCCTGATCGAGCGCCTGGAGCTGACCTCCGGGTCGAGCTGGCACGCGGCCGGCGGCTTCCACACCCTCAACGGCGACCCCAACGTCGCCAAGCTGCAGAGCTACACGGTGCAGCTCTACAAGGAGATAGAGGAGATTTCCGGCCAGTCCTGCGGGCTCCACATCACCGGCGGCATGATGCTGGCCGGCACGCCCGAGCGCATGGACTTCCTGAAGCTCGCCCACGCCAAGGGCCGCTATCTCGGGATGGATACCGAGATCATCGACGCCGCCGAGGCCAAGCGCAGGCTGCCGTTGATCGACCAGAAGTACTTCCTCGGCGCGATGTACGACCCGCTCGAAGGGCATCTCGATCCCTCCGGCACCACGCATGCCTACGCCAAGGCGGCGCGCACCTTCGGCGCCGAGATCTACCGCCAGACGCGCGTGATGGAGCTGAACCCGCGCACCGACGGCACCTGGGATGTGGTCACCGACAAAGGGACGATCCACGCCGAGCACGTGGTCAACGCCGCCGGCCTCTGGGCCCGCGAGGTCGGGCGCATGGTCGGCCTCGAGCTGCCGGTGCTGGCGATGGAGCACCACTACATCGTCACCGGAGACTCGCCCGAGGTCGCCGAGGTCGAGGCCAAGACCGGCAAGGAGCTGGTCCATGTGATCGACTTTGAGGGCGAGCTCTACCTTCGCCAGGAAGGGAAGGGGATCCTGCTCGGCAGCTACGAGCGCGTCGGCGTGCCGTGGATGCCGGACACGACCTCATGGGACTTTGGGCCTGAGCTCCTGCAGGAGGACCTCGATCGGATCTCGGCGAGCCTCGAGGTGGGATTCAGGCATTTCCCGGCGGTGGCCACGGCCGGCATCAAGCGCGTGGTCAACGGGCCGTTCACCTTCACGCCCGACGGCAATCCGCTCGTGGGACCCGTCGGGGGGCTTCGCAACTACTGGGTCGCCTGCGGCGTGATGGCGGGCTTCAGCCAGGGCGGCGGCGTCGGTCTGGCACTCTCGAACTGGATGATGGAAGGCGATCCCGGCTTCGACGTCTGGGGCATGGATGTATCGCGCTACGGCGACTGGGCGACGATGGCCTACACGAATGCGAAGGTGCGCGAGAACTACTCGCGCCGATTCCGCATCCGCTTCCCCAACGAGGAGCTGCCGGCTGCCCGCCCGCTCCGGACGGTGCCGATCCATCCGGAGCTGGTCGCCGAGAACGCCGTCTTCGGCGCCGCTTACGGCCTCGAGTATCCGCTGTGGTTCGCGCCGAAGGGCACGCCGGCGGAGGAGACCGTCACCTATCGCCGCTCCAACGCCTTCCCCGTGGTCGCGGCCGAGTGCAAGGCGGTGCGCGCGGGCGTGGGATTGATGGAAACCTCAGGCTACGGCCGCTACGAGGTGAGCGGCCCCGATGCTGCGAGCTTCCTCGAAGGCATCCTTGCCAACCGCATGCCGGAGGTCGGGCGCCTCGTGCTGTCGCCGATGCTGGATGCCAAGGGCAAGCTGATCGGCGACTTCACCGTCGGCCGCCTCGCCAAGGACCGCTTCTTCATCGTCGGCTCAGGTCCGGCCGAAGCCTACCACATGCGCTGGTTCGAGAGCCGGAGCCGAGGCAAGGCCGTTTCGATCCGGCCGATGACCGCAGAGCTTTCCGGCCTCGCGATCGCCGGACCGAAGGCGCGTGACCTGCTGAAACGCCTGGTGCGCGAGGACCTGTCGACGGCCGCATTCCCGTTCCTGTCGATCAAGAAGATGTCGATCGGCATGGTGCCGGCGATCGTCTCGCGCATCAGCTTCACCGGCGAGCTGGGATACGAGATTTGGTGCGCGCCCGACCAGCAGCGTCTGCTCTGGCAGACGTTGCGCGAGACCGGCAAGGAGTTCGGCCTCACGCTGTTCGGCTCCCACGCGCTGCTGGCGCTCCGGATCGAGAAAGGTTTCGGCACTTGGGCGCGCGAGTATCGGCCGATCTACGGGCCGGAAGAGGCGGGGATGCGTCGCTTCACCCGCCTGGACAACAAGGGCGAGTTCGTCGGCAGCGACGCGGCCAAGGCCGAGCGCAAGAGCGGCGGCGAGCGTCGCCTCGTGCTCTTCGACGTGGATGCCGGCGACGGCGATGCCTTCGGCGACGAGCCGATCTGGCATGCGGGCAAGGTCGTCGGCTGGGTGACCTCCGGGGGCTACGGCCACACGGTCGGCAAGTCGCTGGCGCTGGGCTACGTGCCGAAGGATCTCGCCGCCTCGACCTCGGCTTTCGAGATCGAGATCATCGGCGAGCGGCGTCCGGCAAAGATCCTGAAGGAGCCGCCCTACGACCCGAGCGGCTCCAAGATGCGTATCTAGACGATCCCGCGTTCCTTGATCTCGCGCTGGCGGCGGGCGACGTAGGCGTCGATCGCCTCTTTCTTGGCGATGTCGAGACGTGGCTCGACATAGCTCTCGAGCAGCTTCTTCCAGACCGTGTTGGCCCGCTGGGTCGCGGTCAGCGCGCCGGCCTCCTCCCAGGACTGAAAGTTCCGCCAGTCGGCGATCAGGTGGCGGTGGAAGGCGTTCTCGTAGCGCGCCATCGTGTGCGCGGCGCCGAAGAAGTGGCCGCCCGGAGGCACTTCCTTCAGCGCATCGAAGGCGAGCGCGTCGTCCGAAAGATCCATCGGCTTCAGCCACGCCGCCATCGCGTGCAGCGCCTCGGCATCGACGATCACCTTCTCGAACGAGGCGACCAGGCCGCCTTCGAGCCAGCCGGTGCCGTGATGCATGAAGTGCACATGTGACATGATGCAGGCCCAGATCGACATCAGCGACTCGTGCGTCGACTGGGCGTCGACGCAGTTGGACGCATTCACGTTGCTCGACCGGTAGGGCAGGCCCCAGCGACGTGCGATCTGGCCGCCGATGATGGTCGAGCGGACGTATTCAGGCGTGCCGAAGGCTGGCGCGCCCGACTTCATGTCGACATTGGAGGTGAAGCCGCCGAACACCACCGGCGTGCCGGGCTTGAGAAGCTGGATCAGCGCGATCACCGCGAGCGCCTCGGCGGTCTGCTGGGCGAGCGCGCCGGCGATGGTGACCGGGCTCATGGCCCCGGCCAGCGTGAACGGCGTCACGATGCAGGGCTGGCCATAGTCGGTCATCGCCATCAATCCGGCGATCATCTCCTTGTCGACGCGGCGCGGCGAGTTGACGTTGATGACGGTCATCAAGGTCGGCTCGGCGTGCAGCTGCTCGGCCGTAATGCCGCGCGCCATGCAGGTGATCTCGACCGCGTCCTGGATGCGCTCGCGGCCGATGCCGCGGGCGATGAAGGCGCGGTCGGTGAGGAACGTATGCGCGCGGTAGAGGTCGAGGTGGCGCGAGTCGGCCGGCAGGTCGAGCGCTTCGGTCAGCGTGCCGCCGGCGTGATGCACGCAGGTCAGCATCTGGTTCAGCTTGATCAGGTTGACGACGTCCTGGTAGCTGCCGGGACGGCGGCCGCGGTCGAGATCGGAGACGTTGGGCGGGCTGCCGACCGGACCGACATTGATCGTGTTGTCGCCAAGCACGAGGTTGCGCTCGGGATTGCGGGCGTGGATCCGGAACTGGCGCGGTGCCTTGGCGATCGTCTCCCGGATCATGCCGCGGTCGAAGCGGACCAGGTTGGTCGACCGGTCGACCTTGCAGCCGGCCTTCTCGAACACGTCGAGAGCGGCCTCGTTCAGGAACTCGATACCGAGTTCCTCGAGCACGCGGAGCGCGGTGTCGTCGATGCGCCGGACGCCGTCCTCGTCGAGCAGCTCCAGCGGCGGCATCGGGTTGCGGATCGGCGCCCAGGGCGGCTGCGGCACGCCGGAGCTGGCTTCGGTCTTGCGGCGGGCGCGGCGCTCTCCGGCTCCGCGCTCGACGGGGCGTTCTGCGGTCATCGTTCGCCTATCCTCTTCCTCTTCAGTCGCCCCAGAGGCTCCTCTGCGAAGGCCACAATCTCGGGCGCCAGCTCGCCCAGCCCGACGAACCGATGCTCGTAGGCGAGGCCGAGCCGCCTGGCGGCGGCCTCGGCCTCCTGCTTCAAGCGCGCATCGTCGGTCTGCGCCAGATAGACCACCTTCTCGTAGTGGCCGAAGTACATGTCGCGAAGCTCAGGATGCCGGTCGAGACCGAGGCCCTCGATCACCAGCGTCTCGAACTGGCGGACCAGGAAATCGGTCAGGAAGAAGGAGCGCATGTCCTCCTCCGACCGCCGCTCGAACTCGGCGACGCCCGAGAAGAACGCGTAGCAATGTGCGCCCGGCAGGCGCTGCAGGCCTTCCTCGAACAGCACCTTGTCGAGTTCGCCGCCGGTGCCGCAGTCGGCATATCCGATCAGAATGTCGTCGTATTCGTCGCGGGCGGCGCGAACGGCGGCGCGCACCGCGACCGGAATCTCCTGCGGGCGATTGTGCAGCAGGGCCGGCAGGCAGCGCACGGTCACATGGTGCAGATGATTGGCCGCGATCACCGAGTTCACCTCGCGCGCCAGCGCGCCGCAGGCGAGGATCAGCTGGCGGCGCGTCGCGTCGGCGGTTTGATCAGCTCGCGGCACGCTGATTGTGCTTGCGCATCATGAATTCCTTAGCGGTCTCGACAGTGACTGCCGCGTCCCGGCAATAGGCGTCGGCTCCGATCGCCTTGGCGAAGTCTTCGTTGAGGGGCGCACCGCCAACCATGACGACGATGTTGTCGCGGATGCCCTTCTCCTTCAGCGTGTCGATGACGACCTTCATGTAGGGCATCGTCGTGGTCAGCAGTGCCGACATGCCCAGGATGTCCGGCTGGTGCTCTTCGATCGCCGCCAGGTACTTCTCGACCGCGTTGTTGATGCCGAGATCGATCACCTCGAAGCCGGCGCCTTCCATCATCATGGTGACGAGGTTCTTGCCGATGTCGTGGATGTCGCCCTTGACCGTGCCGATCACCATCTTGCCGACGCGGGGCGCGCCGGTCTCGGCCAGCAGCGGCTTCAGGATCGCCATGCCGGCCTTCATCGCGTTGGCCGACATCAGCACTTCCGGCACGAACAGGATGCCGTCGCGGAAGTCGATGCCGACGATCCGCATGCCCTCGACCAGCGCCTCGGTCAGGACCCTGTAGGGTGCCCATTTGCGGCCGAGCAGGATGTGGACGCCCTCTTCGATCTCTTCCTTGAGGCCGTCGTAGAGATCGTCGTGCATCTGCTTGACGAGTTCTTCGTCATTGAGTTCGGAAAGGACGATGTCGTCGCCACCAGACATGTTCGAGATCCTTGAAACGCTTCGCGTTAGGTCGTCGATCTAGACTTCTTCCCAAGGGAAGCTGTCAAGCCGCTCGGCCCCGTTGGCGCCGATCAGCACCTGGGTCTCGAGCTTGATGCATTCGCCGGTCCCGTCTTCGCCGATCAGGCTCTCGACGCAGACGGTCATGTTCTCCTCGAAGGTGCCGTCATAGGCCTTGGCGAAGTCCGGGTGCAGCGGCACCGAGGGCCACTCGTCGGCCAGGCCGACGCCGTGGAGAGCGACCGAGTAGCGCCGGGCCTGGTACTTCTCCGGGATCCGCCAGGATTTCTCGTTGAACTCGCGGAAGCTCATGCCTGCTTTCAGCAGGCCGAGATTGTGCTCGATCTGCTCGCGCGCGGCGCCGTAGAGCTCGCGCTGCTTGTTGCTCATCCGGGCGTGACCGATCGGCCAGGACCGCGACAGGTCGGCGCAGTAGCCGTAGGGACCGATCAGGTCGGTGTCGAAGGCCAGGATGTCGCCCGTCTGGCAGACATAGTCGGAGCATTCCTGGAACCACGGATTGGTCCTGGGGCCGGCGGCCAGGAGGCGCGTCTCGATCCATTCGCCGCCCGAACGGATGTTCTCGTAGTGAAGCTCGGCCCAGATCTCGTTCTCGGTGCGGCCGGCCTCGGAGCGCTCGTACATGCGCGCCATCGCCGCTTCGCAGACCCGGACGGTCCAGCGCATCAGCTCGATCTCGGCGCCGTTCTTGATGCAGCGGGCCTTCTCGGTCAGCTCCTGGCCCTCGACGAGGGTGAGGCCGCGCCGCCGCAGGGCGTCGACGCCGAGCAGTTCGAGCTTGTCGACGGCGAGGCGGCGATTGCCGGCGCCATGCTCGCGCATCACGTCGGCGATCTCGTCGGCCCATCTCTCGACGCGTTCCTCGATCCGGCTGCCGGCCGAGAAGTAGAACCACGAGATGGCGGGCCGCACCTGGTCGATGATCTCGATGCCGTTGGCGACGTGCTCGGATCCCTTGTATTCGAAGTCGATCGCCGGACCGTCGGCGCACACCATCGCGTAGTGGGATGGGTTGTGCGTCATCCACAGCTGCATGTTGGAGACGTCGAAGGCGTAGCGGATGTTGACCGGGTCGTAGAGCAGGATCGCCGCGCAGTCGTGGCGCTTGAGCTGGTCGCGGATCCGTTGCTGGCGATATGCCCGGGCAGCCTTGAGAGTCGCCAAAGGCACCGGGCTCTTCAGCGGTTTGTCGGCACCGTCGGGATTGAGATAGGCGCGCTTGCGCGCATCCTTGAAAACTTCAGCCATTTCCCGCCTTCGACCCCGGAGCAGGGGGTCGTCTTTGGGCCAAGCCTAGTCGCGTTCCGCGCCCGATTCACCGCATTTGCGACCATCATGAGGCCGAGGGCGACAAATCTGGCTTTGAGGGGCCTGGAGGCTAGCCGGCGCGGCGTCGCCCGGCCCGCCGCTTCGGCTCGGCCGAGGTGTCGGCCGGCGGGGCGGTCAGGGGGCCGAGGCATTGGATGACCCGGGCCAGGTCCGGACGCCCGCCCGGCTGGTGCGTATCGAGGGCCTGACGCATGGCGGCGAGATGACGAGACGACGTACCGCAGCAGCCGCCGACGATCACGGCGCCGGAATCGAGCGCCAGGTGGGCGTACTCGGCCATTACCGCCGGCGTGCCGGTGTACTTGACCTCGGTGCCGACGAATTTGGGAATGCCGCAGTTGCCCTTGGCGACGACGACCGCCTCCGGCACCGCCTCGGTGATCTGCAGCACCGAATAGATCAGGTCGGAGGCGCCGACGCCGCAATTGGCGCCGATCGCGACCGGTGCGGGCGAGAGCTCCTTGAGGAAGGTGGCGACCGCTTCCGGCGTGGCGCCCATCATCGTGCGGCCGGCGGTGTCGAAGGTCGCGGTGACGGAGTAGGGCATGCCGAGCTTGATCGCGGCGCGCGCGGCCGCGCGCATCTCGTCGATCGCCGACATGGTCTCGATCCAGACCACGTCCACGCCGCCTTCCTTGAGGCCTTCGATCTGCTCGACGAAGACCTCCATGGCCTCGTCCTCGCTCAGAGGACCGAGCGGGATCAGCAGGTCGCCGGTCGGGCCGACCGATCCCGCGACGATTACCGGCCGGCCGGCCTTGTCGGCGACCGAGCGGGCGATCTGCGCGCCCAGGCGATTCAATTCGCGGGTGCGGCCTTCGGCCTTGTGCAGCATCAGCCGACGCCTGTTGCACCCGAAGGTGTTCGTGAGGATGATGTCGGCCCCGGCGTCGACGAAGCTCTGGTGCAGCGAGCGGATCTTCTCAGGCTGCGTCTCGTTCCAGAGCTCGGGCGCGTCCCCCGACAGAAGGCCCATCTCGAAAAGGTTGGTTCCGGTCGCGCCGTCGGCGAGCAGGCGGCCCTTCGTCTTCAGCAGGTCTTCGAGACGGCTCGACATTCGGTCCTCGTATCCTAGGAAGTCGGCACTATGGCGCAGCGGATCATCGTTTATTGGCGTGACATACCAGCACAGGTGATCGTGCGCCAGGGCCGGACGGCCGAAAAACGCGAGCTTCCCGAGCGTTTCATCCAGGCGGTCGACCGCTGCGCGATGCGGGTCGGCGCCCGCGACAGCGATGCCTATCTCGCCGAATGGCGGCGGGGCGATCCTGAGCCCGTCGGCGACGACCTCAAGGCCGAGGCGGACGCGGCGGTGGCAACGATCGAGCAGACCTACGACGCCGAGCGCCTCAAGGCGCTGATCGCCAACGACGGCCGCAACGCTTAAGAGGACGCGGTGCAGGACAGACCAGCCCAAGGCGACGCGCTCGTCATCTTCATGCCGAGCGGCCGGCGCGGTCGCTTCGCCAAGGGCACACCCGTGCTCGATGCGGCGCGCTCGCTCGGCGTCTATGTCGAGTCGGTCTGCGGCGGACGCGGGCTCTGCGGGCGTTGCCAGGTCGAGGTCGCCGAGGGCGTCTTCGCCAAACACGGCATCACCTCGAGGGCCGAAGCGCTGAGCGGCCGTTCCGAAACCGAGCAGCGCTACGCCGATCTGAGAGCGTTGCCGGCGAGCCGGCGCCTGAGCTGTGCGGCGCGGGTCCTCGAAGACGTCGTGATCGACGTCCCGGCGGACGTTGCGGTCAACACCCAGGTGGTGCGCAAGCGCGCCGAGACTCGCGCGATCACCCGCGATCTCGCGACGCATCTGCACTACGTCGAGATCGAGCCGCCGGACATGGCGAAGCCGCAGGGCGACCTCGATCGCGTGATCGCCCATCTCGGCGAGAAGTGGGGCATTGCCGAGGTGCTGATCGACGTGGCCATCCTGCCCGACGTGCAGCCGGCGCTGATCAAGGGCGGCTATAAGGCGACCGTCGCCGTGCACCAGGACGGCGGGCGGCCACGCGTCGTCGGGGTCTGGCCGGGCTATCGCGAACGGCTGTTCGGCGTCGCGGTCGACATCGGCTCGACCACGATCGCCTGCCATCTGGTCGATCTGATGTCGGGACGTGCGGTCGCCTCGGCCGGAACCGCGAACCCGCAGATCCGCTTCGGCGAAGACCTGATGTCGCGCGTCTCCTACGTCATGATGAACCCGGACGGGCGCGGCGCCTTGACCGACGCGGTGCGTGATGCGGTCAACACGCTGATCGGCCGGGTGGCGGGCCAGGGCGGTGTCTCGAAGGACGAGATCGTCGAGGCCGTGCTGGTTGGCAACCCGATCATGCATCACCTCTATCTCGGCATCGATCCGACGCCGCTGGGCCAGGCGCCGTT
>CAZDGR010000082.1:4389-12980 GCA_964504845.1 uncultured Rhizobium sp. | reverse complement strand
TCGTAGACCAGCGGCGAATTGACGTTGATGTTGCCCATGATGACGCAGTTGCGATCGACGAAGTCTGCGCCGAACACGAGGCGCGCCATCTCGATCGACTCCTCTGCTCGCTCCTCCGCGGTCACCGACCCCATGAAGGCTTTGTCGGACCAGCGGATATGGGAATAGACCATGTCGAGGTGACGCTTGTTCACCGGCAGGTCCACCGGCTCGCAGACCGTGCCGCCGGAGTGATGCATCCAGGGCGAGGCGTACGCCAGCTTCACGAAATTCTGGAAATGCTCGAGCGATCCGTAGCGCCGGCCTTCGTCGATGTCGTAGACGAAGGGCGAGCCGTAGGCCGGCGAGAAGACGACACTGTCTCCGCCGACCGCGACCGACCGCGCCGGGTTGCGGGCGTGATGGACAAAGCTCTTCGGCGTGGAACGCAGGACGATGTCGCGAACCAGGCCTTTCGGGAAGCGCACGCGCTCGCCCTGCACGTCAGCGCCGGCCTCGCGCCAGAGACTGAGGCTCGGCGGATCGCCGCGGAACTCCATCCCGATCTCTTGCAGGAGCGTGTCGATCGCCGTTTCGATCCGGACGAGCCCCTCCTCGCCCAGCAGATCGTAGGTCGGGATGGCGCGCTTGATGCCGGGATTGACGGCCGGTGCGCCGGTCGCACCCACCCGCTGCGCCTGCCGCGCCTGGCGTCCGCCCCTGACGCGGCCGGCCGACGTCATGTTCAATCGAACAATGATCGCCGGACCTGGACAAACTCCTCGACTGCGGCGACCAGCGTGTCGAAGTCGGAGTCGGTCAGCGGCAGGCAGAGCGCCAGCATGCCGCGCTTCGGCATGACATGGATGCCCTTCTCCAGCAGATCGAAGAAGAACAGCTCGCGCAGCTTGGCGTTGCCCTTGGCCGCATCTTGAGGCGTGCGGATGTCGCCCCGCTGCATGTGGACCGCCAGCATCGAACCTATCCCCAGGAACTGCATGCCGACGCCGGCCTTGTCGCAGACGGCGTTGAGACGCTTGCGGAGGCCCTCGCCGCGGGCGTTCAGCATCGTCGCCGCTTCCTTGGTGTAGATCTTGCCGAGGCCGGCGATGCCGCAAGCGAGCGTCATCACGTTGTTGTTGTAGGTGCCGGAATGCGGCAGCGCCTCGGCCTTGCGCGGATCGAAGAGGTCGAGAAACTCGGCCTTGCCGCCAAAGGCGCCGGCCGGGAGGCCACCGCCGATATACTTGCCGAGCGAGGTCAGGTCCGGGATCACGCCGGTGTGCTTCTGCAGGCCGCCGGAAGACAGCCGCGAGGTCATGACCTCATCCATGATCATGACGATGCCGTGCTTCTTCGTTTCCTCTCGCAGCATCCTCAGGAACTCTGGCGTGGCCGGAATGCAGCCGCCGCCGCCCAGCATCGGCTCGAAGATCACCGCGGCGATGCGGCTGGCATGCTTCGCCATCAGCGCGCGGGTGCCTTCGACATCGTTGTAGGTCCCGACCACGGTCTCGAACGGCACGTTCAGCGGGTTGGTCGCCGCGGTGAAGGTGAGGAAGCCGCCGTGATAGCACCCGTTGAAGCCCATCACCGCCGGCCTGCCAGTCGCGACCCGTGCGACCTGGACGTTGAACATGTTGGCTTCGGTGCCGGAGTTGACGAAGCGGAGCCGCTCGATCGACGGGAAGCGGTCGATGATGATCTCGGCGAGTTCGGATTCCAGCGCTGTATGGCCGCCGAGGTTCCAGCCCAGCGCCATGCGCTTCTCGATCGCGTCCTTGATGCCCGGATGGCTGTGGCCATAGATCCCGGCAGTCGCCTCCGAGATGAAGTCGATATAGCTGTGGCCATCCGCATCGAAGAGGTGCGCGCCCTCGCCCCGCTCCCAGGCGATCGGGAACGGATCGAAGAAGATGCCGGTCCGCGTGTTGCCGCCCGGAAGGCTTTTCAGCGCCTTGGCATGGACCGCCCGGCTATTCGGGTTGGCCTTGGCGTAGTTGGCCTTCGCCTCCTCCAATGCCTCGGCGACATCCGCATTGATCGAGCGGGCGGCGGTCATGAGCAATCTCCGTCTGGCAGGGGCTTGGGAAGCGATTTCGCAGGGTAGCCGGGAAGGTTGGACGGGCAAGTCAAAAAGCATCTAGCCTGTACGGCGAAGAGCCCTTCCCGAGACGTGGAGCCCCCTTAGATGAGCACCGCCAAGCCCGCCGGCCGCAAGGTCATCATCACCTGCGCCGTCACCGGCTCGATCCACACCCCGACGATGACGCCCTATCTGCCGATCACGCCGGACCAGATCGCCGCCGACTCGATTGCCGCGGCCGAGGCCGGAGCCGCCATCGTCCACCTGCATGCCCGAAACCCGGACGGGAGCCCAACCCCGGATCCGAACGTGTTCATGCAGTTCCTGCCCCGGATCAAGCAGGCCTCCAACGTGGTGGTGAACATCACGACGGGCGGCAGCCTCGGCATGTCGATCGAGGACCGGCTCGCCGCCCCGCTCCGCGCCAGCCCCGAGATCTGCTCGCTCAACATGGGCTCGATGAACTTCGGCCTCTTCCAGATCACGGACAAAATCAAGGACTGGAAGCACCCCTGGGAGAAGCCCTACCTTGAGAAGACCAAGGACTCGATCGTCAGCAACACCTTCGGCCAGATCGAGCGGTTCATGAAGGACCTCGGCGAGGGTCACGGGGTGCGCTTCGAATGCGAATGCTATGACGTCGGCCATCTCTACACGCTGGCGCATTTCCTCGACCGCAAGCTGATCAAGCCGCCGCTTTTCGTGCAGACGATCTTCGGAATCCTGGGCGGCATCGGTCCGCATCCGGAAGACCTGCAGCATATGAAGCGGACCGCCGACCGGCTCTTCGGCGACTACCAGTGGTCGATCCTGGCCGCCGGCCGACACCAGATGTCGCTCTGCACCATGGGTGCGATGATGGGCGGCAACGTCCGCGTTGGCATGGAAGACTCGATCTATGTCGGCAAGGGTGAGCTCGCGAAGAGCAATGCCGACCAGGTGAAGAAGATCCGCCACGTGCTGGAGACGCTGTCGCTCGATATCGCGACGCCGGACGAGGCCCGCCAGATCCTTCAGCTGAAGGGCGGCGACAGGGTCAAGTTTTAGCCCTGCGTCACCTTCATCCTGGGATCGAGCACGTCGCGGAGTCCGTCGCCGAGGAGGTTCAGGCCCAGCACCGTGACCGAGATGGCGAGCCCTGGATAGAGGCAGATCCAGGGCGCCTCTCTCAGGTAGTCGCGGCCGTCGGAGATGATGTTGCCCCAGGTCGGCGTCGGCGGCGGCGGTCCCATGCCGAGGAAGCTCAAGGCCGCCTCGGACAGCACGGCATAGGCGAAGACGAAGGTGAGCTGAACCACCAGAGGCCCCAGCGAGTTCGGCAGGATGTGGCGGAGGATGATGCGGGCGTGGCCGGCGCCGAGCGCCTTCGCCGCCTGGACGTAGTCCATCTCGCGAACCACCAGCACCGAGGCGCGGACGATGCGCGCCGTTCTCGGTACATAGACGGCGGTCAGCGCGATCACGACATTGACGGCGGACGGACCCAGGGCAGCCGTCACGGCGACCGCCAGCATGACCCCGGGAAAGGCCATCAACGCGTCCATCACACGCATCAAGGGATCGTCGAGCTGGCGGAAATAGCCGGAGACGAGCCCGAAGGCAGCACCGATCACGCCGGTCAGCACTACGGTCGCGACCCCGATGCCGATCGAGATCCGCGAGCCGAAGACGACTCGGCTCCAGATGTCACGGCCGAGATGGTCGGCACCGAGCACATGCGCCGGCGATGGCGCCTGGAAGGCGTCGCGGATCCGCGTCCGCTCGGGATGATGCGTCGCCAGCACGTCGGCGAACAGCGCCATCAACAACGCCGCGACGCAGAAGACGAAGCCGATCATCGCCATGCGATGCCGTGCGATGCGGTAGACCGCACTGTTCCGCCACCGCGACCGGCGGGCGGCGGCGTCAATCGTAGTGGATGCGAGGGTCAAGATAGGCATAGAGGACGTCGACGGCCAGGTTGATGAGAACGAACATCGCAGCGGTGATCAGCAGCGCCCCCTGGATGACCGGATAGTCGCGGGTCACAATCGAGGTTGCCATCAGGCGCCCGAGGCCGGGTATCGAGAACACGGTTTCGATCACGACCGAGCCCGAGAGCAGCAGGCTGAAGACGATGCCGATCACGGTCACGACCGGGATCATCACGTTCATGAAGGCGTGCTTGCCGACCACCAACCAGCGCGGCAGGCCCTTGGCCTGGGCGGTGCGGACGAAGTCCTGCCGCAGGACCTCGATCATCGAGGCGCGCGTGATGCGGGCGAGCAACCCCATCTGCAGGAGCGCCAGTGCGATCGAGGGCAGGACCAGGCTTCTGAACCAGCCCCCCGGGCTCTCGGCGATCGTGATGTAGCCGCCGGCCGGCAGCCAGTCGACCATGACTGCGAAGCCGATGATCATGATCAGGCCGATCCAGAAGCTCGGCACCGAGACGCCGACGACCGCCAGCGTCATGATCGCATGATCGATCCAGCTGTCCTGCTTGAGCGCCGCGGCGACGCCGGCGACGAGGCCGAAGACGAGCGTTAGCACGAAAGCAAAGCAGGCGAGCGCCACCGTCGACGGCAGACGCTCGATGATCGCGGCGACTACCGAGCGGCTGAGCGTGATCGACTGGCCGAGGTCGCCCTGGATCAGGCCGGCGTACCAGCGCAGCATCTGCACGTGGAACGGCTGGTCGAGGCCGAACTGCTCGCGGATGCGCTGCACCTCGTCGGTCGGCGCCGCAGCGCCCGCCATCACCAGCGCCGGGTCGCCCGGCACCATCTGCATGATGCAGAACGAGATGAAGCTGACGATGATCAGGACGAACAGCGTCGAGAGAAGCCGGCCAGCGAGATACCGTCCCATTGGCCGGCTCCTTGCGGTCTCCTAGCCGCTACTCCAGCCAGGCATCCCAGAAGCGGAGCGAGCCGGGATATGCCTTGAAGCCCGCGAGGTTCGAGACCGCCGCATACTTCATGCCGAGGTCGCCGAGCTTGACGAAGTAGACCTCGTCATAGGTGCGCTGGGTAATCTCATTCCAGGCTGCCTGCTTCCGCGCCATGTCCCGGGTGCCGTCGAACCTGGCCCAAGCGGCTTCGAGCGCGGTGTCGCCCTTGCGTCGCGCCAGGTTCGCAGGTCCGGTGGTGATCTGCTGGTACATGTAGGGGCCGAGGAAAGGCTGCGAGCCAAAGCCCGAGGTCGTGATGTGCCACGCCTCGTCCTTGTTGGAGATGCTGAACAGCGTGCCGAGATCCATGGTGTTGACCTTGACGTTCAGACCGGTCTCCTTCAGCGCCTGCTGCACCACGACCGCGAGCCGTGTCATGAAGCCCAGATTGCCGACGTTGAAGACGATCTCCTCGCCCTTGTAGCCGGAGGTCTTCAGGATCGCCTTGGCCTTATCGATGCTGTTGATGTTGTAGAGCGTCTTGCCGGCGTCGGAGTACATCGCATGCCCGCGATAGACCCAGGCGTGCTGCAGCACATAGGGCGCGCCGGCCGCGGCCGCCCCCATCGCCTCTTCCATGTCGACCGCCGCCTGGATCGCCTGGCGAACCTTGAGGTCGCTGGTCGGTCCGAGCGAGTGGTTGAGATAGAGCACCGGCATCTGGAAGGTCGGCATGTCGTAGAGCTTGACCTTCGGGTTGCTCTTGAGCCGCTCGGCCGCCGGACCGGGGACATCCTCGACCAGGTGCGCCTGGCCGGCCTCGAGCGCGGCGATGCGGGCGGAGGCCTCGGTCACCACGCGGAAGGTCACGGTGTCGATATGCACCGTCTTCGGTCCGCCATAGCCGGTCATCTTCTCGCCGGCGACGTCGCGCTTGACGAAGCCGTCGAAGCGCTTGATGCGGAAGTGGCTGTCGGGGACCCACTCGACGAACTGGAACGGCCCGGTCGAGATGTTGCCGGTCTTGTTGACTTCCTTTGCTGCCTCTTCCTCGGGGATCACGGTCGCCGGCGAGGTCGGCGACGCCAGGCGATCGAGAAAAGAGGCGCTCGGCGTCTTCAGCTTGATGACGAACACGTACTTGTCCGGCGCCTCGAACGAAGCGACCGGATCCATCGCGGCGCGGCCGGGACTGATCTTGGCGTAGCGCTCCATCGACGCCTTGACGTCGGCCGAGGTCATCTCCTTGCCGTTGTGGAACTTGACGCCCTTGCGTAGCGGAAAGGTGTAGGTGAGGCCGTCGGCCGAGATGTCGGACTTCTCGGCCAGCAGCGGGATCGTTCCGCCGTTTTCGTCGACCGTCATGAGCGACTCGTACATCGGCAGGATCATGCTGCGCGCCGGATAAGTGCCGGTGAAGTGCGGGTCGACGCTGTTGAGGCCGGCATAGAGAAGCGCGGTGATGTCGCCGCCCTTCTTCTGAGCGCTCGCCGGAGCGGCGGCCATGATTGCCGCGACCAGGGCGGCAGCGGCCAGGATACGCGTGGGCTTCATGTTGGATCTCCCTGCTGACCTCGTCCGGTGATGCGCCGGTTCGTGGCTCCTGCGGCACGGCTTTGCCGTCGCCACGACTTAGGGCTTCGCTTCAGGAGAGCCCGGACTTTGCCCCTCCAATCAAAAGTCTAGGTCGCCGCCGGGTGATCGACCATGCCTCATATTCTTATGGGGATCGATCTACCGGACTTATCAGCGTCCGCAGCGCCTCATGCTGGCCTCAATGTGCAGGCTCTGGCAGCGGTTCGGCCGCCGACCGCCTACAGCAGGTTCCGACGGTGCTTCGTCGACCAGCGGCGCGAACTGACCTTTTTCCCGTTCAGTGACGCCGTCGCATCGGCCTCGACGTAGAAGTACTTGGCATCGCAGGTCAGTACCGTGCCGACGTCGATCGAAACGCGCCAGCCCTTGCGGCCCATGTTCATCGTCTGGCGGACTGCGGCGCGTGCCGACAGCGGATTGTCGTCGTCGATGTCGAGCTTCTTCTCGATCGAATGCGCCATCTCGGTGCCGATCGGATCGATCCTGTAATGCGCGACCGGACCGAGCAGCCCTCCGCCCTTGCCCGCCAACGTCACCGTGGTGTGGCCCGACATCGGCTCACGCTCGATCGAGCGATGGAGCGTGGTGCCCTCGAAGATCGTGCATGGAGTCGGCGGGCCGTTCTCCGGCTTGCCGAAGGCCGGCAGCGACCTGTCCCTGGGATCGGGTCTGCGCACCGGCAGCGCCACCTGGCTCTTGCTTGAGAAGACCGTCAGCAGCACCGGCTCCGGCGCCGGCCAGACGATCGGCCAATAGCTGGTCGAGAGCGCGATCCGGATCCTGTGGCCCGGCGGAAACGCATAGGCGACCGAAGGCATGCGGATCTCGACCCTGGTCCGCTGGCCGGGCTTCATCGCCTTCGGCTTGTCGTGGCCGGTGCGGTGACAGAGGTTCAGCACGCCGAAGGTGACGCGCGTCGAGGCTCCATCCGGATGCACGTCGCAGAGACGCGCGACTACATGCGCCACCGGCCTGTCGACGGCGAGCTCCAGCGTCACCACGGTCTCGCCGAGGATCTCGGTGCGCCCCTTGAGCACCGCGGTGTCGAAGACCAGCGAGCGGCCGTCATCCTCGCGCTGGTCGCGCGGCAGCTCGCCCTTTACGCCGCCGCCGAGCCACTCGGGCGAACAGAGCCCGATCGACTGCGGCGAGGTGTGGGTCAGCGCCGCCTCCTTCGCTGGTTTCGCATCCAGCGTACCGGCATTCAGCCTCAGCACCTTCGGCTTGATCCTCGGTGACGGCCACGAGCGTTCGGCGACCCAGCGGCCGGGCCGCGTCACGTAATCCGACGACGGCCTGACCGAGTCCTGCATCCAGACGCGGAGCAGCGGCTCCTTGTCGATGCCGTTCTTCTGGTCCTTGAGCCAGCGGTCGAACCAGCGGACGCAGTCCTGCAGGAAACCCATCGCCGGGCCGGGCGACGCATCCTGCGGATACTGGTGTCCCCAGGGGCCGATCAGGCCGCGCCCGGGCGACGGGATCTGCGAGAGGATGCGCGGCACCGCACGCGACAGATAGTCAGCCCAGCCGCCAACCGCATAGACCGCCGCCTTGAACGTCTTGAGGTTCGGCGCAACCGATCCTTCGCGCCAGTAGGCGTCGCGATGCTGGTGGTCGAGCCAGTCGGACATCATCGCCTTGTTGGCCTTGAGGCGCGCCTTCCAGACCTTCTCCCAGTCAGGCCCACGCGTCTCCGGATCCGGCGGCATGGCGTTGAACATCTGCATGGACGAGCCCCACCACACGCTGTCGGTCAGCATCGCGCCGCCGGTGTAGTGCAGCGTCGTGGTGTAGCGATCCTCGGCCGAGCAGACGGTGACGATCGCCTTCAAGGCATCCGACCCGCGGGCGGCAGCCTGGAGACCGGAGAATCCGCTCCACGACTTGCCGATCATGCCGACCTTGCCGGTGCACCAGGACTGCCTGGTCAGCCAGGCGATGATGTCCTGGCCGTCGTCGATCTCCTCCTCGGTCCACATGTTCTCGAGCACGCCGTCGGAGTCGCCGGCGCCACGCGTGTCGACACGAAGGCAGGCGTAGCCATGGCCGGCAAAGTAG
>CAZDGR010000082.1:0-4379 GCA_964504845.1 uncultured Rhizobium sp. | reverse complement strand
CGGAGCCTCAGCAGGTCGCGCTTGCGGTAGGGCATGTACTCGACGATCGCCGGCACCGGCTTCTTCTCGGCATCGGCCGGGATCCAGAGATGGCAGGCGAGCTTCGCGCCGTCGCGCATCGGGATCCAGACGTTCTCGACCTCGCGGACCTTCCGCGGAAACCTCGTGACGATCCGCTCGGCCAACGTCCCCTCCCCTCAAGTTCTAGAACGTGATCGGCTGTCCCTTGCGCCTCAGCACCTCGCCGCCGCGATGGCCGGTAAGCTTGCCGTCGGCGAGCGTCAGCACGCCGTTGACCACGACATGCTTCATGCCGGTCGCGAGCAGGTTCGGCTCGAAGGTCGTGCCGCGCTCGCCGAAGGTCGCCGGATCGAAGACAGCAATATCAGCCCGCGCGCCGGGCTTCAGCACGCCGCGATCGGTGATGTCGAGCACGGCGGCCGGCAGGCCGGTCATCCGGTGCACGGCATCCTCCGGCGTCAGCGCCTTGGTGTCGCGCACCATGAAGCGCCAGAACCACGAAGCCCAGGTATAGGCGCCGTGGAAGACCGCTTCGCCGAGCGGCCCGTCCGGCGCCAACGTCGTCGCGTCCGACGCCGGCATGCAGAGCGGATGGCTGAACACCGCCTCCTGCTGCTGCTCGGTATAGGTCAGAAGGATCACCATCGGGCTTCGCGGCAGGTCGAGCGTCGCCTCGATGATGTCGTAGGCCGCATCGTAGGCGTCCTGGCCGCGCTCCCTCGCCACGTCGGCGAGGCTTCGGCGCGAGTACTCCGACATGATCGGGAGGTCGAGCAGCACCACGCGGTTCCAGTCGCCGACGCTGGAGAGGATGCTCTGATACTGCCGCATCTTCTGCCGCGCCTCTTTCGAGCGCAGGTTGGCGCGTGCCGCTTCCTTGCCGCCTGCACCGGCCCAAGGCGGCAGCATCGTGTGCAGCATGGTCGTGCCGTAGAGGCGCGTGTGCATGTCGAAGCGTACGTCCTGGCCGCCGCTCCGCGCCTTCTCGACCAGCTCGATCGAGCGCTCGAACACGCCATCCTTGGTGTTGCGCGGCACCAGATGCGAGACCTGGGTGCGTACACCGGCGTTGCGGCCGGTACGGATGCCTTCCTCGATCGCTTCCAGCGCCCTGGCGGCGCGGTCGCGGGTATGCGTGGCATAGAGGCCGTCGGCCTTGCCGGCGACCTTGGCGAGCGCGGTCAGCTCCTCCTCGCCGGCACCGACCTCGGTCGCGTATTCGAGGCCGGTCGAATAGCCGATCGCGCCCTCGGAAAGGCCCTCACGCAGCAGGTCCTGCATCGCCGAGACCTGCTCGCGACTGGCCGGCTGGTCGGAGAGGCCGAGGGTCGAGAGACGAAGCTGGCCGTTCGGCACCAGCGTGATCACGTTGACTGCCGGCTTCACCGACGAGAGCCGGTCGAGATAGCCGCCGAGGGTCTTCCAGGTGAGCTCGACGCTGCCGTCGAAGCCGTAGATCGCCTGCGGTGCGAGATCGGGGCGCCGGATCGGGCCGCAGCCGAAACCGCAATTGCCGATCACTTCCAGGGTGACACCCTGGTGCACGGCGCTGACCGCGCGCGGATCGAGCAGCAGCGTGTAGTCGGAATGGCTGTGGATGTCGATGAAGCCCGGCGCCACCGCGAGGCCTCTGGCGTCGATCTCGCGCTCCGCCTTGCCGTCGATCCTGCCGATGGCGGCGATCTTGCCGTCCTCGACCGCGACATCGGCAACGTTGGAAGGCTTGCCGGTCCCGTCATAGATGGTGCCGCCACGCAGGATCAGGGAAAGCGCCATGGTAAAGCCCTACTGTGCCGCGGTCTTGAGCGCAGAGCGTCGACGCGCGGTCGCCTGGACATCGACCTTGCCGGCTTCGATCACCACGCCATAGACGTCGCGCGCGGCCCCGGACGAGACCTTCCCCGCGACCACGTCGGCCAGCACCAGCTCAGGCTCCCGCGCCTGCGGATCGCCATAACCGCCGCCGCCGGCCGAGATGTGCCGGAATACATCGCCTTTCTTCAGGTGCATCGCCTTCATCGGCATGGTCGGCAGGACCTCGGTCTTGCCGCCGTGGGTCAGCAGGTTCTTCGACGGGCTGCCGGCGCGGCCGTCGGCGATGCCGTAGGGAGGATGATCGCGGCGGTCGGAGCGGAGCGTGAACACGGCGTCGTCGGCCGTAAGCTGGTACTCGCGCGAAAACGCCAGGCCGCCGCGCCGGCGCCCTGCCCCGCCGGAGTCCGGCACCAGGGCGTAATGGTTGATCTCCAGCGGCAGCTCCGCCTCGATCAGCTCGACCGGCTGGTTCGACAGGTTGGCGGCAGGGTTCGAGATGCCCTCGATGCCGTCCTTGGTGGCGCGGGCCCCCCAGTTGCCGACCATGACCTCGGTCAGCACGAAGGCCTTGTGCTTGTGGCGGCCGCCGATAGACAGCAGCGTCGGCCCGCCCTCGCCGCCGGCGATCACCTTGTCCGGCACCACCTGCGCCAGCGCACCGACGATGGCATCGAAGACGCGATAGCCGATGACGCCGCGGGCCGCGCAAGCCGCCGGCGACAGCGGATTGACGATCGTGCCTTCGGGCGCGCGGATCCGGATCGGCCGCATGTAGCCCTGGCAGTTCGGGATGCCTGTCGAGGTCATGCAGCGGATCGCGCAGTAGGCGACCGAGTTGACCATCGAGATCGGGCAGTTGATCGCCGCCTGCACCTGGCCCGAGGTGCCGGCCATGTCGATGTCGACCTCGTCACCCTTGACCGTGACGGCGACGGCGATCCGGATCGGCTCCGGCGTGTCGCCGAGGCCGTCGATCCAGTCGTCGAAGCGGTAGGTGCCGTCCGGGATGTCGCGGATCACCGCGCGCATCATCCGCTCGGCCTGGTCCTGAAGCTCGTCGAGATAAGGATGCAGCGCCGCAGCGCCGTACTTCTGCAGGAGGCGCAGGTATCCACGCTCGCCGATCGAGCAGGCGGCAAGCTGGGCCTTCAGGTCGCCCAGCACCTGTACCGGCTGGCGCGTGTTCTTCTCGATGATCCGGAACAGCGTTGTGTTCGGCTTGCCCGCCTCATAGAGCTTGAGCGTCGGCAGGCACAAGCCTTCCTGCAGGATCTCGGTCGCATGCATCGCCGTCGAGCCCGGCGTGATGCCGCCGACATCCGAGTGGTGCGCCATCGTGCAGGCCCAACCTTCGAGCGCGCCTTCGTGGAACACCGGCTTGATCACATAGATATCGGGCAGATGCTGACCGCCGGAACCGTACGGATCGTTGAAGACGAAGATGTCGCCTTCCTTCACGTCGTTGCCGTATTGCGCCTGCAGGTGACGCATGCCGTCGGGAAAGGCGCCGAGCTGGACCGCGAGCGTGAGCCCCTGCGCGATGATCTGGCCGTGCCGGTCGCAGAGCGCGGTCGAGTAGTCCATCGAGTCTCGGACCACCGGCGAATAGGCGCTCCGCATGATCACCAGCGCCATCTCGTCTGCGATCGAGGACAGCGCGTTCTTGACCACCTCGAAGGTGATGGGATCGAGACGGCGATCCGTCATGGCGTCACCTCGACCGCGATGTTGCCGAGCGGATCGAGGCCGACCCTGCAGCCGGGGGGGATCACGCAGGTGGAGTCGTACTCCTCGACGATCACCGGTCCGTGCCTTGTCCTGCCGGCAAGGTCGGCGCGCGAGACCACCGGCGTGTCGTGCCAGCCGGCGGCGCCGAAGAAGGCCTTCCGCGATCTGGATGATGCCGGTGTCGGCGCCAGCGACCAGCGGTCGAACTCGCCATCGCCTGCGGCGAGGCGACCCATGACCTTGAGGCTGATCAGGTCGACCGGATCGCCGGGCGACGAGTGGCCGTAGGTGCGGGCATGCTCCGCATCGAAGGCCGAGCGCATCGCCTCCAGGTTGATCGCTCCCGGAGCCAAGGCCACCGGCAGCTCGTAAGCCTGGCCAACATAGCGAAGCTCGGCGGTTCGCAGCAGCTCGACCTTCTTCACGTCGTGTCCCTCGGCGGCGAAGGAGTGCATGACCTCGCCCTCGAGCGCCCGGCTCGCCGCCTCGATATCGGCGAGCCTCAGCGCGTCGACCTCGCGGACGAAGGTGCGGACGGCGCTGTGCTCGGTCGCCGAGACGAGCAGGCCGAGCGCGCTGAAGACGCCCGGCGCCGGCGGGATCAGCACGTCCTTGATCTCGAGCGCACGCGCGATCTCGACCGCGGCGATCGGGCCGTTGCCGCCGAAGGCGACCAGCGCGAAGTCGCGGGGATCGCGGCCGCGATATGTGGTCACCGCCTTCACCGCGCGGGTCATGGTCGCCGCCGCCAGCGTGTAGACGCCATGCGCGGCCACGGCGAGATCGAGCCCGAGCGGCTTCGCCACCTCGGCCTC
>CAZDGR010000081.1:4147-13058 GCA_964504845.1 uncultured Rhizobium sp. | reverse complement strand
AAGGGCGGCGTCCGCGTCGCGGTCACCGGGGCGGGCGAAGGCGGCGTGTTCCGGAAGAAGTCGTTCGAGGAGGCACTCGGCAAGAGCTTCGCCGGCTCGGCGCTCGACGGGATCAAGGTCGACGCCAAGGGCCTCAACTCCGACATCCACGCCTCGGCCGACTACCGGGCGCACCTGATCAAGGTGATGGCGAAGCGGGCGGTCGACGCCGCGAAGTAGCCATCCGTCTGGGAGAGCCTGAAGACGGCGCCGGAGGGATCCGGCGCCGTTTTTCTTTGGATGGGACGCTGTAACCTTCGCCTGGGACGGCCCGAACCGGTAGGTCAGGAGGAGGCGGCTTCCTGGCCGCCCGGCCGTTCCCTGGCGCGCGCCGGTCACGCCTCCGACCGAACCGGGAGTCGACGCGCGTGAAGAGAACGATCGACCTGCTGCCGTGGCCGCTCGCGGCCTATATCGCCTTCATCTTCGTCTGGTACCTTCAGTACAAGTTCACCGGCAACGAGGGCAGCGTCTGGCTGTTCACCATCCTCACCGACTGGCTCGGGCTTTCGGGCCATGAGAAGGCGATGCGGATCGCGGTCGGGTCGGCGGAGCTCGCCGCATCGATCCTCATCCTGATGCCCTGGACGCAGGCGATCGGTGCCCTGATGTCGTTCGGCATCATGGCCGGCGCGATCTTCTTTCATGTCGTCTCGCCGCTCGGGATCGACCCCTATGGCGACGGCGGCGAGCTTTTCCGCGAGGCCTGCACCGTCTTCGTCTTCTCGCTCGTCATCCTGGCGATCCGACGCGAGCAGGGGGCGGCATGGCTTCGCCTGCTTCTGCCGTCGCGGCAACCCGCCGCCTCGACCTGATCCTGGCGGCTTGGTCCGGCACTTCGCGGCCATCCGCCTCCCGGATCACGTCCGTGTGAGACCGCGCGGGGCGGCGAAACCTTTCCGGGGCGGCGGCGAACCGGGGTCATGCGGGCCGGCTTGCGGTGGCCCGGCGTTGCACGCTTCGGCATCCCTCGACGCGGGCGGGAAGGGCAATCGGACATGACGGCCGCACCGGTACGTGGACGTGACCCCAGGCTCGACGTGTTCCGCGGCCTGGCGATGTGCATCATCCTTCTCGCCCACATGCGATGGACAGTCCTGGCGGACTACATCCCGGCCCGCTTCGGGCTCAGCGACGCCGCCGAGATGTTCGTCTTCCTGTCGGGCTGCGCGTCGGCGATCGCTTTCGGAGGCACTTTCCGGCGCTCCGGGTTCCTGATCGGCAGCGCCCGCATCGCCTATCGTTGCGGGCAGCTCTATTTCGCGCACCTGATGCTGTTCTTCATCATTGCCGCGCTCGTCGCCGGCGCCAGCGCGACATTCGCCGCTCCCGACTATTTCGAGCTTGCCTACATCACCTGGTTCTTCGTCGATCCGGCGAGCGCGCTGATCCGGCTCTTCTCGCTCACCTATGTTCCGGCCTACCTCGACATCATGCCGGTCTACATCGTCGTCCTTGCGCTGGTGCCGGCGATGATGGCGCTCTCCCGGGTCCATTTGCTCCTCGCTCCGGCCGCCTCGGTCGCGCTCTACCTCGCTGCCAACGTCACCGGCTGGAACTTCCTCGCCGATCCCATCGAAGGGCGAGGATGGTTCCTCAACCCCTTCGCCTGGCAGCTCATCTTCTTCGCGGGGTTCAGCCTGTCCGCCGGATGGATCGCGCCGCCGGGTCCGAACCGCCGGCTGTTCCAGGCCGCCGTCGGCGTGCTCGCCATCGGGCTCGTCGTCAAGCTTCCAGGTCCTGCCGACTGGCTCCCGCCGATCGGAGCGCTCGGCAGCCTCGTGCTCGACCACAGCGACAAGACGCTGCTGGACCCGATGCGCCTCGTGCATTTCCTGTCGGCGGCCTACGTCGTCAACAGCCTGCTCGAAGGCCGCACGCGCATTCTCGAGCATCCGCTGCTCCGGCCGATCCGCAAGGTCGGGCAGCAGGCGCTGCCGAGCTTCCTGTTCAGCATCGTGCTCTCCAATGTCGGGGGAATCGCCTTCGACCAGCTCGGCGCCGGCTGGCCGATGCAGATCGTCGTCAACGCCGTGACGCTCGGATTGCTTGTCGGCGGGGCCTATGTCGTCGGTTGGATCAAGTCGACGCCCTGGAAGCGCCCCGCGGCGGCGGCGGCACCTGTCGAGACGACAGCCATGCCGCATCAGCCGCCGCTGCTGGCCGCGGCTCGCTGGCCGTCGCCGACCTGAGGCCGTAGGCGAACGTCCGCCCGGTTTCGCGCCCGTGCCGGCGGCGCCCGGCCATCGCTGCGAATGACAGCATCATGTCCCTGGGCTAGCGTCCGTACCGGCGGATGGAGCGGCAGGGCCTCTCCTGCTCACATGTTCCACCCCGACGGAGCTTCATGCCGACCAGCGTCGTCCTCGCCGCGAGATCGATCCTGGCGGCGTCGGCAGTCGCCGCCGGCCTGTTCGCGGCAAGGGAGAGCTTCGCCGGCGACCCGCGCCACGCGGCGGTCTCCGGGACCTCGGCGGTGATCGAGGACGCCTTCTTCGACAGCCCGGCGCTTCGCCGGCCGCTCGGCTATGCGCTCTACCTGCCGCCCGGATACGACGGCGCCGGGGCCGCGTTGCCGGTCATTTACCTTCTGCATGGCGTCGGCGGCGATCGTCATGACTGGCTTCGCCATGGCCGCCTGCGGGAGACGGCCGATCGGTTGATCGCCGAGCGGGCGATGCCGCCGGCGCTCATCGTCATGCCCGACGGTGCCGTCGGCTGGTGGGTCGATTCCGCCGAGATCGGCGGACCCGGCAACTACGACACCGCCGTCGACCGAGACCTCGTCGGCGAGATCGAGCGCCGATACGCCGCGCGCTCCGATTCCGGCGGCCGGGCGATCGGTGGGCTTTCGATGGGGGCATACGGCGCCCTGCGTTTCGCCCTGCGCCCGCCGCGGCGCTACGCGGCCGCAATCGGGCTCAGCCCCGCGCTCTGGCTGCGGATCGGGTCGGATACGCCGGCGGACGACCGCCTGCAGCGTGTCTTCCGTGGCGCCTTCGGCTCGCCCTTTCGCACGGACCGTTTCCTCGCGCTCAATCCCCGGGCGATGATCGACTCCATGGCGAGGGAGGACGCGAAGCCCTCCATCTTCCTGATTGCCGGCAGCCGCGATTTCCCGAGCCTCAGGCAGGACACGGAGCAGCTCTCGGAACGCCTCGACCGGGCCGGCTTCTCGATCCGCTACCGGACCCTCGATGGCGGCCACGACTGGCAGCTTTGGGCCGATGCCCTGCCGGATGCCCTTATGTTTCTCGGCGACGCGCTCAGGGCTCGATGATCAGCCCGCGGCACATGGCGATGGCGAAGCGGGCGGTCGACGCCGCGAAATAGCCATCCGTCCGGGAACACCTGAACACGGCGCCGGAGAGATCCGGCGCCGTTTTTCTTTGGGGCGAAACCCTCGCCGCGCCCGGCCGTTATCTTCGTATGGCCAAGCATGCGAAACAGCGCCGAGAGCCCGGGATTCCGGGGCTTGCCGGCGGCCCGGACATCAGGGAAGCCAAACCGCCCGAGGCGGCGAGGCGGCGTGGGCCGGCGCCGCCCGACTTCGGCGATCCGCTGCCGGTCGGCGACGACCTCGTCCGCCGTCGCGCCTTCGAGCTGTGGCAGGCGGCCGGCCGGCCGCAAGGCCCGGACCTTGCGCGCTGGTTCGAGGGAATCGCGCCCGCCAGGCCTAGGCGCCGGCGCTGACAAGAGGATCAAGCCATGGCGGCACACGCGAAGCTGAAGTCGATCGAGCAGGCGAAGGGCACGGCCGCCAGGCAGCGCACGATCCAGCGCCAGGTGGCGAGGGCCGACAAGGCCGCACCCGAGGAGGACAAGCCGAAGGCGATGCAGGCCGGCGCCCGCGCGTATCCGGTGCCGCCGCTGCCCAGGCAGCACCAGGCGAAGCCCGGTACCGAGGCGAGGCTGGATCCCGTCCCGATGTACGAGGCGCCGTTCTGGCGGGGATCGGGCAAGCTCCAGGACAGGGTCGCGATCGTCACCGGCGGCGATTCCGGGATCGGCCGCGCGATCGCGGTGCTTTATGCGCGCGAGGGCTGCGACGTGGCGATCCTGCATCTCGACGAGGCCGAGGACGCGGGCGAGACCGAGCGCGCGGTCAAGGCCGAGGGCCGGCGCTGCCTGGTGATCGCAGGCGACGTGCAGGTCCGCGCCTTCTGCCAGGAGGCGGTCGCCCGGGTGGTCGAGCATTTCGGCCGCCTCGACATCCTGGTCAACAACGCCGCGTTCCAGATCCACACCGAGAAGTTCGAGGACCTGACCGAGGCGCATTTCGACCAGACGCTGAAGACCAACCTCTACGGCTACTTCTTCATGGCGCAGGCGGCGGTGCCGCACATGAAGCCGGGCAGCGCCATCGTCAATACCGGCTCCATCACCGGCATCCGCGGCAGCGACGACCTGATCGACTATTCGATGACCAAGGGCGGGATTCACGCCTTCACCAAGGCGCTGTCCAGCAACCTTCTGCCGCGCGGCATCCGCGTGAACGCGGTGGCGCCGGGCCCGGTCTGGACGCCGCTCAACCCGTCCGACCGCGAGGCGGACGACGTCTCCCATTTCGGCGAAGCGACGCCGATGGGCCGCCCGGCGCAGCCGGAGGAGATCTCGCCTGCCTTCGTCTTCCTCGCCTCGCCGCAATGCTCCAGCTACATCACCGGCGAGGTGCTGCCGATCATCGGCGGCTACGGCTGAACGTCGAGGTCGCCGCCGGCAATCAGGTTCAGCAGCACGACGACGACCGCGACGGCCAGCATCGCGATCATCGGCATCGCGACGCAGATGCCGATCACGACGAACATCTGAAGCTGCTTCGGGCTCAGCTTGGGCATCGCTTCGTGCCCCGTCTCCCGACCGAAGGGCGGGGGAGAGGGTTCCGACAGGGCGGCTTCGGCCTCACGTCGTCTTCACGCCGGCCAGAGCTGGCCGCCGCCGTCGACGCGGAGCGTCTGGCCGGTGACGAAAGCGCCGGCGGGGCCGGCGAAGATCGCGACCGTGCGCGCGACCTCGTCGACGGTGGCGACGCGATCGAGCGTGCCCTCGGTCACCATGCGCCTGGGATCGCTGCCCTGGCCGGTGCCGATGAAGCGGCCGGTGCGGGTGCCGCCGGGCGCGATCGAGTTGACGGTCACGTCGTAGGGCCGGAGCTGGGAAGCGAGGCAGCGCGTGTAGTGGGCGACGCCGGCCTTGGACACCGCGTAGATCGCGCCTTCGGTGCGGCCGATGAATCCGGCGATCGAGCCGAGCGTGACGATGCGGCCGCGCTTCCTCTGCATCATGCCGGGCGCCACCTGCTGGCAGATGAAGATCGTGCTCAAGAGGTTGCGGTCGAGCACCGCGCGCACGTCCTCTTCCTTGATCGCCACGCAGTCGTTCGGGTTCGGCTTGCCGCCGGCCGCGGCGATGTCGCCGCCGGCGTTGTGCACCAGGATGTCGATCGGCCCCAGCGCCTTCTCGGTCTCGGCGACGATGCGGGCACAGTCCTCCATCTTCGTGAGGTCGCCAAGGAGGCGAACGGTCTTCACGCCGAATTCCCTGCCGATCGCCTCGGCCGTGTCGGTCAGCGTGGTGCCCTCGCCGTACTCGGCGGGGCCGTTCTCGCGCATGCCGTGGACGGCGATCGAGGCGCCCATCTTCGCCAGCGTCTCGGCGAAGGCGCGGCCGAGGCCGCGGCCGGCGCCGGTGACCAGGGCCACTTGGCCCTTCAGCGACGTTTCGGTCATCCGGGTCAGGCCGGGTTCAGTATGTGGATGGCGCGGCCCGCGACCATGTCCTTCACCTTGGCGCCGTAGGCCGCCATGTGCGGGGCGGCGGCATGGGCCTTGAGATCGTCCGCCGTCGCCCATTTCTCGACGACGACGAAGGTGTCGGGGCCGAACTTGGCCGGCGAGGTCTCGGTGTCGACCACCGGCCCGTACTCGATGCAGCCCTTCTCGGCATGCACGGCCGGCATGTTGGCGTGGAACATCTCGAGCACCTTCGCCCGCATGCCGGGCTTGGTGGTGATGATGGCGAGGACGTGGATCACGGCGGTTCGCTCCTGTTTGTGGCATCGAGCGGGTGACGGCCTCACCCTTCGACAAGCTCAGGATGAGGCCTTGCCAAAACTCCTCATGCTGAGCTTGTCGAAGCGTGAGGGGGAAAGGGCTCGTCCAGTTCAACAGCGTTGACCGTACCCGATCGCGGGACGACTCTTACAGGGCTCTCGCATGCCTGAGGAATGATCCCATGAACGACGCCTCGCCGATGCCGACGCTGATGGACGGGTTCCCGCCGGCGCCCGAAGGCCAGGTGACGCTGGCGAACTGGCGGACCGGGCCGTTCAACAGATGGGCCTTCCAGCACGTCCGCGAGATCGTGCCCTCGGCCGACATCCCGAACGATCCGGACAATGTGTGGCGTCTTCCCTCGGCGCCGATGGACCTCTCGGGCCTCCGGATCGAGGGCGAGATGGACCTGCACCGCTTCCTGGTCCGGACCGACACCGACGGCATCGTGATCCTGCACCGCGGCCGCATCGTCGCCGAGGCCTATGCCAACGGCATGACCCAGGCCAGCCCGCACATCTTCATGTCGGTCTCGAAGTCGATGCTGGGGATGCTGGCGGGCATCCTCGCCGCCTCGGGCAAGCTCGACCTGGAAGCGCCGGTGACCGCGCTGGTGCCGGAAGTCGCCGCGACGGCCTACAAGGGCGCCTCGATACGCCAGCTCCTCGACATGCGCGCCGGCATCCTCTTCGACGAGAACTATCTCGCGACCTCAGGGCCGATCATCGCCTATCGCAAGTCGACCAACTGGAACCCGCTGGAGCCCGGCGAGAAGCCGACCGATCTCCGCAGCTTCTATCCGCAGCTCTCGGAAAATGACGGCCCGCATGGCGGACGCTTCCACTACGTCTCGCCGAACACCGACCTGCTGGGCTGGGCCATCGAGCGCGCGACCGGCGAACGCTATGCCGATGCGATGAGCCGCCTGGTGTGGCGGCCGCTCGGCGCCGAGCGCAGCGCCTACATCACCGTCGATCGCCTGGGCGCCCCCCGTTGCGCCGGCGGATTCTGCGCGACCGCGCGCGACCTCGCCCGCGTCGGCCAGCTCCTCGTGCAGGGGGGACGACGCGGCGCGAAGCAGATCGTGCCCGAGGCCTGGATCGACGACCTGGTATCGGGCGGCGACCGCGCTGCCTGGGACAAGGGCGACTTCATCCCCTACTACCCGGGCCTGCCGATCAGCTACCGCTCGAAGTGGTACGTGCTGCATGGAGCCTCGCCGATGCTGTTCGGCCTCGGCGTCAACGGCCAGAACCTCTTCGTCGACCGGAAGAACGAGATCGTCATCGCCAAGCTCTCGTCGCAGGCGATGCCGATGGACGAGGGCCGCATCATGCTGACGATGCGCGCGGCCGAGAAGATCCGGGCGCAGCTGATGGCGAGCTGATCGGAACCCTCCCCCGCCCTTCGGTCGGGAGAGGGGACACGAGGAATTACCTGAACCCGCCCGCCTTCATCAGGTGGTGGCACTGCAGGATGATCTTCTTCTGCTCGTTCGGATCGGTGACGCCCGAGATCAGCTCGATCTCGAAGTTCGGGCGGCGGAGGTGGTTCACCACCGCCTTGCGGGCGACCGACACGGCCTTGCCGTCGGGCAGCACGTCCGGCATGCACATCTGCATCAGCAGGAAGGCGCGGGTGTGCAGCTTCCAGCCCGGGTTGTCCATCTGCTCGACGATCTGGCCCTTGACCACGTACTCGAACAGCAGGTCGTCGAGGCGCTTCGTGATCGCCTGGGCCGATTCCGGCGGGAGCCCGACGCAACCCTCGACCGCGCGATAGAGGCTGGTGACGGCGCGCATGTGGTCCATCGGGCTTCCGGGCCCTCCGACCAGCTGGGCGACGTCGGCGATGCCGCCGATCAGCGATTCCAGGTGCGTCGCCGGCACGTCCTCGAGGCCGGCGGCGATGCGGCTGTTCAGGATCGCGACAAGGTAATGCGCGTTGGCGAGCGGTGAGGGGCCGCGGCGGAGCACCCAGACCACGCCTTCGCGCTGGCCGACGGCGCCGCCGATGTTGAGGATCACGGTCGCGCGGGCGACCAGCGCTTCCGCCATGCCGATGCCGCCGGCGACGCCGGTGTCCAGCAGCACGCGGTCGATGATCTCGCAGAAGCGCTCGATCTCGGCGCCGGTGTCGTTCTTCGACAGCGGGTTCGCGGTGCGGAGTTCCGAGCGCACGCGCTCGAGCAGGAAGTCGCGGCTTGCCGGCAGGCGCCCGGTCTTCATCAGCTTGCACAGCATCTCTTCGAGGCCGGCCATCTCGGGCGATTGGCCCTTGCCGGGCCTGTGCTCGCCGTCGGCGATGTCGATCAGCTTGAGCAATGCGCCGGCCAGGTTGACCGGCGTGCCCAGGATGTCGGCGATCATCGAGCCGCTGGCGAGCGTGTCGGAGACGAAGTCGTCGAGCAGGACCAGGCCTGCGGCCTCGCTCGAGGTGTTGCTCCACTCCAGCACCTGGGTCAGCTTGCCGTACCAGGAGCGGGTCTGCGTGAGCTCGCGCGTGAAGACGCAGCGGAGCAGGAACTTGAGCTCCTCGGGCTTCGCCGACTTCATCACGAACTTGACCGCCTCGTCGAAGCCGACCTCGCGGATGTTCGGCAGCTTCAGCTTGTCGGCCTCGTTGGCGCGCCTGGAGATGCCGTTGACCATCGACCAGAGCGTGTCGCCGCGCTTCTTGGCGTCCTGGCCCTCGGCGCCCTTCTGCACGCGGGCGACGCGGTCGATCGCGGTCTGCACGATGGATTCGAAGTCCATCACCCGCTTCATCTCGCGGCCGTTGTGCATGATCTCGGTCGGCGTCAGCAGCGCCTTGTCGAG
>CAZDGR010000081.1:0-4047 GCA_964504845.1 uncultured Rhizobium sp. | reverse complement strand
CTGTTACTTTGCCTTGAAGACTTGGGGAAAACAGCCTGAAAATAAAAACAATTTTCCAGAATTACGGCAAGCATTCGTTCATTAACGCTACAAGAGTCGGTAACGAAGCCGGGATCCGGCTTTCGTGAACCGATCAGGTCAGCCGGCAAATTTTTCGACCGCGGCCTGGACCTCCGCCACGACGCCCGCCCAATCCCGGGCACGGTGCTGGCGGAAGAGCCGCATTGTCGGATACCAAGGGCTCGCCGAACCCGCCTCGTGCCAGCGCCAGTCCGGCGCGTGATGCAGGAGCAGGAAGGTCGGCCGCCCGAGCGCGCCCGCGAGATGGGCAAGCGCGGTGTCGGAGGTGACGACGAGGTCGAGGCTTTCGAGGCAGGCGGCGGTGTCGGCGAAGTCGGCGAATTCCGGCCCGAGGTTGAGGAGGTCCGGATGGCGATGCGCTGGCGCCGCGTCGCGCACGAGCCCGATGAAGGGGCGGCGGTCGAGAAGCGGACGCATCGCTTCGAATCCGGGCGAGCGTTCGAGGTCGCGCCGGAAAGTCGGATTGCCCTGCCAGCAGAGGCCGATCCGGGGCGCGGGCAGCGCTGCGATCCGCCTCGCCCACTGCGCGCGCCGCTCGACCGGTGCCGCCAGATAGGGAACCTCCGCCGGGATCGTTCCGACGCGCGTGTCGCAGAGATGCGGCAGGCTCATCACGGGCGCATGGGCGTCGACCTCGGGAAGGCGTTCGCCGCGGCGGACCACCGCCGCGCCCAGGCTCGCGAACAGTGCCGCCAGCGGCGCCGGCGCCTCCACCGTGACGTGCAGCCCGCGTGCCGCGAGGATCGGTGCGTATCGGATGAAGTTCAGCGCATCGCCGTAGCCCTGCTCCGTCCAGAGCAGCAGCCGCAACCCGGCTTCGAGCCTTCCGTTCCATCGCCGCCAGGGGAGGTCGCGGCCGTTCGCCGCGACGAAGTCCGGAAGCTGCCAGCGGCTTTCCATCAGGGGCAGGCCCGCCTCGTAGTTGCCCTGTGCCGCGAGCGCCTGGCCGAGTTCCCACGCTGCGGCGGGATCCGCGCCGATCGCCAGGCGCCGGCGCGCGATGCGAATCGTGCGGTCGCGCCGGCCGAGGCCGAAGCTCGCCGTCGCATGGTCGCTCAAGATCTCGCCGTCGGCCGGCGTCAGCGCCGTCGCCGCGCGGAGGTCGCGGTCCGCGGGCGCGAAGCGGCAGGCATCGGCGAACGCCTTCGCCCGTCCGCGACGCGCCGGCAGGCAATCCCGATCGACGCCGAGGGCGCGCGTGTACCAGGTCTCCGCGGACTTGCTGTTGCCGATGGTGTCGGCCAGCGCCGCAAACGCGAGGAGCGCCGCGAGGTCGCCCGGCAAGAGCGCGACGGCGGACCGGGCATGGCGCCGTGCCGCGATCGGGCGGCTCAAGGCATGCGCCGCCTTCACCAAGGACAGCTGCAGCACCGGATCGTCGTTTCTGAGCGGCACGGCCCGCTTCAACCAGGATTCCGCCTCGAAGGGCTTGGCCTGGGCCAGCAGCACGGCACCGAGATTGCCGAGGACGGTCGCGTCCCCCGGCACCCGGCTGAGCGATCGGCGATAGCTTGCGCCGGCGATATCCAATCGCCCGACGGCGACGGCCGTTGCTGCCTGCAGGAGGCGGAGATTGTCGTCGTCGCTCCGTTCCAGCGCGCGGCCGAGATGACCCAGCAGGCGCCGCGTCTCGCCGGCCGCCTCGGCCAGCGCCATCGCATTGTTGCGGAGCAGGGTCGAGGCCGGGTCGAGCGCGAGCGCACGCTCGGCGAGCCCGAGTGCCGGCCCCGGTCGCCCAGCGGCGACGAGAGGGGCCGCCAGCGTGATCCAGGCCTCCGCGTCGGCCGGCGCTTCGGCGAGCTGGTGGCGGATAAGCCGCGTCGCCGCGGTCGCGTCGCCGCGGCGGAGCGCGTCGAGGACGACGGCTAGGCTCAAGTCGACCGCCGGAACAAGACGCTGAGACGGTTCGCCGGCATCTCCGTCAGGCGGGGCCGGGAAAATTTCGATCGCTGGGCCAGCGCCGCCACCTCGGCCAGGTCCCGGATGCCCCAGGCCGGATTGCGATCCCGGAGACTGCGGTCGAAGGCGAGGTTGCTGGGCGCGGTCTCGACCTCGCGGCGGAAATAAGGACCGTAGAGATAGAGCGGGCCGCCCTTCGGCAGGATCGCCGCGGCGCCTTCGATCAGCGCCACCGTCGCCTCCCAGGGGGAGATGTGGACCATGTTGATGCAGACGATCGCGTCGGCGGATGAGACCGGCCAGGGTCGCTCGGTCACGTCCAGCCTGACAGGCGCCCGCACGTTGGCGGTGCCGGCCTCGACGGTCCAGGCCGCGATGCTGGCGAGCGCGGCCGGATTGGGGTCGCTCGGCTGGAAGGAGAGGCCCGGCAGCGCCTCGGCGAAGTGGACAACATGCTCGCCCGAGCCGCTGGCGATCTCGAGCACCAGACCGGAAGCCGGCAGCTCGGCCTTCAGCACCTCGAGGATCGGGTCGCGGTTGCGCTGGGTGGCGGGCGCGAATTGTCTCGAATCGGTCATTTGTCTCCGGTTGCGCTCAGGACGCCGGGCGCGACGCATTTGCTCGAGGGCGGGCGCCGAGGATGGCGGCGACGGGGAGAAGAAACGACGTTCACCAGGTCCGGTACCGACGCGATCAGGAACAAGGAACTGCTCGGCGCCATCAAGGACAAGGCGCAGGGCATGATCAAGAACAACATGTTCCGGACCGCGAAGACGGCGAAGCGGGCTCAAGGAGATCGCGCGCTGCTCGATCATCGCACCGACCCGGGCGAGTGCCGGGCGACGGTGATGAAATACGGGCACCCCGGCCGAGCCTGCGGCTGCAACGTCCTGCGGGCACGTCCGCGGTCCGCCGAGCGTTCAGGCGCGCGACCGGCTGACGCCCCGGCTCTACCGGATGCGCAACACCTTCCCGCATTGCTTCAGGACCTGACATGAGAGCGGCGCCGGAGTCGCCTCCGGCGCCGTTCCGATCAGGAGACGTCGACGCTCAGTGGCAGCGAAGGCCCACGTAGCGGCCTTCCCAGCGGGTGGTGCTCCGCGGCGGACGGTTGCCGCAGCGATACCAGACCGTCAGCACCTTGGTGATATAGGGCGCCGGATCGCCGCAGAGCCGGTTGGTCGCCGGGATCGTGCACTCCGAGCGGCCCTCACAGACGCCGGGCATCGCGCGTCGCATCGCAGGCCCGGCCTTCGAGGCCATACCAGGCGCTCATGATGTGGATGTCGCGCCGCCAGCGGCGCCAGTCACGATCGCGATCGCGATCGAAGCCCGGCGCCTGCCCGATCTGCGGATAGGGCATCGGCGTGTAGGGATAGGCGGTCTGCGCCACGGCTTCGAGACCGAAGCCGAGGACAAGCGCCAGAGCGAGCAGGCCGGGAATGCGTCGCATGAGGGGCTCCTGGTCAGAGGATCAGCAACGAAGACCTATGTAGCCCGGCTCGCGCTGCTCGGCGCGCCGAACGTCGCCATGGCAACGATAGGTCACGGTCAGGCCTTTGATGACGCCCGGTACCGGATCGCCGCAGAGCTCGTTGCCCGCTTTCACCTCGCAGCCCGGCTGGCCCTCGCAGGCGCGGCGCATCGAGTGCGCGGCGTCGCAGACCCGCCGGCCGCGGCCGTACCAGGCTTCCAGGATCTGCAGGCCGCCGAAGCGCTGCGCCCGCTGGTCGTAGCGGGGATGGTAGGGATAGGCGTGCGGCTGCGGGCGCACGTAGGGCGCGTTGCCGTAGCGATGATCGTAGCGATCGTCGTCGTCGTAATAGCGATCGTGGGCGTAGGGGCTGTACGGGCTGCCGTAATAGCTCGGCCGGTTCGTCCCGTCGGGCTGGGCGAGCGCGGCCGTGCCGCTGATCGCGACGACGGCGAGAGCCATTAGGCCGGAGATCAGGTGACGCCGCATAGGAAGGTCTCCTCGGGAGGGGCGCCGGGGGTCTCCTAGCAACGCCGATCGGGCGTTCCGGTTGCGTCAGTCGCAGTCGAGGCTCAGGTACTTGCCTTCCTGGC
>CAZDGR010000080.1:0-13163 GCA_964504845.1 uncultured Rhizobium sp. | reverse complement strand
CCCGCATCTGAACGAGGCGACTTCCCTTGCGGACCTTTACGCTGAAGGCGCGCGGGCAGACCTCGACATAGAGCGGCCCGTGATAGCGCTCCGGGATGCGGTCGAACTCGGTGCCGCGATCGGTGATGACGCGGGCGAAGACGTCGAGCCGCCCGGTCGAGCTCTTGGGGTTGGCGAGCGCCGAGATGCGCTTCTTGAAGGCTACGCCTTCGAGCAACGGGATGATGTAGACGCAGTCCTTCTCCAGCACCGCGCCCTTGGTCAGGTCGAGCGTATGCATGGTGACCCGCGCCAGCCGATCGGCGACGGTGGCGTTCGGGCCTGGAAGGAAGGAGGCGACGACACGATAGGCCTCGCTGCCAAGGCGGAGGTCGAGGCTCGCCGGCTGGACCTGGGCGGGATCGATCTCCTCGAGCGCGGTGATCTCCTTCGCCTCGATCATGTGACGGACGAACTGCGAGGGAACGACGCCGGTGGTCCGTTCCTCGGGTGGCTCGTCGGAAGGAAGGCGCTGCAGCAGCAGGGAGTCGCGAGGATCAGTCATCGGGTCGGGTCGGGTCGTCTTTCCGGTTGACCGTTGGGGCAGAGGCTAATAGCCGATAGAGCAGATGCCCGGAAGGGTGCCACGGAACAGGGAGATCATGCCATGACCATAGCTAAACGAACTTTGGGTGTCGCGCTGGGCGCTGCGCTGGGGTTGGCGGCCGGTTCGGCTGCCGCCCAGGATCTGACGGTCGCGCTGGGCGCGTCCGTCACCTCGCTTGACCCGCATTTCCATGCGCTGGGGCCCAACAACAACATGGCCCAGCACGTCTTCAACAACCTGATCGAACAGGACGCGAACCAGCGTCTGGTCCCGGCCCTCGCCACGTCCTGGACAGCGAAGGGCGACGACACCTGGGTGATCAAGCTCCGTCCGGGCGTGAAGTTCCATGACGGCTCGGACTTCACCGCCGAGGACGTGGTCGCGACCATCAAGCGGATCGCCTGGGTGCCCAACAGCCCGTCGGCCTTCACGATCTACACCAAGGCGATCAAGAACGTCGTCGTCGTCGATCCGCTGACGATCGAGCTCAAGACCGACGGTCCCTATCCGCTGATGCCGAACGATCTCTCGAACTTCTTCATCGTCAGCAAGAAGTCGGTCGAGGCGCCGACCGAGGACTTCAACCGCCTGACCGCGGCCATCGGTACCGGCCCCTACAGGTACACCGACTACGCCCGCGGCGAGCGCATCGTCATGGAGCGCAACGAGGCCTATTGGGGCAAGAAGCCCGAGTGGAAGAAGACGACCTTCCGCCTGATCACCAACCCGGCCGCGCGCGTCTCGGCGTTGCTCGCAGGCGATGTCCAGATGATCGAGGCGGTGCCGACCGCCGACATCGAGAAGCTGAAGAGCAACGCCAACGTCACGCTCGCGCAAGCGGCATCGAACCGGCTGATCTACCTGCACATGGATCATCAGCGCGACACGACGCCGTTCTTCACCGACAAGTCGGGCAAGCCCCTGGCGAAGAACCCGCTGAAGGATCTCCGTGTCCGCCAGGCGCTGTCGAAGTCGATCAACCGCGACGGCATCGTCGAGCGCGTCATGGAAGGCGTCGGCCTTCCCGCCGGCCAGCTGCTCGCCGAGAGCTTCTTCGGCACCAGCCCGAACCTGAAGCCCGAGAAGTACGATCCGGACGGCGCCAAGAAGCTGCTGGCCGACGCTGGCTATCCGAACGGCTTCACCGTCACGATCCACGGACCGAACGACCGTTACATCAACGACGGCCGCGTCATCCAGACGGTGGCGCAGATGTGGAGCCGCATCGGCATCGAGGCCAAGGTGGAAGCGATGCCGTGGGCCACATATGCCGCCAAGGCGACGAACCAGGAGTTCTCGATCTTCCTGGTCGGCTGGGGCTCCGGCACCGGCGAGACCTCCTCGACGCTGCGCTCGCTGCTCGCGACCTTCAACAAGGACACCGGCATGGGCCAGGCCAATCGCGGCCGCTACAGCAATCCCGAGCTCGACAAGACGCTGGCCGAGGCGCTCCGCACGGTCGACGACAAGAAGCGCGGCGAGCTCCTGGCCAAGGCCAGCGAGATCGGTGTCCGCGACGTCGGCATCATCCCGCTGCACTACGAGGTATCGACCTGGGGCCTGAAGAAGGGCCTCACCTACGTCGGCCGCGCCGGTCAGGAGACCCTGGCGACGGAAGTCACGACCGCCAAGTAAGCGTCCCGCCGGCCTTCGCCCCTCGACGGGGCGAGGGCCGGTTCGCTACAGTCGCCGAACCCGGCCGCCAGTGCTGGGGCGGGAGAACAGGGGCCGAATGACCGTCTTCATCGTGCGGCGCTTGATGCAGAGCGTCGTCATCCTGCTGGTCATGTCGGTGATCGTATTCCTTGGCGTCTTCGCCATCGGCAACCCTGTCGACATCCTGATCTCCCCCGATGCCGACCAGCTCGAGCGCGAGCGCGCGATCCGGTCGCTCGGCCTCGATCTGCCATTATGGGAGCAGTACTTCGTCTTCCTCAGGAACGCTGTCGCCGGCGATCTCGGGCGTTCCTTCGTCTTCAACGAGCCGGCGCTCAGGTTGATCTTCGAGCGCATGCCGGCGACGCTCGAACTCGCCTTCACCGCGGTGGTGCTGTCGCTGGTCGTCGGCATCCCGCTCGGCCTCTATGCGGGACTCAGGCCGCAGACCGCGACGTCGAAGGGCATCATGGCCGGCTCGATCATCGGCTTCAGCCTGCCGAGCTTCTGGCAGGGCCTGATGTTCATCATGGTCTTCGCGGTGATGCTGGGCTGGCTTCCCTCTACGGGGCGCGGCCAGGTCGGGACCTTCCTCGGCATCAAGTCGAGCCTGTTCACGCGCGACGGCCTTACCCACGTGATCCTGCCCGCGGTGAACCTGGCGCTCGGCAACGCCGCGCTGATCATCCGGCTGACGCGCGCTGGTGTCCGCGAGACCTTGCTCCAGGACTATGTCAAGTTCGCGCGCGCGAAGGGGCTGACGCACCGGCGCGTCGTCGGCGTGCATGTGCTGAAGAATATCCTGATCCCGCTGGTCACCGTTGTCGGGCTCGAGATCGGCGGCCTGATCGCCTTCGCCGTCGTCACCGAGTCGATCTTCGCATGGCCCGGCATGGGCAAGCTGATCATCGACTCGCTCAACCAGCTCGATCGGCCGGTCATGGTGGCCTACCTGATGATGATCGTGTTCCTCTTCATCATCATCAACCTCGTCGTCGATGTTCTCTATTCGGTGATCGATCCGCGCGTGCGGCTCCAGGACGTCAAGGGATGAGCGAGCCCACGGTCATCGTTCCGGCCAAGGCCGAGACCCCGTTTCGGAGACTGGTGTCGGAGTTCGCCGAGGACAAGCTCGCCGTCGGCGGCGCGGTCGTGCTCACGGTCATCTTGCTGGTGGCGCTGTTCGCGCCGCTGATCTCGCCGCAGAACCCCTATGACCTCTCCAAGCTCGACATCCTCGACAGCCGCATGCCGCCGGGATCGAAGAGCATGGACGGCATCACCTTCTGGCTCGGCACCGACGGCCAGGGGCGCGACATGCTGTCGGGCATCTTCTACGGGCTCAGGACCAGCCTCGCGGTCGGCGTCTTCTCCGGCATCTGCGCGATGATGCTGGGCATGGCGATGGGCCTGATCGCGGCCTATGTCGGCGGGCGAACCGAGACGCTGATCATGCGGCTGGTGGACCTCCAGCTCAGCTTCCCGACCATCCTGATCGCGCTGATCCTTCTCGCCGTCCTCGGCCAGGGCGTCGGCAAGATCATCCTGGCATTGATCATCGTGCAGTGGTCCTACTACGCCCGCATCATCCGCGGCACGGCACTGGTCGAGCGCCGGCGCGAGTACGTCGAGGCGGCCATCTGCCTCGGGCTTTCGAAGCCGCGCATCATCTTCAGCCACGTGCTGCCGAACTGCATGCCGCCGATGATCGTGATCGGTACCGTGCAGGTGGCGGGGGCGATCGCGCTGGAGGCGACGCTATCCTTTCTCGGCATCGGGCTTCCGATCACGGAGCCGTCGCTGGGTCTCCTGATCGCCAACGGTTTCGAATACCTGCTGTCGGGCAAGTACTGGATCAGCTTCTTTCCTGGCATCGCGCTCCTGGTCACGATCATCTCGATCAACCTGGTCGGCGACCAGCTTCGCGACATCCTCAATCCCAGGCTCCAGCGATGAGCCAGCCGACTCTCGCGGTCCGGGATCTCAAGACGCATTTCTTCACCCGCGGCGGCGTGGTGAAGGCGGTCGACGGCGTCTCCTTCCAGATCGACAAGGGCCGCATCCTCGGCCTCGTCGGCGAGTCAGGCTCCGGCAAGTCGATCACCGGCTTCTCGATCCTGGGTTTGGTCGATCCGCCGGGGCGGGTCGTGGAGGGCGAGATCCTCCTCAAGGGCGAGAACCTGGTCGGTCAACCGGACGAACGTCTGCGCGCGGTCCGCGGCAATCGGATCGCGATGATCTTCCAGGACCCGATGATGACGCTGAACCCGGTCCTGCGCATCGACACGCAGATGATCGAGGCGGTGCAGGCGCATCACGACGTGAGTGCCGACGAGGCACGTGCGCGGGCCCGCGATGCGCTCGGCCGCGTCGGAATTCCGTCGCCGGAGGAGCGGCTGAACGCCTATCCGCATCAGTTTTCCGGCGGCATGCGCCAGCGTGTCGCGATTGCGATCGCCCTGCTCAACAATCCTGAGCTGATCATCGCCGACGAGCCGACCACGGCGCTCGACGTGACCATCCAGGGACAGATCCTCTACGAGGTGCAGAAGCTCTGCCGCGAGACAGGCACCTCGTTGGTCTGGATCACCCACGACCTGTCGGTGGTGGCCGGCCTCGCCGACGACATCTGCGTCATGTACGCCGGCAAGATCGTCGAATCCGGCCCGATCGACGACGTGCTCGACCGGCCGCTGCATCCTTATACCAAGGGCCTCCTCGGCAGCGTGCCCAGTCGCAACAAGCGCGGCAGCCCGCTAGCCCAGATCCCCGGCATGACACCGTCTCTGCTCAACCTGCCGAGCGGATGCCCCTTCGCCGACCGCTGCCCGCGCGTCCAGGACGATTGCCGCGCGGCTCTTCCGCCGATGGTGGAATACCGGCCGGGCCATGCGGCGCGCTGCATCCATCCGCATCTGGAGGGCCGGGCGTGAGCGAGGCCCTGATCGAGCTGCGCGGCATCGTCAAGCGCTTCGTCAAGCCGCTCGACGTCGCCGCCAAGGTCGCCAACGTCATCGGCGCCGGCATGCGCGAGGAGGTGGTGCACGCGATCGACCACGTCGACCTCGCAATCCGTCCGGGCGAGGTCGTGGGCCTCGTCGGCGAGTCCGGTTGCGGCAAGTCGACGCTCGGGCGGATCGCCGCCGGCATCCTGCCGCCGACCGAGGGCCGCGTCGTCTATCGCGGCAAGGACGTGACCGGCGACAAGCTGAGGGGCGGCAAGGCCCAGCTCGGCACCCAGATGATCTTCCAGGATCCGTTCGCCTCGCTCAATCCGAGGAAGCGGGTCGAGGACATCATCGGCGAGGCGCCGAAGGTCCACGGCATGATCGATCGCGCCGAGCTCGGCGACTACGTCGAGGCGACGATGCGCCGGGTCGGGCTCGATCCGGCTTTCCGGCGCCGCTATCCGCATCAGTTCTCCGGCGGTCAGCGCCAGCGCATCGGCATCGCCCGCGCGCTCGCGGTCAAGCCCGAGTTCCTGATCTGCGACGAGGCGGTCGCCGCGCTCGACGTGTCGATCCAGGCGCAGGTTCTGAACCTGTTCATGGATCTCCGACGCGACCTCAACCTGACCTACCTGTTCATCAGCCACGACCTCGGCGTGGTCGAGCACCTGAGCGACCGGGTGGTGATCATGTATCTCGGCCGCGTGGTCGAGAGCGGCCCGACCGAAGCGCTGTTCGGCGCGCCCAATCATCCCTACACGCAGGCGCTGCTGGGCGGCATCTCGCGGATCGAGGCGCGGAAGCGCGTCTTCGAGCCGGTGAAGGGCGAGATCCCGTCGCCGCTCAACCCGCCGAGCGGCTGTCATTTCCATCCGCGTTGTCCGCACGCGATGGAACGCTGCAAGCGCGAGGCGCCGACGCTCAAGGATATCGCGGCCGGACGTCTTTCTGCCTGTCACCTCAACGACGGCTGACCCCATGCACATACCCGGCGTCCTCACCCGCCACGACCCGACCGGACAGCCGGCGCCGGTGCTGTTCGACTCGCCGCACAGCGGCGTGATGTACCCGGACGACTTCAAGCCGATCGCGCCGATGGAGCTGCTCAAGACCGGCGAGGACGCCTTCGTCCACGATCTGTTCGGCGCCGGGCCCGAGAAGGGCGCGATCCTGATCGAGGCGCACTTTCCGCGCGTCTACATCGACCCCAACCGGGCCTCGACGGATATCGACCCCGACCTGCTGATCGAGACCTGGCCAGAGCCGCTGAACCCGACCGAGAAGAGCCGCCTGGGCCTCGGCCTGATCCGACGTCTCGCGGTGCCGGGCGTGCCGGTCCACGGCAAGCGGCTGACCGTCGCCGAGGTGCGGTCGCGCATAGATCGCTTCTACGGCCCTTACCACCAGGCCGTCGGCGGCGCCTATGACGAGCTGCACAGGCGCTTCGGCAAGGTCTGGCACATCAACTGCCACTCGATGAAGTCGGTCGGCAACGCGATGGCGACCGATGTCGGCGCCCGTCGGCCGGACTTCGTGCTCGGCGACCGCGACGGCAAGACCTGCGACCCGAAGTTCATGACGCTGGTCCGCGACGTGCTTGCCGGCATGGGCTACTCGGTCGCCATCAACAACCCCTACAAGGGGCTCGAGCTGATCATGCGCTATTCCGATCCCGGCGCCGGACGGCACGCCCTGCAGATCGAGATCAATCGTGTGCTCTACATGGACCAGGAGCGGATCGTCCGCTCCCCCGGCTTCGAGAAGCTCAAGGGAAACCTCACGAGCCTGATCGGTGCCGTGGTCGACTTCGCGCGCCGGCAATGACCCGCCGGACCTGGGACCAGCCTAAGGGCGAGGTCAGGCGGCTCGCCGTCGACTCCCAGGCGCTCCGCGGCAATCCGCTTGGCGATCCGCACCAGCGTTCGGTCGATGTCTACCTGCCCCCGGGATACAAGCCCTGGACCAAGGTGCCGCTGCTGGTCGATCTCGCCGGTTTTACCGGTTCCGGCCTCGGCCATACCAACTGGCGCGCCTTCACCGAGAACGTGCCGGAGCGGCTCGACAGGCTGATCGCGAGCGGGGCGATGGGCCCGGTCGCGGTCGCGTTTCCCGACTGCTACACGCGGCTGGGCGGCAACCAGTACATCAATTCGGCCGGCATGGGCGCCTATGCCGACTTCCTTATCCAGGAAGTGGTGCCGCAGGTCGAAACGACCTTCGGCTGCGGCGGGCAGGGGCGGCGCGGCCTGTTCGGCAAGTCGTCGGGCGGCTACGGCGCGATCGTGCACGGGATGCTCCATGCCGATTTCTGGAGCGCTGTCGCCTGCCATTCCGGCGACATGGCCTTCGAGCTGATCTATCTCCACGACATGCCGTCGACCTTGAACGTGCTGGCGCGCCATGGCCGATCGGTCGAGGCCTTCATCCGCCATTTCGAGGCGCAGAAGAAGGCGTCCGACAAGGAGACCCACGCGCTGATGATCCTGGCGATGGCGGCGACATACGATCCCGACCCGCGCCAGTTCCTGTCGATCCGGCTTCCGGTCGATCTCGAGACCTGCGAGACCATCCCTGAGCGCTGGGCCTTATGGACGCGCTGGGATCCGCTGGTGCTGGCGGAGACCCGGACCGCGGAGCTGAAGAAGCTGAAGGGCCTCTTCATCGACTGCGGCGTCGAGGACCAGTACCACCTGCACTACGGGGCGCGTCGCCTCTCCCGGCTCCTCGCTTCGAACGGCGTCGCCCATACCTTCGAGGAGTTCAACGACAACCACTCCTCGATCGACTACCGCATGGACACGAGTCTGCCCTTCCTCGAGAAGGCGCTCCGCGGCGGATGAGCGAGCCTTACGGTGCCGCGCCGCAGGCCGGTTGGGCCAAGATGGTGCCGGAGCTGCCGGCGTGGTCGCCTACCGGCGCCCTCAACCGCGGTTCATCTATCTCGAACGCCGCGAGGGGCCCCAAATAATGCTCTGCGAGCGCTGGGGGAAGTGGGAGACCGGGCCAATGAAGCCTCCCTACGGGCGTGACGTCATGTTCCAGGTCTATGTCGAGGATCTCGCGCCGGTCATCGCCGCCGTGCAGGCGCGGCGATGGCCGGTCTACGAGGGTTTGAGGGAGGTCTGACGCCGCATCGGCGTGCGGCCGCACGCCACCTAGTCGGTCGTCTTCGGCCAATAGGTGCCGAAGCTCCAGAAGTGCCCTTCGAGGTCGAGCGCGCAGTACTCGCGCGAGCCATAGTCGGTGTCGTTGAGGGCGCGGACGATCTTGGCGCCCGCGGCCTTGGCCTCTGCGTGATGCGCGTCGGGATCGGATACCGCGACATAGATGCACTGGATGCCGACGCCGGCATCCTTGATGAAGTCGCTCTTGGCCGAGCCCAGCATGATCATCCCCGCGCCATGACTCATCTCGGCGTGGGCGACGGTACTGTCGGGCCCGTCGTAGACGACGCGACGCTTGAAGCCGAACGCCTTCTCGAGCCAGGCGATCGCCGCATGCGCGTCCTTGTAGCGAAGGCAGGGATAGATGGTGGGGGCGGTATCGGTCATCGGTTCCTCCATGCGTGATGGAGGAACGCTAAAGGCAGCAGCGACGATGCGTCTTGTACGGATTTACGCGTCGCGAAGGCCGCCGTTGTCGGACAATTGGCCACGGACGAACTCGCCCGGCGCGATACCGGCGAATTGCCGGAACTCGCGGTTGAAGTGAGGCTGGTCGTAGTAGCCGGCATCGAGGGCGACCTCCGCCAGGGTGCCGCCCGCCTGCAAGCACCGAACGGCCCGGTCGAAGCGGATCAGCCTGGCGACGACCTTCGGGCTGAGACCGATCTGCTCGTTGAAAGCACCGATCAGCTGGCGTCGGCTGAGATCCACCTCGTCGGCGATGTCGCCGATCGCAGCCCCGCCGCCGGTTCGCTCCAGGCGCTGCATGGCGGCGATCACGCGCGGGTTCGTGTCCGGCCCGGACGCCAGGCGAGAAAGCAGGAACTGGTCGAGCAGCGCAAAGCGCTGCTCCCAGCTCCTCGCATCGTGGAGCCGTTCGCGCAGGCGCCGTATCTCGGGTCCCAGGATGTCCTCGAGTTCGACCACGCGATTGGCGAGATCGATCATCGGAACGCCGAGCAGCCGCCAGGCGCCGAGCGGCGTGAGGTTCGCCTGGATGCAGCAGGAGGTCAGGTCCGCCTCGGTGATCGCCGCGCAGTCGTGCAGGCCGGCGACGAAGGTGTCGAACCGCTCCATCCCCCGGCTCGGGTTGCCGGGCGACAGCACGCCGAAGCGTGGGCCGAGATTGATGATCATCGGCACGAAGACCTTGGCGATCTCGCGTCGGCGCATGATCAGCGAGGTCCGCTCGGTCCAGCCGTTGTAAGTGCCGGCGACATAAGGGCGAAGGCGCGGATCGGGCCGCCCGAGCACTGCTTCCCAGGCGGCATCCTCGGCCTCATGCCGATGGATCTCGATGTGCGGGCGGGCCACGTCGTCCATGGGTCATTCTCACCGGTTCCGAGGGCTCTCGCCAGGGGGCGGTCGCCGCACTAGACTCGCCTCATGCGCATCGTCGCTCTTGTCGCCGGGCTGCTCATGGCAGCGTCCGCATCGGCCCAGTCCCCTCAGGCATCGCCGCAGGTGACGATTGCCGAGTCCGAGTGCCGGAACCTGACCGTTCACACGCCCTCGCCGGACGTGAAGTACCGGCCGGGTCAGGACGCCCAGGGCCGCGCGGTGGCACCGGCCGACCTCAACAACCGCCAGCGCTTCCAGCCGCCCAAGGAATTCACGATCGACGTGACCCGCCGGCTCGCGAGCCAGAACTCGCAGGTCAACTCGTTCAAGGCGGAGGCCAACATCCTCCAGCTCAAGGTCAAGGACGGCCGGGTCTATTACGGCGACCAGCAGCTCGGTGACCGCGACCAGCGGGCGATCGCCCAGGCTTGCGCCGAGATGATGAAGCGCTAGTCGCGGAAGGCGATCGTCGCGCCCAGGGTCGCGCCGGCGACCGCGAGACAGCCTGCAGATATCGCCAGGACCGCGATCGCGAAGGCACCTCGCCCGACCGTGGCGGCAATGGCTGCCTTGCAGATCGTGTTGCTGGCGACGGCAACCATGATGGCGGTGGCAGCAGCCGCTTCGCTCACCGGACCTCCCGCCAGGCGGGCGACCGAGATCGTGACTGCGTCGACGTCGGCGAGGCCGGCGATCGCCGCACCCAGGATCGCGCCCGTCGCGCCGAAGCCCTCGCTCGCCGCCCGCGACAGCACCATGACGATGCCGAGGATCGCAGCGAAGCTGATCACCGACCAGAAGCTGAACGGATTGCGGAAGGTCGTCGTCGCGCCGTCTTTCTTCCGCGTTCTGGTGCCATAGACGGAAACCAGGGCGAAGCCGGCCGAGACGAGGGCAGCCGCGCCGAGAGCCGGGCCGATCAGCGGAAGGAGGCTCGCCTGCAGGGTCGCGACGATGACGGCGACACGGACGAACGAGATCGCGTTCGCCATCGCGACGCCGGCGGCAAGCAGGCGGGGCGTGCTCTCGCCGGCCTTGGCGCGCTGGGCATTGGCGGCGGCAACGGCGGTCGAGGAGGCGAGGCCTCCGGCGGCCGCGGCGAGCAGGACGCCGTGGCTGGCGCCGAGATACTTGACCGCCGCGTATCCGAGGAACGAGACGCAGGCGAGCACGATCGCGATCAGCCACACCTCGCGCAGGTTGATGCCGCCCGATGGGCCTATCGCCTCGTCCGGCAGCAGCGGCAAGGCGACGAAGGTCATGGCCAGGAGGACGAGCGCCGAACGCAGCTCGATCCAGGTGATCTTGTCGAGCAGCCCGTGCAGCTCCTCGCGGATCGCCAGAATGACGGCCGCGGCGACGGCGGCCGCGGCTGCGACGCGCGTGTCACCGAGAAGGGCATAGGCGCCGAGCGTGAAGGTCAGCATGCCGGCGACCGCAGTGGTCGCCGAGACGCTCTTCTCGGCCTGGTTCTGGTCCCGGGCGAAGACGGTGATCACCGCTGCATAGGCGAGGAAGGAAATTCCGAAGGCGATCCCGGCTCCGGCGCTCTCGGCGCCGCCGAGGCGGTCGGCGACGGCCCCGACCAGACCGCCGAGGAAGCCCGAGATCGCGAAAGTCCGGATGCCGGCGGCGCGGCTGCCCGAGTCGGCGTCGCGGCTCCGCCAGCCGCGCTCGAGCCCGATCAGCAGGCCGATGCCGAGCGCCAGCGCTAGGCGCGACAGCGTGGTTTCGATGTCCATGGCGGCGATAACGCCGCTTGAGGCCGTCGCGTTGCCGGCGCTCAAGCGCCGGTGAAGGCCTGGATCCCGGTCTGGGCGCGGCCGAGGATCAGCGCGTGGATATCGTGCGTACCTTCGTAGGTATTCACCGCTTCCAGATTCATCACGTGACGGATCACGTGGAACTCGTCATGGACGCCGTTACCGCCATGCATGTCGCGGGCGGTGCGGGCGATGTCGAGCGCCTTGCCGCAGGAGTTGCGCTTGATCAGGGAGATCAGCTCCGGCGCAGCCCGGTCCTCGTCCTTGAGCTGGCCGGCGCGCAGGCACGCCTGCAGCCCGATCGAGATCTCGGTCTGCATGTCGGCAAGCTTCTTCTGGATCAGCTGGTTGGCGGCGAGCGGCCGGCCGAACTGCTTGCGCTCGAGCGTGTAGGTGCGGGCCGCGTGCCAGCAGAACTCGGCGGCGCCGAGCGCGCCCCAGGCGATGCCGTAGCGGGCGTTGTTGAGGCAGCCGAACGGGCCTTTCAGGCCCGAGACGTTCGGCAGCAGGTTGGCTTCCGGGACGGCGACGTTGTCCATCACGATCTCGCCGGTGATCGAGGCGCGAAGCGAGAATTTGCCCTCGATCTTCGGGGTCGAGAGGCCCTTCATGCCGCGTTCGAGGATGAAGCCCCGGATAACGTCGTCCTCGGTCTTGGCCCAGACCACCATCACGTCGGCGATCGGCGAGTTGGTGATCCACATCTTGGCGCCGGACAGCACGTAGCCGTCGGAGGTCTTTTTCGCCCGTGTCTTCATGCCGCCGGGATCCGAACCGTGGTCCGGCTCGGTCAGGCCGAAGCAGCCTACCCATTCGCCGGTGGCGAGCTTCGGCAGGTATTTCTGGCGCTGCGCCTCGGTGCCGTAGGCGTGGATCGGATGCATCACCAGGCTCGATTGAACGCTCATGGTCGAGCGGTACCCTGAGTCGACGCGCTCCACCTCGCGCGCGATCAGGCCGTAGGAGACATAGTTGACCCCGGCGCAGCCGTAGCCGTCGATGGTCGAGCCGAGGAATCCGAGAGCGCCCATCTCGTTCAGGATCGAGCGGTCGAACTTCTCGTGCCGGTTGGCCTCCAGCACGCGCGGCATCAGCTTCTCCTGGCAGTAGCCGCGCGCGGAGTCGCGGATCAGGCGCTCGTCCTCGGTCAGCTGCTCGTCGAGCAGGAACGGATCGGCCCACTCGAAGCTGGCTTTGCCCGCCGACGTCTTGGCGCGGAGCGCGGTCATGGGAAGCTCCCTTGTCTTCGCAACGTCACCCTTTATAGGCTGGTCCACGACCTAGGACAAAGCCCGGGAATACGCCGAGATGGCCCATCGGGAAGTGCTGTTCGAGTTCTCGCGCGTGGGCGCCTATGTGAAGGTGGTCGCGGTCGACGCCGAGACCGGGACCGAGGTCTCGATCGTGGGCGCGGCAAGTGCGCCGGAAGCGGCCTTGAAGCAGCAGGCGGTCAATCGCCTGCTGTTCGTGCTGAAGCGCAAGGCCGAGGGGAAGGGGCGGGGATCGGGCGGTCTCGAAATCTGAGGACCGTCACTTCGCGCTTGCTAGGTCTGTTTGTTCGGCGATAGGTTCCGCTGCGCGGAACGGTCGGGCGTTACAACCGGCCGGCGCGAACAGGTGAAAGACCGCTTTTTGCAGGTCTCGGGGGGCTGAAGAGCGTTGGAGTACTTTCTCCAGCAGCTGATCAACGGCGTGACGCTGGGAG
>CAZDGR010000079.1:0-13245 GCA_964504845.1 uncultured Rhizobium sp. | reverse complement strand
CGGCGTGCGCGCCGTGCGCTTGAGCGTGCGGCGGCGGAGCGCCTTGAAGGAATGCGCGCGGACCGGACCGCGTCCCGTCGTGGTCCGCTGCAGCGTCGCGTCGTGGTGGACGACGATGCGGCCGTCGCGGGAAAGGTGCACGTCGGTCTCGATCGAGGCGACCGGAAGCCTGGCGGAGCGGCGGAAGGCGGTCGGCGAGTTCTCGGGCCAGATCAGCGCGCCGCCGCGGTGCGAGGAGATCTCCGGAACCCAGGGCAGGTCATGCGCCAAAGCCGCCATCGAGATAGTAGGTGCTGCCGGTGCGCTGCCGGTCAAGCCGGCGGATCCTGCCGCCGGCCTCGACCTCGTGGATCAGGCGCCGGGGTTCGCCCGGCGTCGCGCCCCGGGACATCGCCTCGATCAGCACGCGGCCGTCGAATCCGGCGGCCGGAAGCCCCATCAGATGCAGCACGGTCGGCACCACGTCAACGATGCCGGCGGCGAAGGGTGAGCCATAGCGCTCCCGAAAGGCATCGCCGCCGCAGATCAGCACGTTGTTGAGCTCGCGCGGATGCAGGCCGCCGTGGGTCCCGCCGAGAAGCGGCAGGTTGGCGTCCATGACGCAGGTGCCCGGAAGGCCGTTGGCGTCGAGCTCGTCGTCGTCGGCCAGCGTGAAGAACAGGTGCGGCGCCCGCGCATGCGCGACGTTCGCCAGCGGCATCGCGAAGGATCCCTGGATCTCGCCTTCGATCTCGTTCCTGGCGTTCGAGAACATCAGGCCGCACCAGGGCTGCTCGGCGAGCCAGGCGCCGAGGCGCGTGGCTTCGGCCGCATCGCGGAAGGTGACGCCGATGGGGCCGCTCAGCGCCAGCGCGATGTCGGTGTCGGTGTCGAGCGCCGTACCGGCGCGGAACCCACCGGTGCGCATCAGGTCGATGGTGGACAGTTTCTCGCGGCCGGTGATGTGGCCATGGTCGGAGACGACGATGACCTGGGTTTCCGGATCGAGCTTGTCGAGCATCCTGCCGAAGGCGGCGTCGGCACCCTGGATCGAGGCCTTGGCCTCGGGCGAGCCGATGCCGCGATAGTGGTACGTCGAGTCCGGATCCGACGACCAGAAGAGCGCGACGTCGGGGGCGAGCTCGCCGATCACGTGCTCGATAAAGATCGTCATCGCATGGTCGATGCGCGGCGTGTTGGGAAGGCCGGCCTCCGGCGGCTCGCCGAAGCGCTCGAACAGCGGCCGGGCGTCGGGCGAGGAGAGGTGACGGCCATGCGTGGACCAGCGGATCTGCCCCAAGGTCCCGGCTTCGTGGTTCAGCAGGATCGCGTTGCCGGGCGTGCCGGTCGAGACGACGGCATAGGACTTCCCGGCCTTGGCCAGGATCTCGCCCAGGGACGGCACGCCGAGCATGCGCCCGCCGGAGGCGGCTGCAAGCGCGTCCAGGTCCTCGGCCTTGCCGGTGCTGAGCGGCCGGCCGGGGATCGCGTCGGTCGCGTGGAAGACGTTGGCGACGATGCCGTGGCGGGCCGGGTGGCAGCCGGTCACCAGCGAGGCGACGTTGACGCGCGTCTCGGTCGGGAACACCGCCCGGCTCATCGGGAAGCGGCTGCCGCCGTCGGCGAAGCGGACGAGGTTGGGGGCCAGCTCCGGCGTGACCATGTCCGGCCGGAGACCGTCGAAGACGAACAGGATGACGCGTGTGGCCATGCGGCCAGTCTAGCGCGGAACGGTGCCTGGTTTGGGTTTCCAGGCGGTCGCCAGCGACAGGGTCGCGACGGCCGTGGCGAGCCAGAACAGGGTCTGAGGCCCCCAGATGTCCCAGACCAGGCCGCCCAGCGCGCCGGAGGCGACCAGCGCCAGGCCGGAGAGCAGGCTGAAGGCGCCGAAAGCGGTGCCCCGCAAGGTCTCGGGCACCGAATCCACGATCAGCGTCGCCAGCACGCCCTGGGTCATGCCGAAATGCAGCCCCCAGAGCAGCACGCCGAGAAGCCCGACCCAGGGGCCGGTGGCCACCGCAAGCAGCGCGTCGCAGGCGATCAGCACGCCGATGCCGAGCGCCAGCAGCGTGCGGCGGTCGACGCGGTCGGAGATCCGTCCGACCGGATAGGCCGACAGCGCATAGACGGTGTTCATCAGCACGAAGGCGATCGGCACCAGCCAGAGCGGCACGCCCAGGCTCTCGGTGCGGAGCACGAGGAACGCCTTGGCGCCGCGCCCGAAGGTCAGGAGGGCCGCGCCGACCGCGATCCACCAGAAGGCGAAGCCCAGGCTTGCGAGGTCGGCGCGGTTGAGCGGCAGGCGCTCGAGCGGCGGCGATCCGCCGAGCGGTTCCTCGGCCGCGCGCGCCAGCACGATCACCGCGAGCACGCCGGGCACGAAGGCGACCCAGAACAGGAGCTGGAAGCTGTCCTGGCTTGCCCAAAGGATCGCGATCGCCAGCAGCGGCCCGATCACCGCGCCCAGCGTGTCGAGCGTCTGGCGAAGACCGAAGGCGCGGCCGTGGATCGAAGGGTCGGTCGCGCGCGCGATCATCGCGTCGCGGGGGGCAGTGCGGAGGCCTTTGCCGACACGGTCGACGATGCGCGCGGCGAAGACCGGGATCGGCGTGCCGGCAAACGGGAAGACGATCTTGCTGACCGCCGAGAGGCCGTAGCCGAGGACGACGATGCCCTTGTAGCGACCGAGCTTGTCGCCGATCGCGCCGGAGACCACCCGCATCACCGCCGCGATCCCTTCCGCGATCCCCTCGATCAGCCCGATCGTCATCATCGACACGCCCATCACCGTGCCGAGATAGACCGGTAGCACGGCGAGGATCATCTCGGAGGAGATGTCCGTCAAAAGCGAGACCCAGCCGAGTATCCAGACGAGCGGAGGGACAGAAATCACCCGGTGAGTTTCGCCGAAGCGGGATTGGTGGGGCATTTTAGGGGAGGGGCACTACTTGAAATTGGCAATGCCGTACTGCAGGATGGCATCAATCAATAGCGAATGTTTTGAGCTAACATGCTGAGCTGGCTTAAGGCGGTTGAAAATAAATTTGCGTGGAGCTTATTCGGCATTTTATTGGCAATCTTAGCTTTTTGGTACAGCGAGTATTATCAAAAGAAAATCCAAGTTTCTTATGATTTGGCGGCCGAGTTAAATATTTTAGACTTGAAAAGGCCGGTTGATGATCTGTCGGTCACATTTAAGGGCGATGATCTCAGCGAAAAAAATCTTAATCTTAAGATTTTACAAATACGAATCGAAAATACAGGCCGCGTTGATATTATTCAAAATCTATACGACTCCCAAGAAGTCTGGGGACTGCGCATTATTGGGGGGAAGATAATAGAGGCTCGCCTGGTTTCGTCCAATTCAGACTATATAAAAGAGCGACTCTCCCCGGCCATATTGTCGGATTCAGCAGTTTCATTCCAAAAAGTGATACTCGAATCGGGGAAGTATTTTGTCGTTGAGTTGTTGGTGATTCATAATAAATCGGACGAAATATCAATCATTCCTTCCGGGAAAATTGCCGGAATTGATCGCCTTTTCCTTGCGAGAACAGAGCCCGACGATACGGATTCCATATACGGTTTCTTTATTAAGACATATTCGGGAAGTGCAATTGTTCAAATTATGAGAACGATCACTTACCCAATTGCTGCGTTGGTCTTGATTATTGCGGTTGGGGGGACTATTGCCTCGATAATTGAGTTAAGGGATTCTTTTACGCGCAAGCGCCGGCGTAAGAATTTTGAAAGGAAAATGGCGCGCGGGCTAAGTCAATTTGACGGGGCCACTCAGGAGTCACTGATAGAACTTTATGAGCGAGATGGAATTGATCCATTTTTGGAATTAAACAAATTTAAGAACAACTCAGATATTATTCCCGCGTTACTGGACTTGGCGAAGCGAGTTTCTGCGAGTTCTGACAAATTTAGGGAGCACGATGACATTCCCATCGACGCGTCGGCTGGACCTTGGATGTCGACAGGGGAAAGGAAGAGCAGATCGATGGTGTCGAAGTCTTTAAAAAGGGAGCCTCTAAAAAGAATAAGAAACGTCGGGAATATATATCGGCTTATGGACTTAGTTATGTTGTTGGAAAAGAAGGGGCACGTCGCTCGACCGGAAGCGGGGAAGCCACTGGCATTCTCTCCGTCCCTAGAATCTTTCATTGAAGATGCACTCCGAGTTTTTGTCCCAGCCTAAGGACTAAGTTTCGTAGCTGGCTACTATGGCGGCATCCCTCAAGTCAGACTGTTAAGCTTAGTTCGTACTCATAGCTGCGGAGCCCCGGATGCCCGACACCCTTCTCGCTCATCTGCCGTCGATGAAGTCCCAGGTCTCGGCCGAGGAATGGCAGATGCGGGTCGATCTCGCCGCCTGCTACCGGCTGGCGGCGCGCTACGGCTGGGTGGACCTCACCGGCACGCACATCTCGGCCAGGGTGAAGGCGCCGGCGGGGCAGCACCACTTCCTGATCAACCCGCATGGCGTGCTGTTCCAGCAGGTGACCGCCTCCAGCCTGGTCAAGATCGATCAGGACGGGCGCAAGATCCAGGAGAGCCCCTATCCGGTGAATCCGGCGGGCTTCGTGATCCACTCGGCCATCCACATGAAGAACGAGGAGGCGATCTGCGTCTTCCACTCGCACACGATCGCCGGCATGGGCGTATCGATGCAGGAGGAGGGCCTGCTGATGGCGAGCCAGCACTCGGCCTTCTTCTACGAGAACCTCGGCTATCACGATATCGAGCACATGGAAGCCGGCGTCGAGGGCCGCTACATCCTGGCGAACGACCTCGGCCAGCACCGTGCGCTGATCATGCGCAACCACGGGCTTCTGACTACCGGCCGCACGGTCGGCGAGGCGTTCTACGTCATGCACACGCTGGAGCGCGCCTGCGCCGCGCAGATCGCCGCCCAGGCCGGCGGGGCCAAGGTGCGCCGCATGAGCGACACGACCTGCGCCTGGTTCAGCGAGTTCTTCCGCAACGCGACGCTCAAGCACGGGACCATGGCGTGGCCGTCGCTGCTCTCGACGCTCGAGCAGACCGATCCGGACTACAAGAACTGAGCTACATCAGCCCATACATTGCTTGGCCCGGCACGGGCGCGTCGGCGACGAGGATCGAGCCGGTCTCGGCTTCGGTGATGTAGATCTGCTTTCCGCCCGGGCCGTAGGCGAGGTTGGTCGTCATCAGGCCGGCGGCGCTGCGGATGCGGAAGGTGGGCTCGCCCTGCCTGTCGAACAGGAACACCGAGCCTAGGCGATTGACCGCGACCGCGAGGCCGCCGGTCTCGTCCATCGCCAGCCCGTCGGGGCCGGAATAGCCGCCGGAGAAGGTCTGGAAGGCGCCGAGCCGGTCGACGCTGCCGTCGGCGAGGATGCCGCAGCGCCAGACCTGGGGGCCGAAGGTGACGGCGACGAAGAGATGCGTCTCCGCCGGGTTCATCACGATGCCGTTGGGGCTCGGCACGTTGTTCAGCAGCATGTCGAGCTTGCCCGCGGCAGAGTACCGAAAGACACGGCCGGTCGGATCGCGGAGATCGGTCGAGCCCTGGTCGGTGAAGTAGAGATCGCCGTTCGAACGGAAGAACAGGTCGTTGACGCCCTTGTAGCCGGGCATCAGCCGGTCGCGGCCGATGAAGGCCTCGACCTTCCCCGACACCGGGTCCATCCGCATGATCCCGTTCCGGCGGTCGGCGATGAAGATCTCGCCCGACTTGTGGATCTTGAGGCCGTTCGGGATGCCGTCGTATTGGGCGGCGACCTCGATCCGCTTGTCGGGGCGGATGCGCAGGATCTGCCCGGCGTAGGAATTGACGACATAGAGACTGCCGTCGCGGTCGAAGGAGGGACCTTCGAGGAAGGAGTGCGGCTTGTCGCCGACTGCCTTGAGCCCCAGCGTCTCGACCACGTTGACGAAGACGCGGGAGGGCAGGTCCTTCGGCGGCGCGTAGAGGCTCATCAGTCCTTCACGCCGCCGGAGGTGAGACCCGTCACCATGTACTTCCGGACCGAGAAGTAGAGGACCGTCGGCGGGATCGAGTAGATGATGCCGACCGCCATCAGCAGCGGCCAGGGCGCGGAATCGTCGGAGCGGAAGAGGCCTAAGGTCACCGTCAGCGTGACGCGGGTCTCGTGGGAGAGGATCAGGAACGCGTAGAGGTACTCGTTCCAGGCGTGCAGGAGGGCGAAGGTGCCGACCGCGATCATCGCCGGGCGGATCAGCGGCAGGTAGACGAGGCGGAAGATCTGCCAGCGGCTGGCGCCGTCGACCATCGCCGCCTCGTCGAGCTCGAACGGCACGCTGTCGGCATAGTTCCGCAACACCCAGATCGCGTAGGGCGTGGTGAAGGTGACGACGGCGAAGATCAGGCCCCACTGGGTGTCGAGCAGCTTGTAGGCACCCATCACCTGGTAGAACGGGATCGCCAGGAACGCCGCCGGGATCAGGTATGTCGTCAGCGCCAGGTTGTTGACCAGCGGGCCGTAGCGGAGCTTGAGCCGGCCGACCGCGAAGCTCGCCAGGGCCGCGATCGCGAGCACGATCGCCATGCTGGCGGCGGCGATGAAGACGCTGTTGCCGAGCTGGACCCAGAAGAATTTGAGGTAGTGGTTGTCCTGCTTGAAGACGGTGGCGTAGTTGCCGAGCGTCGGGTTCTCGGGCCAGAGCTTGCCGGCGAAGATCGCGTTCACCGGCGTGATCGACATGATCATCATGTTGTAGAGCGGGGCCATCGTCCAAAGGAGGACGACGATGCCGAGAAGCGCGAGGCCAGCGTATTCGAAGGCGCGGCGGCTCATGCCTGGCGTCCTCCGGCCTTCGACAGGCGCCGCGTCAGCAGGATCACCAGCGGGATCAGGATCGGGATCGCCGAGACCATGGTGACGATGCCGGCCTCGAAGTCGGCCTGGCGGAAGGCGTAGCGGATGCCCATTGTCGCCAGCGTGTTGGTGCGGTCGGCGGGGCCGCCGCCGGTCAGCAGGTAGACGCTGTTGAAGTCGCCCAAGGACCAGATCGTGGTCAGCATCGTCGACGTCAGGAACAGCGCCTTCAGCTGCGGGAAGGTGACGTGGCGGAAGCGCTGCCACTTGGTGGCACCATCGACCGCGGCCGCGTCGTAGAGATCCTTCGGGATCGCCATGCGGCCGGCGACCAGGATCATCGTCCAGAAGGGCAGGTACTTCCAGATATGGACGGCGATGATCGCCGAGAGGCCGTAGGACGGATTGGTCAGCCAGTTCGGCCCGTCGATGCGGAACAGGTCGAACAGCAGCGTGTTCACCATCCCCCACTCGGAATTGAGCATCCAGCGGATCGAGATGATCGATGGGATGTGCGGCACGGCCCAGGGAAGGAGAAAGATCGCCCCGAGGATGCGGACCCAGAGATAGGGCAGCGCGAAGAAGCCCGACAGGAACAGCGCCAGGACCATCTTCAGGTTCACGCCGACCAGGAGGAAGATCAGCGTGTTCCGGGCGGTCCGCCAGTAGATCGGATCGTCGAACAGCCGCTGATAGGCCTTGAGGTCGGTCGCGAGCCAGATCGCATAGCCGATCGGATATGCGACGAACAGCACGAAGACGACGATGTAAGGGAACAGGAAGAAGAGACCCCAGGCGGCGTCCGAGGAAAGCCAGGGCGCCCGGGAGGCGGCGGCGGGTGCGGTCATCTCTAGGCGGGAAGGATGGGCGGCGAGGCGGACTCGCCGCCCGCTGGATCAGCCCATCACCTTCGCCATGCGCTCGGCCAGCTCGTCGACCGCCTTCTCGGTGGTCCAGCCGTCGAGCACGATGCGGCCCAGCATCTTGCCCCAGAGCTGCTCCGCCATGACCTTCGCGTAGTTGCGGTTGTAGGTCTGCGGGAACGGCTTGTTGACCGCCTGGGTGTACTGCTTGAAGGCGGCCGAGCGATGCGGGTCCTTGGGATCGGAGTAGAACGGGTCGTTGATCAGCGCCGGCATCACCGGCATGAAGCGGCCGTTCATCGCCTTCATCATCGGGCCCATGTTGGCCGGCGTGAGGAAGGTCTTCATGAAGGACTTGGCGTTGTCGATGTTCTTCGACTGCTTGAAGATCAGAACCTGCTTGACCGAGATCATCGTCGGCGTCGGCTTGCCGTCCGGACCGTTCGGCCATGGCACGGTGCGCATGTTCTTGTAGTAGTTGTCGGGGTTCGAGGCGAGCTGCGACATCGGGATCGACAGCGTCGGGTTCATCGCCACGAGGTTCTTCTTGTTGAGGAACGAGACGTTGTCGTCCGAGCCGCCCCAGTTGGTGGCGTCGGGCGGCGCGCACTGGCCCTTGATCGGCTTGACGTAGCTGTCGATCGCCTGGACGACCTTCTTCTTGATGTCCGGCTCGCCGATGCGGAGCTTGCCGTCGGGGGCGACGACCTCTGCGCCGTAGGCGTTCAGGTAGATGTGGACGTTGAAGAAGGGGTCGTTCGACGAGGTCGACGAGCCCTGGCCGAGGCCGTAGATCCGGTTGCCCTTGGCGCGGAGCGCCGGCTGCACCTTCGAGCACCAGAAGTCGAAGAACGGCTCCCAGGAATTCGGGATGTCCGACTCCTTGAAGCCGGCCTGCTCCAGCAGGTCGTTCCAGTAGTGCACGTGCGGCGACATCTGGAAGAACGGCATCGCGTAGTAGGACTTCTTGCCGGTCTTGCCGTTGAGGAACTGGAGGGAGTCGAGAACGCCCGGCTGGATCTGGTCCTTGATCGGCTCGATGACGTCGGAGACGTCGGCCATCAGGTCGTCATAGGCCCAGGTCGGGGTATAGGCGAGGTCGTAGGAGAAGTCGTAGGTGAGGTCGGGCGGCAGGCCCGCCTTCAGCGCCGGGATGGTCTTCGCCTCGGTGTCCCCGGAGGCGTAGTAGCTGACGTCGGCCTTCTTGCCGGTCTGCTTCTCCCAGAGGGCGACGACCGCCTTGAAGGCGTTGTCTTCGGCCTCGGTGACGCCCTTGGTCCACCAGATCACGAGATCCTGGGCCTGGGCGGGAACCGCAAAGCCAAAGGCCACGACGGCGGCGGCGAGAACGGAACGAACGGATCGCATCGGCTTCCTCCCCGAACGAAATTTCGTGAAGGAAAGCCTGTCACGCGCCTGTGAGCCGGTCAAACGCCGGCCCGGGCGCAGCGAAACTCAGACGTATCCGGGGATCCGCCAGTCGACCAGGTGGTCGACCACCTTGCGGCCGGCCGCCTTCTCCTCGGCGGCGAGCAGGATCGCGCGACGCTGCTCGGGCGAATCCACATGGCCCCAGACATGGACCGCGGCGTCGTCGACGATGACGTTGGTGTGGGCGGCGATCGCGAATGGCAGCTTCTTGAGCTCCGACATCATATCGGTGCGGACCTTCTCGTCGCTCGAGACCGGCTGGTTCCATTTCGGCCCGACAGCGACGAGCGCGCGCACGATATCGGCGCGGCTGACGATGCCCACCAGCTTGCCGTCGCGGATGACCGGCACGCGCTTGATCCGCTTGGTCTCGAGCAGGCGGGCGATCTCGGCGAGGTCAGCAGTCTCCGTCACCGTGATCGCCGGCTTGGTCATCACATCCCTGGCGGTGCGGCCATGGGTCTTCACATAGTCGCCGGCAAGCGAGCGGTCGCTGAAGAACAGGTCGAGCCACCATGAGCGCCGGTCGGTGCCGAGCTCGGCCCGGCGCACGAGGTCGCCCTCGCTGACCACGCCCAGCACGCGATCCTCGTCGTCGATCACCGGTACCGCGCTGATCCGCCGGTCCCACATCTCGCGCGCGATCTCATGGATCGGTGCCTCCGGGGAGGCGGCGCAGACATTGGTCGTCATGACATCGGCAGCGCGCATGGACGGTCTCCCGGCGATACAGGGAGAACACTCAGGCCGGGGTCCGGGTTGCGGAACCCGGCCAGGCCCGGAACTCAGCCGGCGGACATCTCGGCGACGCTGGCGAGGTAGCCCTGGACCTGGTGCCTCTGGATCTCGGCGATGACCCGGGCGACATCGACGAGGCCGTAACGCTCGAACAGCTGCACCATCATCGACGCGCCCGCAGCATGGGCGAGGTCCAGCTTCGCGCTCTCGATCTTGCCGGTTTCGGCGATGGCGCGCTGGCGCGTCTCGTCGGCGATGCGTCGCGCCTCGCCCTCGGGAATGGCGCTGCGGAAACGGGCCTCGCTCCGCTCGGGCGTATAGGCTTCGGTGAAGCGCCAGGGCTTCACGTCGGGTGTCATCGCGCAGAGGCGCCTGAACTGCTCGACCAGGCGGAGATAGGCCGGCGCGTCGGCGGGAAGGGGATGGCCTTCCGGCAGGAGACCGAGGCAGAGCTGCGCGAACTCGAGCTGCGCGCGGGTGAGCGCGACGAAGGCAAGCTTCCGGAGCTTCAGCGCACGCGTGGCATCGTCGCCGCGGATGTTCGCCGGAAGCTTGAGGAAGATCGCGTCACCGAAGGCGGTCAGGCCGCGACCGCGGGTGCCGAGGCGGCCGCGCATGGGCGTCAGGCGGCCGACATGCTCGAACTCGCAGAACACGAAGCCGCGCTCGAACATGATGCGGAAGATGTCGCCGAAGGTCGGACCGTCGGCGTAGACCGGGTTGAACTTGATTTCGGTGGTGAGCGCGACGACGCGGTCGTCGAGGAGCCCTTGAGCACCGGCGAGGATGTCGTCCTCGCTCCCCTCGGTATCGAGCGACAGGAGGTCCGGTGCGGGCAGCTTCTCGCCTTCGGTCCGCACCAGCTCGTCGAGTCCGTGGGCGTCGATCTCGATGGTGCGGAGCGGCCGGGTCACCTCGCCCATGACGTAGTCGGTGCCGTTGACTTCGACATAGGAGCCGGAGAACTCCGGGGCGATCTTCCGGATCGACGAGGTGTAGGGATCGTAGTTGATCTGGAAGGTCCGCCTGGTGCCCGGACGGCCGATGAAATACGGGCGGGTGATCGTGGTTCGCCCGGAGGAGGCCGACTGCGCCTGCGCCTGCTCGGTCGAGCTTGCATCCGCGTCGTAGAGCACGCGTACCAGCCCGGGCTCGAAGATCGCCGGGAAATTGAAGCCGGTGTCGCCGGCCCGTCCGCCGACATGGTGGTGGGTCAGGCGAAGGTCGGGCGCCGGGCCGGTCATGCAGACCCTATAGCTGAATTCCGACGGTCGCGCCCGGGCGACCGTCGGGACGCGCGACCCTAGGCGTAGCCGTGCAGGCGCCAGTCGGCCAGGTTGTCGACGACCTGGGTGACGCCGCGGGTGTTCTCGGCGATCACCCGGATGGCGGCGCGCTGCTCGTCGGACTCGACGTTGCCCCAGAGATGCACCTCGCCCTGTTCGACCACGACGTTCACGAAGGTCCCGTGGGCGAAGGGCAGGCGATGGATCTCGTCGAGGATCTCGGCGCGGATCTTCTTCTCGTCGGCCCGGCGCGACCGGCTCCAGGTTTTCGCCGCGACGATCAGGCCGCGGACGATGTCCGACCGGCTGACGATGCCGACGAGACGTCCGTCGCGGACCACCGGCACGCGCTTGATCCGATGCGATTCAAGCAGGTTCGCGATCTCGGCGATGTCGGCGTCTTCCTCGACGACGATCGCCGGATGTGTCATCACGTCCTTGGCGGCTCGCCCGTGCGACTTCACGTAGTCGCGGGCGAGGGCGGCATCGCCGGCGAAGATGTCGGTCCAGCGCGGCTTCTTGACGGTGCCGAGCTCGATACGTCGGAGGAGGTCGCCCTCGCTGACGATCCCCAGCACCTTGCCGTCCCGGTCGACGATCGGCATCGCGCTGATATTGCGGTCGCAGAGCTTGCGGGCGATCTCGTTGATCGGTGTGTCGGGCCCGGCCGAACACGCATTGATGCTCATGATGTCGCTGGCCTGCATGGCGAACTCCCTCTCACTGGCAGCAATTCTGCTTGCGCGGCGGCGAGCGAGCCTTGATCTGGGTCAAGGTTCGGATTTGATCCAGATCAAGGACGCCGCGGGCGGACCAGAGCAAGCTTCACATTGTCGTCGGGCCCCATGGGTTTTCCCCTCCCTACGACGGCACCCACCCGAGCGCGGTCGTCAGGCGGGCCGATGGCCGCGCACCTTTCTCCCTCCGACTGGTTTTGTCCTGTCCCACCTCGCGGCGGGTCGGCTTATGATTGCGGCTCGTCCGCATCATTGGGGAGGGAAGGCGATGTCTCTGTTCGATCTCAAGGGGCGGGTGGCGATCGTCACCGGCGGCAATGGCGGCATCGGCCTCGGAATGGCGCGCGGCCTGGCCGCGGCCGGCGCTGCGATCGTCGTGGTCGGCCGGAACGACGACAAGAACAAGGCGGCGGTGAAGGAGCTGAAGAAGCTCGGCGTCGAAGTCTCGTCCCAGATCGTCGACGTCACCAAGGAATCCGCGGCCAAGAAGATGGTGAAGGACGCCGTGAAGAAGCATGGCCGTGTCGACATCCTGGTCAACAACGCCGGCATGAACATCCGAAGGCAGCCGGAGGAATACACCGAGGCCGAATGGCACCAGGTGATCGACACCAACCTGACCAGCGCCTTCCTCTGCTCGCGCGCCGTCTATGAGGCGATGAAGAAGGCCGGCGGCGGCAAGATCATCAACATCGGCTCGATGATGTCGATCTTCGGCGCCTCGTTCACGGCACCCTATGCGGCGAGCAAGGGCGGCATGGTGCAGATGACCCGCGCCTTCGCCTGCGCCTGGGCCAAGGACAACATCCAGGTCAACGCGGTGCTGCCTGGCTGGATCGACACCGATCTGACCCGGCGCGCGCGCCAGCAGGTGAAGGGTCTGCACGAGAGGGTGCTCGGCCGCACGCCGGCCGGTCGTTGGGGCACGCCCGACGACCATGCCGGCATCGCGGTGTTTCTCGGCGGGCCCGGCTCCGACTTCGTGACCGGGACGGCGATCCCGGTCGACGGCGGCTATTCGGTACAAGGCTGATGGTCGATCTGGTCACGCTGAGCGCGGAGGGAGCAAGCGCTGTCGTCGCCGGCGACGGCGCCGAGCTGCGCTCGTGGCGGCCGAAGGGAGGCCCTGAGCTGATGTGGCCCGGCGACCCGGCGCATTGGCCGTTCTGGGCGCCGATCCTGTTTCCGATTGTCGGCTACCTGAAGGACGACACCTATCGCTGGCGCGGCAGGACGTATCGGATGTTCCGGCATGGCTTCACCCGCTTCAAGCCGTTCGCCCGGGTGCTGTCGGATTCGCATCAGGTGACCTGGACGCTGGTCGACGATGAGCAGACGCGTGCCGAGTATCCCTTCGCCTTCCGCCTCACGCTCGACTACGAGC
>CAZDGR010000078.1:0-13319 GCA_964504845.1 uncultured Rhizobium sp. | reverse complement strand
GTTCTCGTGCGCGATCACGCCGGCGAGCTGGGCCTGGTTGGACGAGATCGCCATCAGGCCGCGGGTGACGTAGACGTAGGCGGCCGGGAGCGCGAAGGCGTTGACCACGGGCGAATCGAGGACGGTGAAGGTGAACTTGAGGTCGGGGATTTCGGTCACGCGGGCCAGCGACTGGCCGACCCGGGTCACGTAGTCCTGGACGCGGCGGTCGGCATAGGCGCCGCCAAAGGCCCGGACGATCTCCGGGTGCTGCTCGCGGCCGACCCTGGCCTCGTCCGCCGGCCCCATGAAGCCGGTGAAGCTGCGCTCCCCGGTCGCGGGTATCGCGGAACACCCGCCAAGCGCGGGCGCGAGGAGGAGGCCTATGAGGGCGAGAGCGCGGATCACGGTATCGGTCCTTGGGGCCATCATGCGGGCGCGATGCGTTCTTTGCCAAGCCGCGGGTGCCGTCGCTATGATCCGCGCCCCATGACCCATGCCGACCTATATCCGGAGATCGACCCGCATGCGCATGGTCGGCTCGACCTCGACAGCCGCCATGTCATGTACTGGGAAGTCTCCGGCAATCCGAACGGGCTGCCGGTGCTGTTCCTGCACGGCGGGCCGGGCGCCGGCGCCTCACCCACCCATCGCCGATTCTTCGACCCGCAGGTCTACCGGATCGTCATCTTCGACCAGCGCGGATCGGGGCGCTCGGCACCCCTGGGCTCGCTCGACAACAACACCACGCCTCACCTGGTGCGCGACATCGAGACGCTCCGGCGTCATCTCGGCATCGATCGCTGGGTGGTGTTCGGCGGCTCCTGGGGATCGACGCTGGCGCTGGCCTACGGCCAGGCCCACCCCGAGCGCTGCCTGGCGTTCGTGCTGCGCGGCATCTTTCTCTCGCGGCCGTCGGAGATCGACTGGTTCATCACCGGCATCCGCTCGGTCTATCCCGAGGCCTGGCGGGCCTTCGCCGAGCCGATTCCGGAGGCCGAACGCGGCGATCTGCTGAACGCCTATCACCGTCGCCTCGTGCATCCCGATCCGTCGGTCCATCTGCCCTACGCGCGCGCCTGGAGCCGCTACGAGGGCGCCTGCTCGACGCTGCTGCCCAATCCGGAGCTGGTGGCGCAGTTCTCCTCCGACAGCCACGCGCTCGGCCTTGCCCGCATCGAGGCGCATTATTTCGTCAACGGCTCATTCCTGCCCGAAGGCGGGCTGATGGCCGGTATCGATCGGGTCCGGCGCATCCCGACGGTGATCGTCCAGGGTCGCTACGACATGGTCTGCCCGATCGTCAGCGCCGACGAGCTGACGCGGGTCTGGCCCGAGGCCGAATACACGATCGTGCCCGATGCAGGCCATTCCGCCCTCGAGCCCGGGGTGCGCGCGGCACTCCTCAAGGCCACCGACCGTTTCCGCTCCTTTGCCGAAGAAAAGGTGACGACATGAAGAAGAAGCTGGCGCCCCTGAAGCCGGAGACCAAGAAGCTCCTGGCCCAGTGCTCCTCGGCGACGCTGACCACGCAGCTGTTCAAGCGCGGGTTCCGCAACGTCTTCCTGGTGGGCCTGAGCCCGGTCAATCCGGACGCGCCGGTCATGGTCGGCGAGGCCTATACGCTCCGCTACATCCCTGCGCGGGAGGATCTGGACCATCTCGGCGTCTTCGAGGACTGGGAGCATCCGCAGCGGAAGGCGGTCGAGGAGATCCCGCCCGGCCACGTGCTGGTGATGGACTGCCGCGGCGACATGCGCGCCGCCTCCGCCGGCTCGATCCTGATCACCCGCATGATGAAGCGGGGCGCCGCCGGCGTGGTGACCGACGGCGGTCTCCGCGACTCGCCCGGCATCGCCGCGCTGCCTTTCCCGACATACATGCAGGGCCCTTCGGCGCCGACCAACCTGATCCATCACCACGCGGTCGACCTCAACGTTCCGATCGCCTGCGCCGGCGTCGGCGTCTATCCGGGCGACGTGATCTTCGGCGACCAGGAAGGCGTCGTCGTGATCCCGCGCCACCTCGCCGACGAGGTCGCCAAGGACGCCGCCGCGCAGGAGCGCTTCGAGCATTTCGTCACCGAGAAGGTCTGGGAAGGCCGCTCGATCTTCGGCCTCTACCCGCCGCGAGATCCGGTCAAGGCCGAGTACGCGAAGTGGAAGCCGAAGGCGGCCAAGGCCAAGAAGGGAAAGAAGCGATGAGGTCTTTCGCAGCGGCGCTGGTCGCGCTTTCGCTCGCGCTCGGCTCGCCGGCGAAGGCCGCCGAGACCGGCAACGTCCTCGACTTCTCGGTCGGCATCTTCGACATGCTGGACGACGGCGCGGCCGCCGAGCTTCGCGGCGAGTGGCGCGGCAAGCCGCTTGTCTGGTGGCTTCGCCCGATGGCCGGCGTGATGGCGACCTCCGACAGCGCCGCCTACGGCTACGCCGGCCTCGCCGTCGAGGTGTGGTGGCTGAACAAGCGCCTGGTGCTGACTCCGAGCGCCGCGGTGGGCGCCTATCATCGCGGCAACGGCAAGGATCTCGGCCACACGGTCGAGTTCCGCACGGGGGCGGCGCTGCACTATCGCTTCGACAACGACGTCCGCATCGGTCTCGCCTTCCATCACCTCTCCAATGCCGGGCTCGGCAAGAACAGGAAGAACCCGGGCGAGGAGTCGCTGATGCTCAGCTACGTGATTCCGATCACCTTCAAGTAGCGGCAATAGGAAAGAGCCCGATCGCGAGCGCGAGACCGGTCGACATCAGCGTCGCCTGCGCGGCACCGTCGATGACGAGCGTGTCGCGGGATCCCAGCTGCATCGGTCCGCCGTCGATCGAGACCGTCCCGCCGCTGACGACGAAGACCGCCAGCGTCGGAGCCATCTGCAGAGCGCGTGCCGTCGGGCTCGCTTCCAGGCGCTCGACGCGATGGCGAATCCGCTGGCGGTCGGTCATCACGTTGAAGTCCTCGGTCGGGCCGGCGATCAGCGCGCAACCCGGCGCCCACTCGCCGGAGAAGGCCAGCGGCTGCATCGGCTTGTCGACGCGGGCCGATCCCCGCTCGCCGAAGTTCAGCACCATGCCGGCGCCGGTGACCAGCGCGATCGTGCGGTCGTAGCCGTCGAACGCCGAGAACGGGCCGGAGCGGTCGATGCGGGCGAGAGAGAGGCGCCAGAGGAAGCGGCTGTCGACGGTCGCCCCTTCCGGCTCGACCGCGATCTCGGATGTCACGCCGCCGCCGTTCCGCCACGGGACCGTCCGGTACTTTGCCGCGGCCAGGTGACGGATCCGCAACGCCATGGTCTCATCCTGGAAAGATGGCCAACACGCCGGACGATAACACGCGTCGCGACTTCGCGGCGTATTACGAGGGCGCCAAGGGCCGGCCCCCGCGACCGGCGCTGGTCCGGGCCGCGTCCTCCTTCGCGCGCCCTGGATTCGCGGTCGATCTCGGCTGCGGGGATGGTCGCGACACGGTTGAGCTGCTGCGCCGCGGCTGGCGCGTTCTCGCGCTGGATTCGAGCGAGGAGGGGGTCAGGCGGCTGCGGGAGCGCGAGGACTTTCCCCGAGAGGCGGCGCTCGAGACGAGAGTCGCGCGAATCGAGGCAAGCGCCTGGCCTCCGGCCGACCTGATCAATGCGAGCTTCGTGCTGCCGCTGCTGGCACCGGCCGATTTCGGTCGCGTGTGGAAGCGGATCGGCGCCAGCCTCGTCTCCGGCGGCCGCTTCACGGGCCAGCTCTACGGACCGAACGACGGCTGGGCCGACCGACCGGGTCTCTCGATCCTCGATCGAGCCGCGGTCGAACGCCTGATCTCCGCCTTCGCGGTCGAGCTCTTCGACGAGGTCGAGAACGATGCGCCGACGGCCAGGGGCAAGCCCAAGCACTGGCACGTCTTCCACCTGATCCTGAGGAAGCCCTAGTCGGCGGCGTTCCACGTGGCGTTCGGATCGATCGGGTAGACCGGACGGGGCAACCCTTTCCACGGATAGCGCGAGAGGATCGGCGAGACCAGGCCGGGGCAGTCGACCTCGATCACGCGGTCGGGCGTGAACAAGTGATCGAAGCCGGCCCGGAAATGGCCGCGTGACTTCACCACCAGCGCGCGCATCTGGTCCACCGGCACGCCGAAGCTCTCGAAGTAGCCGAAGTCGAGCGCCTGGGTGCGGTTGGTGATCACGACGACGCGGATGCCGCCGACCTGCAGCGTCGCGGTCGGCCCGAGATCCATCGTCGTGCCGGCCCCGGTGCCGCGGCGGCCGACGATCACGCCGTCGGAGAGGTTGCGGATGACCGCCTCCGCCTCGAAGGGCTTCGAGAACTCGTTGGTCTCGGCGCGGTTGAAGCGGGCGCGGAAGCGGGCGCCGCATCCGAGCCTGTGCGCCTCGGCCGCCAGCTCCTCGTCGTAGAACGGCGTGATCGCCATGTCCTCGACGCCCGCCTCGAAGGCGGCCTTCAGGATCCAGGTGGTGTTGCCGCGCGCACCGCCGCCCGGATTGTCGGCGACGTCGGCGAAGAGCAATGGCGGCTTCGATTTGTCACGGTTGAGATCCTTCATCATGCGGACCGCGTCCTCGAGCGGCGTGAGCCTCACCTGGTAGCGTTCGCGATCGGCCCAGCCGGACCTGGCGAGATCGCGCGCGAGCCTCTGCCCGGGCTCGGCCGAGCCGCGCGAGGTCACGACGATCGCCATGCCGTTGTCCGGCGTGTCGGCCCAGGCGAAGCCGCCCATGATCGTGACGTTGACGATCGCGTTTTCCTTCTTCTGGCGAGCCTGCCCCATGTTGATCAGGTCGCCGTAGGGCCCGCGCGCCGTCAGCTGGGTGACCGAGGGTGCCACCAGCGGCAGGCGGATGAATGTTGAGTGGTAGCGCACGCCCGCGAGCAGCTCGCGGATCGCCTTCGCCGCCTCGACGCCGCGGTCCCACATGTCGACATGCGGATTGGTGATGTATCCCACCAGCAAGCTGGTCGCCGACACCATCCGCTCGGAGATGTTGGCATGCAGGTCGAGCGTGGCGACGATCGGCTTGTCCCTGCCCACCACGTCGCGCGCCATCTGGAACATCAGCCCGTCGGGATCGTGATGCTCGGTCGTGATCGCGGCGCCATGCTGGCAGAAATAGACGCCATCGAGCGGCCCCGCCGCCTCGAGCCGGTTTCTCATGTCGGCCAGCAGCTCCAGAAAGAAGCCATGATCGCAGGGGCCGGCGGCAGCGCCGTTGGCGAAGATCACCGGCACCGGCTCCCAGTCGCCGGACTCGTCCATGGTCTTCACGAAGGCGGTCATGCTCTCGTCGATCGCCGGATAGGGCTTCCGCACCTCGTCCAGGATCTCGCCGCCTTCGAAATAGCCGACCCGCTCGAAATCCGGGCGCTTCACCGGCGGGGCGAAGCGGTTGCTTTCCAGGATGAAGCCGAGAATGGCGATACGTGGGCGTTTGGGCATGAGAGGCTCCGGCGGGAATAGAACATGCATCGTCTCGTTGATTGAGCGTCGAGGCAAGATTGCAGCGGTACCCCCTATCGGGATAACGTTGCGCCCCGCAGGGAGGGTCCATGACCTGGTCGATCGTCGCACGCGACCCGAAGACGGGCGCGTTCGGTGTTGCCGTCGCCACCAAGTTCTTCGCCGTGGGATCGATCTGTCCCTACGGCCGGAGCGACGTCGGCGCGATCTCGACCCAGGCGCTGGTCAATCCCTATTACGGCATCAACGGCCTCAAGATGCTGGCGGCCGGCGTGCCGGCGCCCGATGCGCTGCGCCTGCTGGTCGAGGCCGATGTCGGCAATGCGAGCCGCCAGTTCCACATCGTCGATGCCGCCGGGCGCAACGCCGCGCATACGGGGCGCGACTGCGTCGAGTGGAGCGGGCACGTGCTGGGCGAGGGCGTCTCGGTCGCCGGCAACATGCTGGCTGGCCCTAAGGTGATCCACGAGACCCTCAAGGCCTATCAGGCAAACATGGACCTGCCGCTCGACGAGCGCCTGCTCCGTGGGTTGGAGGCGGGCGACGCCGCCGGCGGCGACAAGCGCGGCCGGCAATCGGCCTGCCTGGTGATCCATGCCGGCGAGGAGTATTCGCAGCTCGACATCCGCGTCGACGATCACACGCTGCCGCTGCCCGAGCTGCGCCGGCTCCGCGACGTCGCGCGCACGCATTACCTGCCGTTCAAGAGCGCGCTCGCGAAGAAGGGCGATCCTGTCGGCATCTACGAGCGCGCCAAGCTGATGGACGTGATCGCCAGAGCCCAGGCGGCGCTCTCGTGAACGCGCCCTTGCTCGCGGTCGGCGATCTCTCGACCGAGTTCAAGACCGACCACGGCCGCTTCCGCGCCGTGGACGAGGTGTCGTTCTCGCTTCAGAAGGGCAAGACCCTGGGCGTCGTCGGCGAGTCCGGCTGCGGCAAGAGCGTGACCGCGTTGTCGATCATGGGCCTGGTGCCGAACCCGCCCGGCAACATCGTCGGCGGCTCGATCCGCTTCGAGGGCGAGGAACTGGTCGGCCTCGCCCCCGAGAAGTACCAGAGCCTCCGCGGCAACCGGATGGGGATGATCTTCCAGGAGCCGATGACCTCGCTGAACCCGGCCTTCACCGTCGGCGACCAGATCTCGGAGGCGATCCTCCGCCATGCGGAGGTGAGCCAGGAGGAGGCGAAGGCCCGGACCATCGAGCTGCTTCGCCGCGTGCGCATCCCGAGCCCGGAGAAGCGCTTCGACGACTACCCGCACAAGCTCTCCGGCGGCATGCGCCAGCGCGCGATGATCGCGATGGCGCTGTCGTGCTCGCCCGACCTGCTGATCGCCGACGAGCCGACCACCGCGCTCGACGTCACCATCCAGGCTCAGATCCTCGATCTCCTGGGCGAGCTCCGGGCCGAGACCGGCATGGCGATCATGCTGATCACCCACGATCTCGGCGTGATCGCCGAGATGGCCGACGAGGTGCTGGTGATGTACGCCGGCCGCGTGATCGAGCGGGCGCCGGCGGCGGCGCTTTTCTCGACGCCGCAGCATCCCTACACGATCGGCCTGATGGGCTCGGTGCCGCGCCTCGACCTGGAGCAGGAGCGCCTCGCTGCGATCCAGGGGCAGGTGCCGAACCTGACCTCGCTGCCTCGAGGCTGCCGCTTCCGCGCGCGCTGCCCCTTCGCGATCGCGGCCTGTGCGGAGACCGATCCGCCGTTGGTCGAGGTGGCACCCAGCCATCAGGCTGCTTGCCTCCGTGCGCCGCTGGAGGCTTGAGAATGGCCCAGCCGATCCTCACCGTCGAAGGCCTGGTCAAGCACTTCCCGATCAAGCGTGGCGTGCTCCAGCGCACCGTCGGTCATGTCCGCGCCGTCGACGGCATCGACTTCTCGGTCGCCAAGGGCGAGACCCTCGGCCTGGTCGGCGAGTCCGGCTGCGGCAAGTCGACCACCGGCCGCCTGGTTCTTCGCTTGATCGAGCCGACCCAGGGCCGCGTCACCTATGACGGCCGCGAGGTATTCAGGCTTTCGGGCGGCGAGATGCGCCGGCTCCGTCGCGAGCTGCAGATCGTCTTCCAGGATCCCTACGCCTCGCTGAACCCGACGATGACCGTCGGCGCGATGCTGCGCGAGCCGCTCGAGCTGCACGGCATCGCCTCAGGGAAGGCGGCGGACGAGCGCATCAGGGAGCTCTTGGGACTGGTGGGGCTCGCGCCCTATCACGCGCTCCGCTACCCGCATGAGTTCTCCGGCGGCCAGCGCCAGCGTCTCGGCATCGCGCGTGCCCTCGCGGTCGAGCCCAAGGTGATCATCGGCGACGAGCCGGTCTCGGCGCTCGACGTCTCGATCCGCGCCCAGGTCATCAACCTGATGCAGGATCTGCAGAAGCGCCTCGGCCTCTCCTACGTCCTGATCGCGCACGACCTCGCGGTGGTGAAGCACATCGCCGACCGCGTCGCCGTCATGTATCTCGGCAAGATCGTCGAGCTGGCACCGACCCGCACGCTGTTCCGCCGGCCGCGCCATCCCTACACGCGCGCGTTGCTGAATGCGATCCCGGCGCCGGATCCCCGCCTCAAGCGGCCGCGAGCGCTGCTTCAGGGCGACGTGCCGAGCCCGATCGACCCGCCGCCTGGCTGCCGCTTCCATACGCGCTGCGCCTTCGCGGTCGAGCGCTGCAAGGTCGAGGAGCCGCCGTTGGTCGCCGACGAGGCCGGACACGCCACCGCCTGCCACCTTTGGCCGCAGATTGCCGACAAAGTAGGCGTCGGCGTCGGCGAGCATCGGCTTCCGGAGAATCCGAGGCTGGAACGGCTCAAGGCCGCCTTCCGGCCGGCTTGATGGGTAGTCTTACTAACGATAGAGTTCGATCCAACGTGGCCTCGGGGGCGAGCCACGGCCTAAAGCACCAATCAAACTCTGGGAGACCGATCATGAAGCGCGTAGTTCTGCCGCTGCTTGCGCTCGGGCTGATGGCCGGCGCCGCCTCGGCGCAGACTCTGAGGATCGGCCTTGCCGAGGATCCGGACATCCTGGATCCGACGCTGGCCCGCACCTTCGTCGGCCGCATCGTGTTCATGGGGCTGTGCGACAAGCTCCTCGACATCGACAAGGACCTGAAGCTGGTGCCCCAGCTCGCGACCGAATGGTCGTGGTCGCCAGACCAGACCGCCGTCACCTTCAAGCTGCGCCAGGGCGTCAGCTTCCATGACGGCGAGAAGATGGACGCCGAGGCGGTGCGCTACTCGCTCGATCGGCACCTGAACCTCCAGGGCTCGTTCCGCCGTTCCGAGATCAACGTCGTCAGGTCGATCGACGTCGTCGATCCGCAGACGATCAAGGTCAGCATGGGCGCGCCGTTCGCGCCGCTGCTGGCTCAGTTCACCGACCGCGCCGGCATGATCCTCTCGCCGAAGGCCGCGAAGGACGCGGGCGCCAATTTCGGCGCCAAGCCGATCTGCTCCGGCCCCTACAAGTTCGTCGAGCGGGTCCAGCAGGACCGCATCGTGCTCGAGAAGTTCAAGGAGCACTACAACGCCCAGGCATTTGCGTTCGAGCGGGTGACCTACCTGCCGATCGTCGACGGCACCGTCCGTCTCGCCAACCTGCGTTCGGGCCAGCTCGACATGATCGAGCGGCTGCAGGCGAGCGACGTCGCCGAGGTGAAGAAGGATTCCCGCGTCAGGTTCGCCTCGCAGACCGGTCTCGGCTACACCGGCATCACCATCAACGTCGCCAACGGCGAGCGGGCGAAGTCGAACGTGCTGGCGAAGGACAAGCGCATCCGCCAGGCGCTCGAGCTCTCGATCGATCGCGAGGCGATCAACCAGGTGGTGTTCCAGGGCGAGTTCCTGGCCGGCAACCAGTGGGTGCCGCCGACCAATCCCTGGTACGTGAAGGCGGTGCCGGCGCCGAAGCGCGACGTCGCCAAGGCCAAGGATCTGCTCAAGGCCGCCGGCGTCGCCAACCCGTCCTTCACGCTGATGGTGCCGACCGGCAACGAGGCCCAGCAGGTCTCGCAGGTCATCCAGGCGATGGTGAAGGAGTCCGGCTTCGACATGAAGATCCAGCAGGTCGAGTTCGCGACCTCGCTGCAGACCGCGCAGAAGGGCGACTTCGACGCCTTCCTGATCGGCTGGTCGGGCCGCGTCGATCCCGACGGCAACATCACCGCCTTCGAGGCCTGTGACGGCGGCCAGAACGACGGCAAGTTCTGCGACCAGGGCGTCGAGGCGGCGCTCAAGGACACGCGCTCCACCTCGAACTTCGAGCAGCGGGCGACGGCCTACGAGAAGATCGCGAAGATCCATGCCGACCAGATGCCGCGCGTTTACCTCTATCATCCGACCTGGTTCTGGGCGATGAACCCGAAGGTCACCGGCTTCCAGCCGGTTCCGGACGGCATGATCCGCCTCGCCGGGATGAAGATGAACTAAGGCAGGGCATAGTCGGCGAAACGGCGAGCCATGCTCACCTACATCGTCCGCAGGCTCCTGATCAGCGTTCCCACGATCGTCTTCGTGTCGATCGTGGTGTTCGGGCTCCAGCTCCTCCTCCCCGGCGATCCGGCCTTGGCCCTCGCCGGGGAGGAGCGCGACCCGCAGGTGATCGCGGAGCTGCGCCGGATGTATCACCTCGACGAGCCGATCTGGCGCCAGTACCTGATCTGGGTCGGCAACGTGCTGAACGGCAACCTGGGCGAGTCGATCCGCCTCAAGATGCCGGTCGGCGAGCTGGTCGCCGCCAAGCTGCCGGTGACGATGCAGCTGGCCTCGATGGCCATCCTGATCGCCATCTGCATCGGCATCCCGATGGGCATCATCTCGGCGGTCAAGAAGGAGACCCTGCTCGACTACGGTGCCAACGTGGTCGCGCTGTCCGGCATCTCGGTGCCGAGCTTCTGGCTCGGCATCATGATGATCCTCCTGTTCTCGGTGAATCTCGGCTGGCTCCCGGCGTCGGGCTTCGTCAAGCCGAGCGAGAGCCTGTCGCAGAACCTGCAGACGATGATCATGCCGGCCGTCGTCCTTTCCAGCGTCACCACCGCGATCTTCATGCGCCATACGCGCTCGGCGATGCTGGCCGTGCTGCGCTCGGACTATGTGCGGACCGCACGCGCCAAGGGCTTGCGCGAGCCCCGCGTCGTCTTCCGTCACGCGCTCCGCAACGCGATCATCCCGGTCGTGACCTTGGGCGCGATCCAGCTCGGCGAGCTGATGAGCGGCGCCGTGCTGACCGAGCAGATCTTCACCATCCCGGGATTCGGCAAGCTGATCGTCGATGCCGTGTTCAACCGCGACTACGCGGTGGTGCAGGGCGTCGTGCTTTGCACCGCGACCGGCTTCATCTTCCTCAATCTCTGCGCGGACCTGATCTACTTCCTGGTCAATCCTCGGATGCGTGGCTGAACCGATGGTCGCGACCACCGTCACCGCCACCGACGACACGCTGATCAAGCGCCCGAACGCGTTCCGCCGCCTGATGCGCCGGAAGGGTGCAATCGTCGGCCTCGCCGTCATCGTCGTGTTCGTCCTCATCGCGCTGCTGGCGCCGCTGCTGGCGCCCTACGACCCGACCAAGACCAACTTCCTGCTGGTCCGGAAGCCGCCCTCGGCCGCGCATTGGCTCGGTACAGACGAGATCGGCCGCGACCTGCTGAGCCGGATGATCTACGGAGCCCGGGCCTCGCTGCAGGCCGGCGTGATCTCGGTGCTGATCGCGATCGCCTTCGGCGTGCCGCTGGGCCTGATGTCGGGCTATGCCAAGGGCTGGGTCGACTCCCTGATGATGCGTATCGTCGATGCGCTTCTGGCCTGCCCGTTCCTGATCCTCGCGATCGCGATGGCGGCCTTCCTCGGCCCCAGCCTCACCAACGCGATGATCGCGATCGGGCTGACCCAGACGCCGATCTTCATCCGGCTCGTCCGCGGCCAGGTGCTGGCGGTGACGGTCGAGGACTATGTCGAGGCAGCGCGCGCGCTCGGCAACCCGCATCTGCGCATCGCGGTCCGTCACGTGCTGCCGAACATCGTGGCGCCGGTCCTGGTGCAGGCGACGCTGGCGATCGCGACCGCGACGCTGGCCGAGGCGGCGCTTTCGTTCTTAGGTCTGGGTCAGCAGCCGCCGGAGCCGAGCTGGGGCAGCATGCTCAACGTCGCGCGTCAGTTCATCAGCCAGGCGCCGTGGATGGCCTGGTGGCCGGGGCTTGCGATCGCGACCGTCGTCCTTGCGTTCAACCTGCTGGGCGACGGCCTGCGCGACGCGCTGAACACGAAAGAATCCTAAGACCTCGAACGTCCTCAAAACGAAACGGGCGGCGCCATCGCGCCGCCCGTTTCCGTTCCGAGCCTCGAGGCTCAGGAAGACTTCGACATCGCCGGCTTCTTGGCGGCGGCCTTCTTGGTCGCCGGCTTCTTCTTCGCCTTCTTGGCGGCGGCCTTCTTCGCCGGCGCCGGCTTGGCAGCCGTCGTGTTCGAGGAGGCCTGGGCGTAGGCGGCATTGGTCAGCGCGGGCTGGACGGCGAACAGGCCGAGAACAAACGCGACGGGGAGGAGGATCTTGCGACGCATCGGGGGTACTCTTTGGAAGGAAGTTGCGAGAATCACAAGATACGCGTCTAACCTAAACAAACGCAAGGTTTCCAAGAATTCGCGGTCGCTTTTTCTTCGTTTTCCCTCGGGGTGTTACACGGCTGCCTCTGCCGGGGCCGGCAGATCGAGTGTGGCGGCAAGTCCTCCGAGGCGCGAGCGGCTCAAGGTGACATGCCCGCCATAGAGCAGGGTCAGATCGCGGACGATGGCGAGGCCATGGCCGCTGCCTGGCACGGATTCATCGAGGCGCCGGCCGCGCTGGAAGACCTCGCCGTGAAAGGCCTCGGCCATGCCCGGCCCGTCGTCCTCGACCACCAGCGCCAGCCTCCCGCCTTCGTTCGTCGCGGTCACCCTGACCCGGCTCCGTGCCCACTTGCAGGCATTGTCCATCAGGTTGCCGGCCATCTCCTCGAGGTCCTGCCGCTCGCCGCGGAACTGAACCTTTGGCGTCGTCTCGACATCGATCTCAAGGTCGCGCTGGACATAAATCTGGGCCAGCGTGCGCGACAGCCCGTCGAGCACGTCGGCGACCGGGGTGCGGCGGTAAACGCCGCCCTCAGGCCCCGCCATGCTGGCGCGCGCCAGGTGATGCTCGACATGCTTGCTCATCAGCGTCGTCTGCGCCCTGACCACGTCGGCGAGCGCGCCCTTGTCGATGCTGGCGCGTGCGGCGAGCACCGAGATCGGCGTCTTCAGGGCATGCGCCAAGTTGCCGACATGGGTGCGCGCGCGCTCCATCACCGTCGCATTGTGGCGGACCAGCTGGTTGATCTCGTCGACCAGCGGCTGAAGCTCGCCCGGGTAGTTGCCGGCAATCTCGGTCGCCTGGCCGGCGCGCACCTGGGTCAGGGCCCGGCCGACGGCGGCAAGCGGCCTCAAGCCGACGCGGATCTGGACGACGACCGCGACCAGGAGGCCGACGCCGAGGAGGGCCAGTGCCGCTGAGACAGAGCCTGCGAAACGGCTCGCATGCTCCTCGATCTCACTGCGGTCGACCGCGACCGAGAAGGTGTAGGGCGCCTGGGCTCCCGGCATCAGCAGGGTGCGGGTCAGCACGACCAGCTGCTGCTCGTCCGGTCCCTCGACCTGGAGCGGATCGGGATTGGGCGCCATCGGCAGGCTCTCGTCGCCGAGCGAGCGCGAGCGGAGCGTGTAGCCGTCGGCGACGTAGATCTGCCAATAGACGCCGGAGCGCAGCTCCTGATAGCGGATGTCGCCGTGCGGGCGCTGCAGCGTCGGCTTGCCGTCGGAGGCGACAGAGGTCGCGCCGATCAGGGCGCCAAGGCGCGTCTCGGCGTC
>CAZDGR010000077.1:0-13328 GCA_964504845.1 uncultured Rhizobium sp. | reverse complement strand
AGAAGATGGCTGGCGAGACCATCGCCAAGGTCATCGTCAACTGCACTGCCGGCGCGCCGGTATCGGAGACGATCAACGTCGACGTCGCCATCGCCGGCCACGAGGTCAACGAGACCGACGTCCGCCGCGTGCTCGACCAGGGCCGGGTGCCGCGCACCAACGGCCATGCCGACCGCGAGCTGGTGCATTCGATCCCGGTCGGCTTCGCCATCGACGGCAATCGCGGCATCCGCGACCCGCGCGGCATGTTCGGCGACCGCCTCGGCGCCTCGATGCATGTCGTCACTGCCGCGTCCTCGGCGCTCCGCAACCTCTCGACCGTGGTCCAGCGCTGCCACCTCGACATCGAGGACCTGGTGGTCTCGCCCTACGCCTCCGGCCTCTCGTCCCTGGTTGAGGACGAGATGGACCTCGGCGTGACGCTGATCGACATGGGCGGCGGCACTACGTCCCTCGCCGTCTTCTTCGACGGCGCGGTCGTCCACACCGACGTGGCGCCGATCGGCGGCAACCACGTGACATCCGACATCGCCCGCGGCCTCTCGACGCCGCTCGCCGAGGCGGAGAGGCTGAAGACGCTGCATGGCAGCGCCACCTCCGGCGCCATCGACGAGCGCGAGCTGATCGACGTGCCGCTGGTCGGCGAGGAGCGCCGAGGCACGCCTAATCACGTGCCGAAGTCGTTCCTGAACCAGATCATCCAGCCGCGCCTGGAGGAGACCTTCGAGGTCGTCCGCGCGCGGCTCGAATCCTCGGGCTTCGACAAGCTCGCCGGTCGCCGCGTCGTGCTGACCGGCGGCGCCAGCCAGCTCCAGGGCGTGCGCGAGCTCGCCGGCCTGATCCTCGACAAACAGGTGCGGCTCGGCCGCCCGATGCGGATTTCAGGATTGCCTGAGGCCGCCAGCGGCCCCGCCTTCGCAACATCGACCGGCCTCGTCGGCTACGCCGTCGCCGGTCCGACCGATGCCGCAAGGCACGGTCATGCCCCGCTCATGCGCCCCGCGCCCGCCGGCGTCTTCGGCCGGATCGGCTCGTGGCTCAAGGAGAACTTCTGATGCGGTCCGGAAGTCTCAAGAACAAAGACCGCATGTCGTCCCACGTCGTGCACCCAAGACTCGATACGGGAGTGGAAGCGAATGTCGATCAACATCAGCGTACCCAAGGATAACGAACTGAAGCCGCGGATCACCGTGGTTGGCGTCGGCGGTGCCGGCGGCAACGCGGTCTCGAACATGATCCGTTCCAGCCTCGAAGGCGTCGAGTTCGTCGTCGCCAATACCGATGCGCAGGCCCTCGCCCAGACTCTGGCGGATCGGCGCATCCAGCTCGGTCACCGCGTGACCCAGGGCCTCGGGGCCGGCGCCCGCCCCGACGTCGGCCGCGCTGCCGCCGAAGAGGCGATCGAGGAGATCATGGAGCACCTGACCGGCTCCAACATGGTCTTCATCGCCGCCGGCATGGGCGGCGGCACCGGTTCCGGCGCCGCACCGGTGATCGCGCGCGCTGCCCGCGAGCGCGACATCCTGACCGTCGGCGTGGTGACCAAGCCCTTCCACTTCGAGGGCCAGCACCGCATGCGGATCGCCGAGAACGCGATCGAGGAGCTGTCGCAGTACGTCGACACGCTCATCATCATCCCGAACCAGAACCTTTTCCGGATCGCCAACGAGAAGACGACCTTCGCGGACGCCTTCAAGATGGCCGACGACGTGCTTCACATGGGTGTGCGCGGCGTCACCGACCTGATGGTCATGCCCGGCCTGATCAACCTCGACTTCGCCGACATCCGCACGGTGATGAGCGAGATGGGCAAGGCGATGATGGGAACCGGCGAGGCCGAGGGCGAGAAGCGCGCCATCGACGCCGCCGAGAAGGCGATCGCCAACCCGCTGCTCGAGGATTCGTCGATGAAGGGCGCCAAGGGCGTTCTCATCAACATCACCGGCGGCATGGACATGACGCTGTTCGAGGTCGACGAGGCCGCGAACCGCATCCGCGAGGAAGTCGACGCCGACGCCAACATCATCTTCGGCTCGACCTTCGATGAATCGATGAACGGCCGCATGCGGGTCTCGGTGGTCTCGACTGGCATCGCCTCGGAAGCGGCCTCGCAGAAGCCGCCCCGTCCGCAGCTCTCGGTCGTCGCCCGCGCCTCGCAGCCGGCGGCGCGTCCGGCCCCGGCGCCGATGCCCTCGGCCGCGGCGATCTCGGCCTATGCCCAGCCGATGGTCCACGGCACCTCCGCGCTTGCCCCGCAGGCGATGGCGATGCCGGTGACCTCGGCCCAGCCCGCGGCCGCGCCGATCGTCGCCCAGGCGGCGCCGGCACCGGTTTCTCAGCCGATCGTCGCCGAGCCGGCCCCCGCCGCCATGGCGGAGCCGGTCCTCGAGCTGACGATCCCGGAGCCAGTCGCGGAGCCCCAGGTCGAGGCGAAGATCGAGCCCAAGCTGGAGATCAAGGCGGAGCCTTTCCCGGCCCCGACCCCTGCCCCCCGCGAGCCGGTGCTCGTCACCCGCCCGATGGTGGCCAGGGCCGAGCCGGTCGCGGCCGACCCCTTCGCCGCGGCGGCGATCGCCAACGCGAAGCCGCGGGAGAGCCTGTTCGCCCGGGTGACCGGCCTCGGCCGCCGCCCGGCCGAGCCGCAGCCGGCCCGCGAGATCCCGGCGGCAATGGGTGAGATCCCGGCCCCGATGCCGGCCCCCGCCCCCCGCATGGCGGCCCCGGTGCGCGAGCCGGCGAGGACGCAGCCGCAGCAAACCAAGCTCGGCAACCTCGATCCGGCCGACCGCCTGAAGCCGGCTCATGACGACGATCTGCTGGAGATTCCCGCCTTCCTCCGACGACAGGCCAACTAGGGTCGTTCGCTTCCCTTCCAAACCCCGTCCGCCCTGTGCGGACGGGGACCTTTTCTTATTGTAAATATCTGAATTCCCATGCGTTTTTGCGATCTGACCGGTAACAGTTGGAAATAAAAGGTGATATGACACCCTGGCGGAGAAGGTCTAAGTGAAATCCCAATGACGACCGCTCTCCACGATTCCCGCCCGAAGCTCGGCCTGACTTCCGGACTCGCCGCCGCGCGCCGCGCCGCCGGACGCAGCGAAGCCATGCTGCAGCGCACGCTCAAGACTCCGATCCGCTGCGCCGGCGTCGGGCTCCATTCCGGCGCCCATGTCGAGATGACGCTCAAGCCGGCCGAGGCCAACACCGGAATCGTGTTCCGCCGCACCGATCGTGCCGGCGGCGGCATCGACATCCAGGCCTCCTGGCGCAACGTCGTCGACACGCGCCTCTGCACTCGGATCGGCCTTCCGGGCGGCCCGTCGGTCGGCACCATCGAGCATCTGATGGCGGCGCTGGCCGGCTCCGAGATCGACAACGCGCTGATCGAGATCGAGGGTGCGGAAGTCCCGATCATGGACGGCAGCTCGGCGCCCTTCATGTTCCTGATCGAATGCGCAGGGGTCGTCGAGCAGCAGTCGCCGCGCCGTTCGCTCAAGATCCTCAAGGAGATCGAGGTCGGAAAAGGCGACTGTTTCGTGCGCCTCGGCCCGTCGTCGTCGACGACGATCAGCTTCGACATCGATTTCGACAGCCCGGTCATCCGTCGCCAGCAGGCGGAAGTCAGGCTCGCCAATGGCACCTTCAAGTCGGAGATCGCACGGGCGCGCACCTTCGGATTCCTGCACGAGGTCGACCAGCTCCGTGCCGCCGGCTTGGCGCGCGGCGGCTCGCTCGACAACGCGGTGGTCGTCTCGGCCGACGGCGTGATGAACGAGGGCGGGCTCCGCTACGACGACGAGTTCGTGCGCCACAAGATGCTGGACGCTGTCGGCGATCTCTACCTCGCCGGCGGTCCGTTGCTCGGCCGCTTCCACGGCCATCGCTCGGGCCACCACTTGCATCACGCGGCGCTGGTCCAGCTGTTCGCCGATCCCGCCGCCTGGCGCTGGGCCGAGCTGCCGGCCGCTGCCGTGACCGGCGACGGGCGCCTCGCCGCCACCGCCTGAGGCGGTGCTGACAGCCGCCGTCGGCGCCGGTATATAGGCGCCATGCGCCGCCTCCGATTCGCCATCCTCGCCGCTGCACTGGCACTCGCCGCCTGCGGCGAGAAGCCCGAACCCTATGTCGAGAAGCCGGTCGAGGACCTCTACAACGAGGCGATGAACACCCTCGAGGAGCGCCTCTACCTGAAGGCGGCGCGGCAGTTCGAGGAAGTGGAGCGCCAGCACCCCTATTCAGCCTGGGCGACCAAGGCCCAGGTGATGGCGGGCTTCTCCTTCTACCAGGGCAACAAGTACGACGACGCGATCGCCACGCTCGACCAATTCATCGAGCTCCATCCCAGCCATCGCGACGCGCCCTATGCCTACTACCTGAAGGGCCTCAGCTACTACGAGCAGATCGCCGATGTCGGCCGCGACCAGGAGGTCACCGACCGGGCGCTGAAGTCTCTGGACGAGGTCGTCCGCCGCTTCCCTGACTCGCGCTACGCGCGCGACGCGCGCCTCAAGATCGACCTGACCCGCAACCATCTCGCCGGCAAGGAGATGGAGATCGGCCGCTATTACCTGACCCGTGGCCAGCCGGTCGCCGCGATCAACCGCTTCCGCCGGGTGATCGAGAACTATCAGACGACCGAGCAGGTACCGGAAGCGCTCCTGAGACTCACCGAAGCCTACCTGGCCCTCGGCGTCCGCGAAGAGGCCCAGCAGGCCGCCGCCGTCCTCGGACACAACTATCCCGGCAGCGAGTGGTATCGCGACGCCTATGCGCTGCTCCAGGGCCAGGGGCTGGCACCCGACGGCAGCAAGCCCGGCTGGATCAGCCGGACCTTCGGCTCGCTCTTCTAGGGCTTCCTACTTCTTTGCGGGGGCCGCCGGCTTCGGCGGCGGTGCGGCGGGCTTCGCTGCCGGCTTCGGCGGCGGCCCGTCATGCTCCTCGTCGACCTCGAACTTGAGCCTGGGCGGCTCGGCCTCCTCCTCGAGGAAGGCGGCGATGTCCATGATGATGCGACGCGTCATCTCGGCCAGCACGAAGGCCAGCACGACGCCGCCGGTCCAGAAGGCCGCCGTCTTGATCGCCCAGTCGAACGTCCCGAGATAGCCGAGCGCCTCGATGCTCGCCATGCCGCCGACATAGAAGATCGCGACCGCCATCGCGGCTGCGCCGATCGCCTTCAGGATTCCGAAAAAGCCCATGCGTGCCTCGGTCGGTGGCCGAATCACTAGGACTCTACATGCATTGCGCCGTATGCGCGATTGCCACCCGGCGGCACCTTTGGCACCCTCCGCCCGGCGATGCTGACCCGCCTCGACATCCGCGACGTCGTGCTGATCGACCGCCTCGAGATCGAGGCGGGCGAAGGCCTCCACGTGCTGACCGGCGAGACCGGCGCGGGCAAGTCGATCCTGCTGGACGCGCTGGGCCTGGCGCTCGGTGCACGCTCGGAGACCGGCCTGGTGCGCGCCGGCGCCCAGCAGGCGACTGTCAGCGCCGCCTTCGAGATATCGGACGATCATCCCGCGCTCGGCCTCCTCGCCGAGGCCGGGCTCCCTGCCGAGCTGCCGCTGGTGCTCCGCCGCACCGTCTCCGCCGACGGCAAGAGCCGCGCCTTCGTCAACGACCAGTCGGTCTCGGTCGGCCTGCTTCGCCGCATCGGCGACGGCCTGGTCGAGATCCACGGGCAGTTCGACCAGCGCGGCCTGCTCGACCCGCAGACCCATCGGGAGATGCTGGACGCCTTCGGCGGCCACGCGCGCGAGGTGAAGCAGGTCGCCGAAGCGCACGTCGCCTGGCGCGAGGCGGTCGACGCGCTGGCCGCGGCGGAAGCCGACGCGGCGCGCGCGCGGAGCGAGGAAGGATTCCTTGCCGCCTCGGTCGAGGAACTGCAGAAGCTCGATCCGAAGCCGGGCGAGGAATCGGCGCTGGCCGAGGAGCGCACGCTGCTCGCCAATGCCGGCCGCCTGGTCGAGACGATCAACGCCGCGCTCGCCGATCTGGTCGGCGAGCGCGGTGCCGAACGTGCCGTCGGCCAGGCCCAGCGGGCGCTGGCTCGGGTACAGGGACAGGCCGGAAGCCGCCTCGACCCGGCACTCGCCGGATTGGACCGCGCGGCGGCGGAGCTCTCGGAGGCCGCGCGTGCCCTCTCCTCGGTCGGCAGCGCCCTCGACCTCGATCCGCGCAAACTGGAAGAGACCGACGACCGCCTGCACGCGCTTCGCGACATCGCGCGCAAGCATGCCGTTGCCGTCGACGCGCTGGCGCAGCTCAAGACCGACCTGGAGGTACGCCTCGACGCCTTGCGCACGGCCGCAAGCCGGATCGAGGATCTCACCCGATCCGTCGAGTGGACACGCAAGGCATATGCGGCTCGCGCCGAAGATCTCTCGAAGGCACGTGCCAAGGCCGGTAAGAAGCTCGACAAGCGCGTCGCCGGCGAGCTGGCGCCGCTGAAGCTGGATCGCGCGCGGTTCGAGACCAGGATCGAGTCCCTGGCCGAGAACGATTGGGGCGTCCATGGCCAGGACAGCATCCAGTTCATGGTCGCGACCAACCCGGGTTCGCAGCCCGGGCCGATCGCCAAGATCGCCTCGGGCGGCGAGCTCGCGCGCTTCACGCTGGCGCTCAAGGTCGTGCTGGCCGAGAGCCAACCGGCAGCGACCCTCGTCTTCGACGAGGTCGATGCCGGCGTCGGCGGAGCTGTCGCCGCCGCGGTCGGCGACCGGCTCAAGCGGCTCTCACGCGACATGCAGGTGCTGGTGGTCACGCACTCGCCGCAGGTCGCGGCCAGGGGCGATCACCACTGGCGCGTCTCGAAGACGCCGAAGGGCACGGTGCCGACGACCAAGGTCGAGGTGCTGGCCGAGCCTCAGCGACGCGAGGAGATCGCCCGCATGCTTGCCGGCGAGAAGGTCACCGACGCCGCGCGCGCCGCCGCCGACGCCCTGATCGAGGGAGCCGGCGCGTGAAGGCGGCGAAGGTCGCGAAGCTGACCAAGGCGCAGGCGAGCAAGGAGCTGGAGACGCTCCGCGCCGAGATGGCAGCGGCCGACGAGGCCTATCACGTCAAGGATGCGCCGGAGATCACCGACGCCGAGTACGACGCGCTGCGCCGGCGGCTGGAGGCGATCGAAGCCCGCTTTCCCGAGCTCGCCGAAGAGCGGCCGGTGGCGCCGGCCGCTGCGGGCGGCTTCGCCAAGATCACCCATGGCCGGCCGATGCTGTCGCTCGACAACGCATTCGACCAGGAGGACGTCGAGCGCTTTGCCCAGTCGGTGCGCAACTTCTTCGTCCGGCCCGAGGACGTGGCCAAGGTCGAGCGCGACGCGATCAAGCTGGTGGCCGAACCGAAGATCGACGGGCTCTCCTGCTCGCTGATCTACGAGAAAGGCGTTCTGGTCAAGGCCGCGACCCGCGGCGACGGCGCGATCGGCGAGGACGTGACCCAGAATGTCCGGACCATCGCCGAGGTGCCGCAGAAGCTGAAGGGCAAGGCACCGGAGCGGATCGAGATCAGGGGCGAGGTCTACATGACCAAGCCCGAGTTCCTTAAGCTCAACGAGAAGCTCGAAGCGGAATTCCTGGCGCTGCCGCCGGAGAAGCAGACAAAGAACCGGCGCCGGCAGTTCGCCAATCCGCGCAACGCCGCGGCCGGCAGCGTCCGCCAGCTCGACCCCGAGATCACGCGAAGCCGGCCGTTGCGCTTCTTCGCCTATGCCTGGGGAGCCGCGAGCGAGGAGCCGGAGAGCCAGTGGGCGTTCTACGACCGGCTCAAGGATTGGGGCTTCAAGGTCAATCCGCTGGCGAGGCTGGTCACCGGCGTCGATGGTGCGCTCAAGCGCTACGCGGCAATCGCCGAGCAGCGCGCCGACCTCGCCTATGACATCGACGGCGTCGTCTACAAGATCGACGAGGTCGGCCTGCAGGCTCGGCTCGGTTTCGTCGGCCGTACGCCGCGCTGGGCGATCGCGCACAAGTTCCCGGCCGAGCAGGCGCGCACACTGCTCGAGAGCATCGAGATCCAGGTCGGACGCACCGGCGCCCTGACGCCGGTCGCCTACCTCAAGCCGGTCAATGTCGGCGGCGTGCTGGTCGCCCGCGCGACTCTGCACAACGAGGACGAGATCCAGCGGAAGGACGTGCGAGCCGGCGACACCGTCGTCATCCAGCGCGCCGGCGACGTGATCCCGCAGGTGGTCTCGGTGGTCCTCGACGAGCGCCCGAAGAATGCGAAGCCTTTCAGGTTTCCCGAGACCTGCCCCGAATGCGGCAGCGCCGCGGTGCGCGCCGAAGGCGAGGTCGTGCGCCGTTGCACCGGCGGCCTGGTCTGCCCGGCCCAGGCGGTCGAGCGGCTTCGCCTGTTCGTCAGCCGCGACGCGTTCGACATCGAAGGGCTCGGCGAGAAGAGCATCATCGAGTTCTTCAAGGACGGACTGGTCAAGATGCCGGGTGACCTGTTCCGCCTGAAGGCCGGGGACTTGAAGGACCGCGAGGGCTGGAAGGAGAAGTCGATCCAGAACCTTCTGGCGGCGATCGAGGCGCGCCGCACGATCTCGCTCGATCGGTTCATCTTCGCGCTCGGCATCCGCCAGGTGGGTCAGGCGACGGCGAAGCTTCTCGCCAAGAACTACGGCACGCTGGAGAGCTGGAAGGCGGCGATGGTTGCGGCGAGCGACCCCGAATCCGAGGCCTATGCGACGCTGATCGCGATCGACCAGATCGGTCCCTCGGTTGCCGAGGACCTGATCGACTTCTTCGCCGAGGAGCACAACCGTACCGTCGTCGACGACCTCACGCATGAGGTTGCCGCCGAGACCTTCGTAGCGCCGTCGGCGACCGGGTCTCCGATCGCGGACAAGACCGTCGTCTTCACCGGCACGCTCGAGAAGATGACGCGGAACGAAGCGAAGGCGCGAGCGGAGGCGCTGGGCGCCAAGGTCGCGGGGTCGGTGTCAAAGAAGACCGACTACCTGATCGTCGGAACTGACGCCGGGTCCAAGGCCGACAAGGCACGCGCCTTAGGCGTCACGACGCTGTCCGAAGACGAGTGGCTAGCGCTGATCGGCGGATGACGGCGCCGCAAGCACGTGCGCCAGGGCCACGGCATCGTCAAACGAGGCCTCGAAGACAACACGTGGCGGGCGGACGCCATGCGCCAGCAGGACATGCAGAACCGGCTTCCTGGCACCCGAAACTACAACCTTCACGCCGTGACGGTCCGCTTTGCGGATGAAGCCATCGATCGTCGCGGCTGCGGTCGAATCGATCACCGGGACGGCTGAGAAGTCGACGACATAGGCCTTCGGGTGCGCAGCCATGCGCTCCAGCGCATTCGCGACCGAGGCCGCGGCACCGAAGAAGAATGCGCCCGAGATCCGGTAGACGACGACCTCGCGGTCGGTGGCCATGACGGGGTCGTAAGGTTGGCGTCCGCCGGTCGCGGCGGTGTCGGAGGCGTCGTCCTCGGCCATCGGCCACACATTCTCGACCTCGATCGCATGGGCCATGCGGTGCATGAAAAGCAGGGTGCCGAGGCCGAAGCCGACGAGGATGCCTTCAGTCAGGTCACGGAAGATGGTCAGGAGGAACGTCGCGAGCAGGACCACCGCGTCGCCTGGCGAGGCGCGCAGAAGGGTGGCGAACTCGTGCTTCTCCGCCATGTTCCACGCGACCGTGACAAGCACGCCGGCGAGAGCCGCCAGCGGGATGAAGCTGGCGAGCGGTGCCGCGACGAGCATGAAGAGCAGAAGGAAGACCGCGTGCAGCATGCCCGAGACCGGTCCGCGGGCGCCGGCGCGGACGTTGGTCGCCGTGCGCGCGATCGTGCCGGTGACGCAGATCCCGCCGAAGGCCGATGAAGCGATGTTGGCCGCGCCCTGCGCCACCAGCTCGCAGTTCGACCTGTGACGCCGGCCGGTCATGCTGTCTGCAACCACCGCCGACAGCAGGCTCTCGATCGCACCGAGAAGCGTGAAGGCGATCGCGTCGGGCAGCACCGCCTCGACCTTGGCGAGCGAGATCGGCGGCAGCGTCGGCGCCGGAAGCGTGTTCGGGATGCCGCCGAAGCGGCTGCCGATGGTCTCGATCGGCAACCCCAGCGCCCAAGCCGCAAGCGTACCGATGGCGACGGCGATCAGGAGCCCCGGCCACTGCGGGCGATAGCGGCGGATCAGGACGATGACGGCGATGGTCGCCACCGATATCGCGACCGCCGGCAGACTGACCGATCCGGAAGCTTCCGCCAGTGCCGCGAGCTTCGGCAACAACGGCCCGGGTTCCTTGTCCGCGAGGCTGAGTCCGAAGAGATCCCTGAGCTGGCTCGCGAAGATGATGACGGCGATGCCGGCGGTGAATCCGATCGTGACCGGATACGGGATGTACTTGACGTAGGTGCCGAGCCTGAGGAAGCCGATCGCGAGCAGCAGGCAGCCGGCGATCAGGGTCGCGAGCATGAGGCCATCGACCCCGTGCCGGTCGACGGTCGCGGCCACCAGCACGATGAAGGCGCCGGCCGGCCCGCCGATCTGGAATCGGCTGCCGCCGAGAAGCGAGACCACGAAGCCGCCGACGATCGCCGTATAAAGGCCGCGCTCGGGCCCGACGCCGGAGGCGATCGCGATCGCCATCGACAGCGGCAGCGCCACGATTGCCACGGTGAGACCGGCGACGATATCGGCGCGAAGCTCCGCCAGCCCGTAGCGTTCCCGGAGTATCGTGACGAGCTTCGGAGTGAAAAGCTCGGCGAAACTCGGACGCGAGGACGGGAAGGTCATGGCCTCTGCCGCGGCTCCCGGAACCGGACGCCGCGCCCGCCGCTGGCGCTTGCCGCGTTGTCGCCGATCAGCTCCACGCCGGCACGGTTCAGGGCCTCGACCACCTTGGTCAGCGTATCGACGACGCCCCTGACCGTACCGTCGCTCGCCTCCATCCGCTGGATGGTCGGCAGCGACACGCCGGAGAGCTCGGCCAGCTTCCGCTGGTCGATCCCGAGAAGGGCCCGGGCGGCCCGCATCTGGGCGGCAGTTATCAAGGCACGGATCGGACGTTAGAGCTTCGAGGGCGAAGCCTACAATCCATGCTACTTCAATGTATAGTGATGTTTTTTACATCATCCCGCCGTGACGAAGCTGTCCATCACCTTCTTCAGGCCCGCGTGCTCGAACTCGATCTCGAGCTTGTCCCCGTCGACCGCACGGACGGTGCCGTAGCCGAATTTCTGGTGGAAGACGCGGGTGCCGGCCGGGAAGCCGCCGGAGCGTTTCGGCGTCAGGTTGACCGCGCGCCCCTCGATCAGCGGTGCCTGGCGCCGCGGCTGGTTGAGCCAGGCCGGCGGGCGGGACTCGTAGATCGAGCCGGCATAGCTGCCGCCGACCGCCGCTCCGCCGAAGAGGCCGGATTCCGCCTCGACCTCGATCGCGTCGGTCGGCAGCTCGCCGATGAAGCGCGACGGCACGCTCGACTGCCACATGTTGTGGATGCGGCGATTGGCAGCGTGGGTGACGTAGGCGCGTTTCCGCGCCCGTGTGAGGCCGACATAGGCGAGCCGCCGCTCCTCTTCGAGCCCGGCATTGCCGTTTTCGTCGAGCGAGCGCGGATGCGGGAACAGCCCCTCCTCCCAGCCCGGCAGGAATACGGTATCGAACTCCAGGCCCTTGGCGGCATGCAGCGTCATCAGGCTGATCTGCTGGCCGGGGTCGACCTCGTCGATGTCCATCACCAGCGATACGTGCTCGAGGAACGACGCCAGGCTCTCGAACTCGCCGATCGCACGCACCAGCTCCTTCAGGTTTTCGAGCCGGCCCGGCGCCTCGGCCGACTTGTCCTGCTGCCAGTGCGCGGTGTAGCCGCTCTCGTCGAGCACGGTCTGCGCCAGGTCGGCCGGACCGACGCCGTCGACCATCTGGCGCCAGCGGGCGAAGTCCTCGACCACGGTCGCGATCGCGCGCCGCGCCGCAGGCTTGAGCTCGTCGGTGCCGGCCATCGCCGAGGCCGCGGCCAGCAGCGGCACGCCCTGGGCGCGCGCCAGCTTGTGCAGGGTCTGCACCGTGGTCTGGCCGATGCCGCGCTTCGGCGTATTGATGATGCGCTCGAAGGCGAGGTCGTCATCCGGCTGCTGCACGACGCGGAGATACGCCATCGCGTCGCGGATCTCGAGCCGCTCGTAGAAGCGCTGGCCGCCGATCACGCGGTAGTTGATGCCGAGCGTGATGAAGCGCTCCTCGAACTCGCGGGTCTGGAAGCCGGCCCGGACCAGGATCGCCATCTGGCCGAGCTGGAGCCCCTTGCGCTGCAGCGCCTCGATCTCGTCCCCTATGCGCCTGGCCTCGTCCTCGCCGTCCCAGGCCGCCGTCACCCTGACGTTGTCGCCGGCCTCCGCCTCGGTCCAAAGCGTCTTGCCGAGGCGGTCCTTGTTGTTCGCGATCAGATGCGACGCGGCGGCCAGGATCGACGGGGTCGAGCGGTAGTTCTGCTCGAGCCGGATGACCTTGGCGCCGGGGAAGTCGGCCTCGAAGCGAAGGATGTTGCCGATCTCGGCTCCTCGCCAGCCGTAGATCGACTGATCCTCGTCGCCGACGCAGCAGATGTTGTGGCGGCCCTGGGCCAGCAGACGCAGCCAGAGATACTGGGCGACGTTGGTGTCCTGGTACTCGTCGACCAGGAGGTAGCGGAACTGGCGCTGATACTGCTGCAGCACGTCCGCCTCGGCGGTGAACAGCGCCACCGTGTGCATCAGGAGATCGCCGAAGTCGGCGGCGTTCAGGGTCTTCAGACGCTGCTGATACGAGGCATAGATCTGCGGCAGCTTGCCGCCGGCGAGGTCGCCCGCCTCGGCCGCGCCGATCTTCTCCGGCGGCAGCGCCCGGTCCTTCCAGCGCTGGATCACGGTCATCAGCACGCGCGCCGGCCAGCGCTTGTCGTCGATGCCTTCGGCCTCCAGCACCTGCTTCAGCAGGCGCACTTGATCGTCGGCATCCAGGATCGTGAAGTTGGACTTGAGCCCTACGAGCTCGGCGTGCTTGCGGAGGATGCGCGTGCAAAGCGCGTGGAAGGTGCCGAGCCACACCTGCTCGACCGAAGGGCCGATGATGTTGGCCACCCGCTCGCGCATTTCGCGCGCCGCCTTGTTTGTGAAGGTGACCGCCAGGATGTTCCACGGCCGGGCCGCACCCGAGGCCAGAAGATGGGCGAGCCTGGTCGTCAGCACCCGGGTCTTCCCGGTGCCGGCGCCGGCCAGCACCAGGACCGGCCCGTCGACGGTCTCGACGGCCCGGCGCTGGGCCTCGTTGAGGCCGGCGAAATAGGGAGGAAGCTGCGGCTGGGTCGGCG
>CAZDGR010000076.1:0-13432 GCA_964504845.1 uncultured Rhizobium sp. | reverse complement strand
AGGACACCAGCCTTTCACGTTGGTAACACGGGTTCGAATCCCGTTGGGGACGCCAGGCAGGAACTAGGAGCGCCAGCCCGCTCAGGTCGTGTCGTGTCGTCGGCTGCGGCCTTGGCCGGCACCATGGGTGGCGGCAGCCCAGGCCTCGGCGGCTGCGACAAGTTCCTTATCAGGCAGCCATCGCAGCAGGGGCGACCGGGACTCCGGCCTCATTGCCTCGTTGAAATTTCGCTTTTTTGCGTGCACCGTCGATTGTCCTGACTGGGTGGTGGTCGTCTAGGCGACACATCTTCGGCTTCCGGGGGGGGAGGCGCGCGGAGGTGCAAGATTCCTTCCTGACCTACAGGGACTTTCTGTTCCTGAAGGCCGCGGGCTTGGTCGGTCTCCTCGCGGTGGCGCTCTATGTCGGCCACACGCCGATGGACGCGCCGAATGGCGGCACGTGGCTTGGCTACGGCCTCGGAACCGTCAGCTTCCTTCTCGTCCTCTGGCTTGCGTGGTTCGGCATCCGCAAGCGGCGTTATGGCAGCGCCAAGCCGCTTCGGGGCTGGCTCTCCGCCCATGTCTACCTCGGCTCGGCGCTGCTGGTTCTGGGGACGCTGCATACCGGTCTGCAGTTCGGCTGGAACGTCCATACGCTCGCCTATGCCCTGATGCTGCTGGTGATCGGCAGCGGCATCTTCGGCACCGTCGCCTACGCGCGCCTGCCGCGGCTGGCCGCCCGGAATCGCGGCCGCCAGACGCTCGAAGCGATGGTCGCAGAGATCACCTCGCTCGACCGCGAGGCGCGGCAGGCAGCGATGGCGCTCGACGATCGGGTCACCGCGATGGTGGTGGCGGCGAGCGATCGGCTCGAACTCGGCGGCTCGCTGACGCGGATCCTCTCCGGGCGCGAGCCGTCCTGCCGGACCGCTGCATGCATCTCCCATCTCGAGGACCTGGCGGCCAAGGGCAATCTTGGGCTGGAGGAGGGCGCCAAGCTCGGCACCTTGATGCACCTCCTCTATCGCAAGGGCGAGCTGCTGAATCGAGCCCGCGCCGATCTCCGCTACCGGGCGCTGCTCGACATCTGGCTGCATGTGCATGTCCCGGCGACCGTTCTGCTGATCGCCGCCCTGGTCGCGCATGTCGTCTCGGTCTTCTTCTTCTGGTGACGATGAAAGCCCGCATCGAGCAGATCGTCCGCAAGCGCAAAGGTCTCGCCGACGTCAGCGAACGCGACGTCGACGTCGCCGTGCTCAGGATCGGGCGAAGCGGCGCAGCCGACATCCACCTGGCCGATCCGCGCGTTCGCCTCGACCACGCCGTGATCGAGGGCGCCGAAGGGCGCTTCGAAATACGCGCCGTCGGCGATGCGATCATGTTGGTCGACGGCCGACCGACCGCTGTCGGCGTCCTGGAGCGTGGCGCCCGGATCTCGGTCGGTCCGTACGAGCTTCGAGTCGGCGACGCGCCGGCTGGACACGATCTGGCGATCGCGGTCGAGCTGGTCGATCCCTTCGACGCCGAGAGCGCAGCGGCCCTCACACCCGACATGAGGAAGGTCGGGCGGCATCTGCCGGGACGCCGTCTCGTCGCCTGGGTACTGTCGCTTGTGATCCTCGTCCTCTTCCTTGCGGTTCCGGTGATCGCCGCGCTGTCGCCGGGGGTGCGCGAGGCGACCAAGTCGTTCCGACCGCTCGTCGCGTGGAGCACCGGGCCGATCTCGAATGTCCATCGCCCGATCGCCGAGAACTGCTCGGACTGCCACGCCAGGCCTTTCGTCCAGGTCGAGAACGCGCAATGCCTCGCCTGCCACGCCTCGACGCGCCAGCACGCGGATCCGCAGATGGTCGACCTCGGAGGGTTGCGCTGCGAGTCCTGCCACAAGGAGCACAACGGCGTGCGGCTGGCGACCCGTGCCGACGACGGCTTCTGCACCGGCTGCCATTCGGCGATCGCCGGGGTCGCGTCGAAGACGGCGCTGACGAATGTCGCCAGCTTCGCCGGACATCCTGAGTTCCGTCCCGGTCTGGTCGCCGACCCGGTCGGGCCGGACATCCGGCGGGTCTCTTTGGCATCGCGGCCGATCGAGAATTCCAATCTGCGCTTCCCGCACGACAAGCATCTGCGCCGCGAGGGACTTCGGACGGTCGGTGGCATCGTGACCCTCGCCTGCGCCAGTTGCCACGTGCCGGAACCCGGCGGCGAGCGGATGCGGCCGGTCCGGATGGAGGCGCAATGCAGCGGCTGCCACACGCTCGGCTTCGAGCGGCGCTTTCCAGACTGGACCGTGCCGCACGGCGAACCGGACAAGGTCCGACGCACCATCGCCGGGCTCTACAGCCAGCTCGCGCTGGCCGAACGTCGAGACGTGGATCGCGCGCGACCTGACCGTCAGCGCCCGGGTGAGTCGACGCCGGAGGAAAGGGCGCTGCGGGAAGCCGACCGCGCCTGGGTCGAGGCGAGGACCGAGGAGGCGATGGCGACCACCCTTGGCGCCAGCGGTTGCGGACTCTGCCACGCGACCGAACGCAAGCCTGACGGCTGGGTCGTGAAGCCGGTGCGAGTCTCGCAGGAATACATGCCTAAGGCGCGGTTCAACCACGCACGCCACAGCACGGTCGGCTGCGGCGAATGCCATGCGGCGCAGGCCTCGTCGTCGAGCGAGGAGGTGCTGATGCCCGGAATCCAGACCTGCCGAGGCTGCCACGACGGCCCGGCGCCGGTCGCGAACAAGGTCGCCTCGACCTGCCTTTCGTGCCACGCATTCCACACCCACTCGGTGCCCATCAAGTCGGCCGGGGCGGCACGATGAGGCTGCTCGCGCTCCTGCTGGCGATTTTCGTCGCGATCGGCAGCGCGGTGCGCGCGCAGGAGATGCTGACCGCCTCCGATGTCGGCCGCATCCTCGCCCAGGCGGCGAGCGAGGCGGAAGGGCGGGGACTTCCGGCGACGATCGCGGTCGTCGACCGGGTCGGCAATGTCCTCGGTGTCTTTCAGATGACCGGAGCCAATCTCGCCGATCCGGGCTTCGCGACCTTGGGCATCGCGCCCGATCCGACGCTGAGGACCGTCACCGTGTTCGGCAACCCGCGCGGCCCGAATACCGGGCTCAACGGCCTCGCCTTCATTCCCGACACCCTGGCGGCGATCGCCAAGGCCGTAACCGGAGCCTATCTGTCCTCGCAGGGAAACGCCTTCTCGACCCGCACCGCGAGCCAGATCGTCCAGAACCACTTCAATCCCGGCGAGGAGAGGACGCCGTCGGGCCCGCTCTACGGCGTGCAGGTGAGCCAGCTTCCGTGCTCGGACCTGAGCCGACGCTCGAGCGACGGCACGGTCGGGCCAAAACGGTCTCCTCTCGGGCTCTCCGCCGATCCCGGCGGGCTGCCGCTCTACAAGAACGGCCTGCTGGTCGGCGGCATCGGCGCCATCGCCGACGGTGGCTACGGCCTCGACGTCGACATCTTCAACCGCGACCAGGACGCCGACGAACTGATCGCGCTTGCCGGCAGCATCGGCTTCGAGGCGCCGACCGCGATCCGCGCCGACCGCATCACCGTCGACGGCAAGCTGCTGCGGTTCGCCGACGCAAGCCGCGGCCAACTCGTGCGCGACCCGAACAGCCCTCGGACACTGACCGCGATTGCCGGCAGCGTCGTGGCGGTGCCCGGCTATTTCTCCGGCGTGATCCAGGAGGGGCAAGCCTTCCTTTCGGCGGCGTCGGGCTTCGTCCGCGACGATGCGACCTACGGCATGCCGGCCGTGGTGCTGGTCGACCAGGCCGGTGCCGCCCGTTATCTCCCGCAGGCGGGAAGCGATCTCACCGCCGCCGAGGTCCGGACCATCCTTCGCCACGCATTGGCGGTAGCCGGCTCCGCCAGGGCCCAGATCCGCAATCCGCTCGGCAGCAGCGCCCAAGTGACGATCTCGGTCGTCGACGGGACCGGCCGCGTCCTCGGCCTGGTCCGGACGCTGGATGCGCCGGTTTTCGGAACTGATGTTTCGCTTCAGAAGGCCCGCTCGGCCTCCTTTCTCTCCTCGACCGAGGCGGCGAGCTACATCCGGATCGCCGACGGCGCGCGGACGCTGTCGATCGAGCCATCGCTCCTCCCCTATTTGGCCCAGGCCCAGGTTCTGCTCGGCGTCAACGCCTTTGCCGACGGCGTTGCAATGAGCGCGCGGGCCATCGGCAACCTCGCCCGCCCGACCTTCCCCGACGGTATCGGCGGGACACCGAACGGCCCGCTGTCGCGGAGCGCCGCGGAGTCGACGCCGGCCTCGACCGGGCTTCAGCTCGACCTGGTGTTCCTCGACATCGCCGGCCATGTCCTGTTCGTTCGCGGCAGCTCCAGCTCAGACGTCTCGACGCAATGCACGCGGATGCCGGCGCCTCTTGGCACCCGGGTGCTGGCGAACGGACTTCAGATCTTCCCGGGTGGCGTGCCGATCTATCGCGGCCAGGCGCTGGTCGGGGCGATCGGCGTCTCCGGCGACGGCATCGACCAGGACGACATGATCGCGTTCCTCGGGCTCCACCGCGCTGCGATCGAGCTCGGAAGCGGCATCGGCAACGCCCCTCCGGCGCGCCGGGCCGACCAGCTGGCGCCGCGCGGCGTGCGCCTGCGTTACGTCGGCTGCCCGGTCGCCGCCTTCCTGGGCTCGCGCTCCAGCAACGTCTGCGCCGGGCTCTAGATGCGCCTTCTCGCCGCCCTCGCCTGGTTGCTGATCTCTCCGGCCGTCGCCGACGATGGGGAGCTGGCGCAGCTTCGCCGCCCGGGCGTGCCGCCTCGCGAGGCGCCTCGCGAGGCGCCGCTGGTTGTCGACCCGACCGCCGTGCCGCCGCCGTCGCCGACGCTCCGCTACGAGATGGCGCCGGTACCGGACCGCTGGCGGCTGGTCGATACGCTCGGCGTCCGGGACGAACCGTGGAATCCGTACCGCCAGAGCACGATCAAGGGCGACCGGCCGATCGGCGGCGACTTTTTCGTCAGCGTCTCGGCGATCCTCGATACGGTCTACGAGCCGCGCAGCTTCCCGGTGCCGGTCGGCCTGCAGTCGACCGGGCGCCCCGGCGACAACGATGCGTTCGGCCGAACGCCGTCGACCGTGCTCTCGACCAGCCTCATCGTCAGCGCCGCGCTGATCAAGGGCGACACCGCCTACAAGCCGCCGGACTTCGAGCTGCGCCTGACCCCGGTCTTCAACCGCAATCGCGTCGAGGTGGAGGAACCGCGGCTCCTTTATGCCGACCCGTCCCGCGGGACCACGCGCACCGACCAGTTCACCGGGCTCCAGGACGCCTTCGTCGACTATCATCTCCGCAACGTCTCCGACCGATACGACTTCGACTCGATCCGCTTCGGCATCCAGCCCTTCATCTCGGACTTCCGGGGCTTCCTGTTCCAGGACAACCAGCTGGGACTGCGGCTGTTCGGCACGCGCGCCAACAATCTCTGGCAATACAACGTCGCCTGGTTCCGGCGGCTGGAAAAGGACACCAACAGCGGCCTCAATGATGCCTGGCACGAACCGAGGAAGGACGACGTCTTCGCGCTCAACCTCTATCGCCAGGACACGCCGGTGCTGGGATTCACCAGCCAGGCGACGCTGATCTACAACCGCAACCGAGAGGGGCGGGAGGACTTCCACTACGACAAGAACGGATTCCTCCAGCGCCCGGCGCCGATCGGCTTCGAGCGGCCGCGCGACTATGACGTGATCTTTGGGGGCTTGAGCGGCGACGGACATGTCGGGCGGATGAACCTGACGGCGTCGGCCTATTACGCGCACGGCCGCGACCGCTCCAGTCCGTTCACCGACGAGCGGGCGGACATCCGCGCCTTCTTCGCCGCGGCGGAGCCGTCGATCGACTTCGACTGGCTCCGGCTTCGCCTCTCCGGCGCCTATGCCAGCGGCGATCGCGATCCGTACGACCGGCGCGAGACCGGCTTCGATGCGATATTCGAGAATCCGCAATTCGCCGGCGCCGACACCAGCTACTGGATCCGTCAGGCGATCCCCTTGATCGGCGGCGGCGGCCTGGCGCTCTCCGGGCGCAACGGGATGCTCGCTTCGCTCCGCACGTCGAAGGAGGAGGGGCAGTCCAACTTCAACAATCCGGGCCTGGTGCTGGTCGGCGGCGGCGCCGATCTGGATCTGCTGCCGGAGCTTCGCTTCTCGATGAACGCCAACCGGCTATGGTTCGCCAGCACCAAGGTGCTGGATGCGCTGCGCATGCAGGAGGGCATCGACCGCAGCATCGGCTGGGACCTGTCGGCGGCGCTGACCTATCGGCCGTTCCTGACCCAGAACGTGGTCCTGAGGCTCTCCGGAGCCATGCTGCTGCCGGGAAAGGGCTTCAAGGAGCTGTTCGATTCCGCGGATGGAAACAAGAGGTACTACAGCGTGCTCACCAACGTCGTGCTGACCTACTGAGATGAAGATGCTTCGCTTCGCCGCTCTCCTGATCGCGCTGCTTGCCGCGGCTCCGTCCCTGGCCGCCCCGCCGGCGCCGCGCTCGCAGACTCCGGCGGAAGCCGCGGCGAAGAGCTCCGGCTGCACCTCCTGCCACACCGCAACCGACGACGCGACCATGCACGTCAACCCGGCCGTGGTGCTCGGATGCACCGATTGCCATGGCGGCGACGCGTCGGTGACCGGCGACAAGCGACGCGCTCATGTCCTCCCGAAGTTCCCCGGACAGTGGAAATATCCGTCCTCCGCCAACCCGGAGCGAAGCTACACGCTGCTCAACCGGGAAAGCCCGGAGTACATCCGTTTCGTCAATCCCGGCGACTATCGGGTTGCGCGCGAGTCGTGCGGCGCCTGCCACATCGACGTAATCCAGGCGGCCGAGCGTTCGCTGATGGCGACCGGCGCGATGCTGTGGGGCGGCGCGTCCTACAACAACGGCATCCTGCCCTTCAAGAACTACGTCCTCGGCGAGGCCTACACGCGCGACGGCACTGCGGCGACGATCAAGAGCCCGGTCGTTCCGAGCGAGCCGATGCGGCGCAAGGGCATCCTCGAGCAGCTGATGCCGCTGCCGGCCTGGGAAGTGATCCCGCCCGGCGACGTGTTTCGCGTTTTCGAACGCGGTGGCCGCAACATCAACCCGGTCTTTCCCGAGATCGGCCTGCCCAGTCCGACCGGCCAGATCCAGCGGCTGGAGGAACCGGGGCGACCCGATATCCGCCAGTCGAACCGCGGACCGGGCACCGGGCTCCGCGTCGCCGTTCCGGTGATAAACCTGCACAAGACCCGACTCAACGATCCGTACATGTGGTTCCTCGGCACCAACGACCAGCCGGGCGACTTCCGTTCGAGCGGCTGCACCGGCTGCCACGTGGTCTACGCCAACGATCGCGACCCGCGTCACGGCGGCCCCTATGCGCGCTTCGGCAACATGGGCACCGCCGCCACGCGCGACCCGACGATCCCGAAAGGCGAGCCGGGCCACCCGCTGAAGCACAGCTTCACCCGCGCGATACCGACCAGCCAGTGCATGGTCTGCCATATGCACCAGCCGAACATCTTCCTCAACTCCATGCTCGGCTACACGATGTGGGACTACGAGTCCGATGCCGCGGCGATGTGGCCCGCCAAGCAGAAGTATCCGAGCGACGAAGAGACGCTGAAGGTCTTCGATCGCAATCCCGAGGAGGCGGCTGCCCGGGGCAAGTGGGGCGACCTCGGCTTCCTCAAGGAAGTAGCGCGCCTCAACCCGACGCTGAAGGAGACCCAGTTCGCCGACTATCACGGCCATGGCTGGAATTTCCGTGCCGTCTTCAAGCAGGACCGCAAGGGCAACCTGCTCGATGCTGACGGCAAGCAGGTCGACCACAAGGACCCCGACAAGTTCCAGAAGGCGGTGCACCTTTCCTCGGTGCATGTCGACAAGGGCATGCACTGCGTCGATTGCCACTTCTCCCAGGACAACCATGGCAACGGGTACATCTATGGCGAGGTCGCCGATGCGATCGAGATCCAGTGCAAGGATTGCCATGGCACCGCCGACAAGCTGCCGCTGCTCCGGACCTCGGGCCCGGCGGCACCGCCAGGCGGCCGCGACCTTTCCTATCTCCGCAACTCCGACGGCAGCGCCCGCTTCGAGTGGCGCGACGGCAAGCTATTCCAGCGCTCGGCGGTGACGCCCGGCCTCGAATGGCAGATGAGCCTGGTGAAGGACTCGGTCGATCCGGCGCATCCGTCGTACAACGAGAAGGCGGCGCGGGCGAAGCTAATGGCGCGCGACCTCACGATGGCCTGGGGTCCGGCGGTGCCGCCGTCCGATCGGGCACATCAGGACGAGGAGATGATGTGCGTCACCTGCCATACCTCGTGGACGACGAGCTGCGGCGGCTGCCACCTGCCGATTCAAGCCAACTGGAAGACTCCGCGGCATCACTTCGAAGGCGGCGAAACCCGCAACTTCGCCACATACAATCCGCAGGTCGCGCGCGACGACGTGTTCCAGCTCGGCCGTCATGCGACCACGAAGAACAATATCATCGCGCCGGTGCGCTCTTCCTCGGCGCTGGTCCTGTCGTCGACCAACATCAACCGCGAGCGGATCTACATCCAGCAGCCGCCGGTCTCGGCCTCGGGCTTCTCGAGCCAGGCCTTCGCGCCGCACTACCCCCATACCGAGCGCAAGACCGAGACCAAGACCTGCACCGACTGCCACCTTTCGTCGGCGAACGACAACAACGCGATCATGGCCCAGCTGCTGCTGCTCGGGACCAACACCATGAACTTCGTCGGGTTCAACGCCTGGACCGGCACCGCCGACGGCGTCGAGGCCGTCCAGGTGACGGAGTGGGACGAGCCACAGGCGGTGATAGGCAGCCATCTTCACGCCAAGGCCTATCCGGACAACTTCCGCCGCCACGTCGACGGCGAGCGGGCGCTTTCGGAGTCGCACCGGCACGCGGGCGGCCCGTCGCGCTGCCTGCAGCTTCGCGGCGAGTACCTGTGGTCTGCCGAGGGGGCAAGAGGACTTCGCGTCTACGATGTCGCGTCGATCGCCAACAAGGGTGTCTCGCAGCGGATCATCACCGCGCCGGCGAGCCCGCTAGGGCAGGATACGGCGATCCCCTCGCTGGATGCGACCTGCGTCGCGCTGCCGACCAACCAACCGATAGCCCTCGGCCGCAATCAGGGTGATCTGATGCGGCAGGAGAACCAGGAGCAGCCCTTCCATCCCATCTACCGCTACGCGCTGGTGACCGACGCCCGTGAAGGGCTGATTCTGACCGACGTCGACACGCTCGCCGACGGCGAGCCCCGCAACAACTTCCTGAAGCGGGCGGTCACCTGGAACCAAAGTGGCGTGCTCGACGGTGCGCGCCACCTGACCATCGCCGGGCATGTCGTCTATGTCGCGACGCCGAAGGGGGTCGTTGTCCTCGATCTAGACGATCCGCTGAAGCCTCGGCTGCTCGCGGTCGTTCCGATCGATGACGTTCGGGCGACGTCACTGCAGTTTCGCTATCTGTTCGTCGCCGCGCGCGGCGGGTTGCGGGTGATCGACGTGACCCATACCGAGCGACCGCGGCCGGTGCCGGGCGCCCTGGCCGCGATCGCCGACCCGCACCGCGTCTATGTCGCCCGCGGTTTCGCCTATGTCGCCGGCGGCGCAGAAGGCCTTGTGATCGTCGATGTAGAGCGGCCGGAGTCGCCACGGATCTATCAGCGCTTCACCGCCGACGGCCGGCTCGGCGATGTCCGCGACGTGGTCGTCGCCATGACCAACGCCTCGGTCTTCGCCTATGTCGCCGACGGCGCCGGAGGGCTGAAGGTCGTGCAGCTGACGTCGCCGACGACCCAGCCCGGCTACTACGGCTTCAATCCGGATCCAAAGCCCGAGCTGATCGCCTGGCGGGCAACCTCGGCGCCGGCGCTCGCACTGTCCAAGGGTCTGGATCGCGACCGCGCCGTCGACGAGACCGGGCATCAGATCGCCGTATTCGGAAGGCTCGGTTCGCGCCCGTTCAATCGCGAGGAGATGCGAAAGCTCTTTCTGAGGCCGGACGGGCAGCCATGGGTCGTGACCGACGAGGTCCGGCGCCAGGACTACCGCGGTCCGCTCGTGCATCAGGCGCCGCCGGCACCGGCGGCGCGACCGACGACGGTGCCGCGCGGGCCGCTGGTCCGCCGGCCGGGCGGATAGGATGGCCAAGCGCGTCGCCATCGCGATCATCGGCTCGGGCCCGGCGGGCCTCAGCGCCGCCTGCCGTGCCGCCAAGCACGGCGTCTCGCATGTCCTCCTGGAGCGCGCACCGCATCTCTGCGACACGATCTCGCGCTACCAGAAGCGGAAGCTGGTGATGGCGACACCCGCTGTCCTGCCACTGGTTAGCGATGCGGACTTCGGCGAGGGCTCGCGCGAAAAGGTGCTCGAGACATTCGAGGATGCGATCGAGGAAACCGGCGCCAATGTCCAGCTCAACGCCGAGGTCGTGAGCATCGGCGGCGCCAAGGGTGCCTTCAAGATCGCGCTCAAGTCCGGCGAGACGGTCGAGGCAGACAACGTGGTGCTGGCGATCGGCCTTCAGGGCAACATCCGGAAGCTGACGGTGCCGGGCGCCGAGTTGCCCTTCGTCCAGTACCAGCTCGACGACCCCGACGAATACCAGAACGAGAGCATCGCGGTGATCGGCGGCGGCGACGCCGGCATCGAGAATGCGCTCGGGCTGGTCGCCGGCAATGCCGTTACCCTCGTCGTCAACAGTCCCGAGTTCGTCACCGCCAAGCCAGCGAACGTCGCCAAGGTCCAGGACGAGATGAAAGCGGGCCGTCTGGAGACGGTGATGGCGGCGAGCCCGGCCAGGATCGAGCCGGGCAAGCTGGTCCTCAACACCTCGCAGGGCGAGGCAACGGTCAAGGTCGACCGCATCATCGCGCGGATCGGCGCGCTACCGCCCCGTAAGTTCGTCGAGGCCTGCGGCGTCACCTTTGCCAGCGACGCGCCGACGGCTGCTCCGCCGGTCAGCGACAGCTATGAGACCAATGTCCCGGGCCTCTATATCATCGGCGCTCTCGCGGGATATCCATTGATCAAGAACTGCCTCAACCAGGGCAGCGAGGTCATCGAGCATATCCTCGGCAATCCGGTGCTGCCGGCGGATGAGCCGCTGATCCAGATGAAGCTCAAGAAGGCCGACCTCAAATGGTCGGTGGCCGAGCTGGTGAACGCGGTCAAGGTCCAGGTGCCGCTGTTCCGTGCGATCACTCCGCTGCAGATCAGGGAGATGCTGACTTCGAGCGAGGTGCGCTGCGTCCAGCCGGGCGATGTCCTTTTCCGCAAGAACGACTACACGAACTCGGTCCTTGCGGTCGTCGTCGGCGCCGTCGGCGTCGAGGTCGACCCGGAGAAGCCGGAGATGCTTGTTCGCCTTGGTGTCGGCTCTTTCGTCGGCGAGATGGGCCTGATCTCCGGCCGCCGTCGCACGGCGACGGTGACCGCCGTCGAGCCCTCGGTGCTGCTCGAAGTGCCGCGCAACGCCATGCTGCGGCTCACGCGCTCGGTTCCCGACATCAAGAGACAGATCGACGCTGCGGCGATCGTCCGACAGTTCCGTACCCACATCGCGCCGACGGCGACGCCCGAGGCGCTTGCGCCGGTTGTCGAGAAGTCGAAGGTTGTCGCGTTCAAGGCCGGCGAGACCCTGATCAAGGAAGGCGACGTCGACGACCGCGTGTTCCTGATCCGCTCGGGCGCGGTCGCCGTCTCGAAGCTGGTCGGCCGCCGCGACACCGTCCTCTCCTATGTCCAGGCCGGCCACTACGTCGGTGAGATGGCCATGCTGATGCGGACGCCGCGCTCAGCCTCGGTCCGTGCCTCGGTCGCGACCGAGGCGATCGAGATCGAGGCGGAGGCGTTGCGGGCTCTGCTGGCGCAGTATCCGGAGGTGAAGGCCGACTTCAGCCGCAAGATGGCCCAGCGCGGCGTCGAGACCGCGCGGCTGGAAGCCCGGGCAAGCGAGGTCGGCGCGATCGGCGAGCTTCTGAAGCAAGGCCTCGGCGAGGCAACCGACGTGCTGCTGATCGACGAGTCCCTCTGCGTCCATTGCGACAACTGCGAGAATGCCTGCGCCGAGACCCATGCCGGGATATCGCGTCTCGATCGGGAGGCGGGCCCGACCTTCGCCACCATTCACGTGCCGACCTCGTGCCGGCATTGCGAGCATCCTCATTGCATGAAGGACTGTCCGCCTGATGCCTTGAGCCGGACGAAGGAGGGCGAGGTCTTCATCAATCAGGAGACCTGCATCGGCTGCGGCAATTGCGAGCGCAACTGCCCCTACGGCGTGATCCACATGGCGCAGCCGTCGGCGCCGAAGCCGGGCCTGATGTCGTGGCTGCTGTTTGGCGCCGGACCCGGGCCCGGCAGGTCGATCAAGGGCGAGGGGGCGAAGAAGGCGGTGAAGTGCGATCTCTGCATGGGCCTCGACGGCGGCCCTGCCTGCGTGCGCGCGTGCCCGACCGGGGCGGCGATGCGGGCGCATCCGGAGAAGCTGTTCGACCTGATCAAGGCCGGCGGTCGATGATTGCCTGCATGACGATCGGCTGCCTAGACACCGCAGGCGATGCGGGCGCTGCCGACAGTCTGCTTCTCGTCGGCGGAGAGGTGCGCCCGATCGCTTTGCCAGCCTGCCGTCTCCAGCGCCGCCAGCACGCGGTCGTGGCCGGACTGGCCGAGGCTGGTCGCGAGGAACTTCCTGACGCAGGCGCAGCTTCGTTGCGCCACCACCTGGTCGCCGGCCTTCGCCAGGACGTCGGCCTCGCAGCGGCGCGTGAAGGCGTTGTCCGCCGCGGCGGGCGTGGCGGCGAGCGTCAGAAGCAACGGAAGAACCGTACGCATGGCTGTCATCATAGCAGCATCAGGAGGGGAAGATGAGGCGGATCCTGTTGGTCGCGTTGACGGCGCTCAGCCTCGACGGTGCCGCAGCCCAGACCACCCTACCGTCGAAGGGACCGGACATCCATCTGGGTGTGACCAGCTGCGGCGGATCGACCTGCCACGGCGCGACCCAACCGGTCCGCGGTTCGCAGGTTCTGCAGAACGAGTATCTGATCTGGCAGCGCCAGGACAAGCACGCCAAGGCCTATGCGGTGCTGCTGGAGCCGCGCTCGCAGCGGATCGCCCGCAATCTCGGCCTGCCGGATGCGCATACGGCTAAGGCTTGTCTCGACTGCCACTCCGACAATGTCGCGGCGGAGCTTCGCGGCCGGCAGTTCCAGCTCTCCGACGGTGTCGGCTGCGAAGGCTGTCATGGTGGTGGCCAGCGCTGGCTCGGGCCTCATGTCGCCGGTGTCAGCTCGACCGCCGAGCTGCAGAAGCTGGGTCTGTTCCCGACCGAGGATCCGGTGGCGCGCGCCCAGCTCTGCCTCTCCTGCCATCTCGGCGACGAGACCAAGTTCGTCACCCACCGCCTAATGGGAG
>CAZDGR010000075.1:0-13538 GCA_964504845.1 uncultured Rhizobium sp. | reverse complement strand
GTCCTCGCTGCGCTCGCCCCCACCCCAACCCTCCCCCGCGTACGACGCGGGAGAGGGGGTTCGATGCGCGCGGCATCGTCATGACTTCAGGCCGAGGCGGTCGCCCTGATAGCGGCCGTCTAGGATCGGGCGCCACCAGTCCTCGCGGCCGATGTACCACTCGACCGTCTGGCGGATGCCCTGGTCGAATCCGAGCGACGGCTTCCAGCCGAGCTCGCGCTCGATCTTGGAGGCGTCGATCGCGTAGCGCTGGTCGTGGCCCGGGCGGTCCTTGACGTAGGTGATGAGATCCTCGCGTGGGGCATTGCCCGGGCGAAGCTCGTCGACCAGCCTGCAGATGGTCTTCACCACCTCGATGTTCTGCATCTCGGCACGGCCGCCGATGTTGTAGGTCTCGCCGGGCTTGCCCTTCTTCACGACGAGGCGCAGCGCGGCGGCGTGGTCCTCGACGTAGAGCCAGTCCCTTATGTTGTCGCCCTTGCCGTAGACCGGCAGCTTCTCGCCGCGCATGGCCTTCAAGACCATCAGCGGGATCAGCTTCTCCGGGAATTGGTACGGCCCGTAGTTGTTCGAGCAGTTGGTGACGAGCACCGGGAGGCCATAGGTGTCGCACCAGGCCCGCGCCAGGTGATCGGACGACGCCTTCGATGCCGAATAGGGCGAATGCGGATCGTAGCGCGTGGTCTCGCTGAAGGCGCCGGTGGGCCCGAGCGATCCGTAGACTTCGTCCGTCGAGACGTGGAGGAATCGGAACGCGTCCTTCGCCGCACCCTCGAGCGCGCGCCAATGGCCCAAGGCCGACTGCAGCAGGTTGAAGGTGCCGATGACGTTGGTGTGGATGAAGGCGCCGGGCCCGTCGATCGAGCGGTCGACATGGCTCTCGGCCGCCAGATGCATCACCGCGTCGGGCTTGTGCGTCGTGAACACGCGCTGCACCTCGGCCGCGTCGCAGATGTCGACGCGCTCCAGCGCATAGCGGGGATTGCCGTCCGTGCCCGGGATCGAGGCGAGGTTGGCCGCATAGGTCAGCTTGTCCAGGTTGACGACCTTGGACGCGCCTTCCTTGAGGAGCTGGCGGACGACCGCCGAGCCGATGAATCCGGCGCCGCCGGTGACGAGAACGGTGCTCATGACTTTGAGTAGGTGAAGTGGACCGGCGCGTTCGCGAAGGTCGGCAGGATCTTGTCCTTGTCCGACAGCAGCGCGTCCGACGGCTCGACCGGCCAGTCGATGCCAAGGGCCGGGTCGTTCCAGAGGATCCCGAACTCGTCGTCCTTCGAATAGAGCGCCGTCACCTTGTAGAGGACCTCGGTGTCCGGGGTCAGCGTGCAGAAGCCGTGCGCGAATCCGGCCGGCACGTAGATCTGGTTCCAGGCATCGGCCGAGATCTCGCAGGCGATGTGCTTGCCATAGGTCGGCGAGCCTTTGCGGATGTCGACCGCGACATCCAGGATCGCGCCCTTCACCACGCGCACCAGCTTCGCCTGGGCGGTCGGCTCGATCTGGTAGTGCAGCCCGCGCACGGTGCCCTTCGGCCCCGACATCGAGTGATTGTCCTGAATCCAGACGTCGGTGATGCCGGCGGCATGGAATGCGCGCTGGTTATAGGTCTCGGAGAAGAACCCGCGGGCGTCGCCGAACTTCTTGGGCGCGATGATCTTGACCTCGGGGATCGAGGTCGCCTGGATGTCCATGAACCGGCCGGATTTCAAAGGGATTTGAAGGCCGGCGGGCTATATCACGCAGGTGCAATATGGGGCAAGGCGGCCCAAGCCCGCCCCTACGCCTGGAACAGCCTCAACGGCAGCACCGTGGGCAGGTTCGTCTGCTCGGCCGCACCGGCGCGGACGAAGGCGGCGAGGCGTTCGTCGGCGGTGACCAGCGGGATCTCCAGCAGCCAGGCGGTCGCCAGATAGGCGCAGTCGCGGGTCGGGTGCTTGAGGGTGCGGGCGAATCCCAGGATCTGCTCGATCAGCGAGCGGGTGGGGTGCAGCCCGATATGCGCCTGCTGCAGCAGCTCGGCCGCCTCGTCGACCTGGGCCTCGGTCATCTCGTGGCGGAGCGCCTTCCGCCACAGGATCTCGGCACAGTCGGCGGTCAGCAGGTCCGGCGCATGCAGCGGCACGTCGCGGAGCGCGATCGCCGCCTGGCTGAGCGGCTCGTCGGCGAACCACTTGATGACGACGCTGGCGTCGACGACGCAGCCGCGCTCGAGCTTCGGTCTCATCGCTCTTCCCTGGACTCGCGAAGCAGGGCCTCGGCCGGGGTCTGCACCGCCTCGCGCGTCGCCATCCGAAGCTTCGCCGCCCGCTCCCAGAAGTCCCCGCCGGGCTCTGCCAGGGCGGTAAGCTTAAGGATTTCACGGACTTCCGCCTCCATCGAGCGCCCGTGCCGGGCCGCGCGGAGGCGGATCTTGAAGGCGACCTCGTCGTCGAGATTGCGGATGACGATGCTCTTGGGCATGGGTCCGGTTCGATAGCGTTGATAGCAACGATATCAGACCCGATGAGTTCCGCCAAGCTTCGGTGCGGGCCGAAACGTCGTCCTGACCGCGCCGGTAGGGTCGCCCCATCCAAGAGGGAGATACCAATGACCGTGACCGTCCTGATCCGCTACGCGATCGACCCGTTCCAGCGGGACGCCTTCGAGGCCTATTCGAGGAACTGGCTCTCGATCATCCCGCGCTGCGGCGGCGGGCTGCTGGGATACTTCCTGCCGCACGAGGGCACCAACAACATCGGCTGGGCGCTGATCTCGTTCGACAGCCTCGCCGCCTACGAGGCCTACCGCGCCCGCATCAAGGCCGATCCCGAGGGCAAGGCGAACTTCGAGTTCGCAAGCAAGGAGCGCTTCATCCTCGCGGAGAAGCGCACCTTCCTGCAGAAAGTCGTCTGAGCGAGAGCACAAGGAGCGCCCGATGATCGCCGTCATCTTCGAAGTCTGGCCGGCCGAGGGAAAGCGGGCGGCCTATCTCGACATCGCCGCGAGTCTCAAGCCGCGCCTTGCCGAGATCGACGGCTTCATCTCGGTCGAGCGCTTCGAGTCGCTCGCCGAACCGGGCAAGCTCTTGTCCCTGTCGTTCTGGCGCGACGAGGATGCTGTGCAGGCCTGGCGCAATGTCGAGCAGCACCGGCTTGCTCAAGCGGCCGGGCGCGGCGGCATCTTCAGGGACTATCGCCTTCGCATCGCCGGCGTGATCCGCGACTACGGCATGACCGATCGCGGCCAGGCGCCCACGGACAGCCGCGGGCGCCACGGCTAGAGAGCGGCACCGTCGCCGTCGTTGACCGGGCGAGGCGCGACCGCCAAGGTCCGCGCCCCATGACCGTCATCCTGGAAATCGCGCGGCTCGCCCAGCGCCCCGTCTTCGACAACCTGTTCCAGCTCTACACCCACGACTTCTCGGAGCTCTGGGCGGGGCTGCCGCGCGGCGACGTCGACGAGCGGGGATTGTTCCCGGCCTATCCCCATCTCGACGCCTACTGGCAGGAGGAGGGCCGCGTGCCGCTGCTGCTTCGGGTCGAGGACAAGATCGCCGGCTTCGCGCTGCTGAACCGGCACGGCCACGCGAAGGCGCACGTCGAGCGCAACATGGCCGAGTTCTTCATCTTGAGGAAATACCGGCGCGGCGGCATCGGGACCCAGGCGGTCAACGCGATCTTCGAGAAGTATCCCGGCGAGTGGGAGACCGCGATCGCGCGCAAGAACCTCGCCGCGCTCGCCTTCTGGCGGCGCGTGATCTCGACCCATCCGCGCGTGCGCGACCTCCAGGAGCACGACCTCAGCACCGCCGCCTGGAACGGGCCGGTGCTCGGCTATCGGGTCTCGCCCGTGCGGCCTTGACCGCTTAAGGTCCCGCACATGTGCGGCGTGGTCGGCATTCTCGATCGGCGGGGCGCGTCCAGCGAGGCGCTGAGCGGCCATGTCCGCGCGATGATGGACGCGATCCGTCATCGCGGGCCGGACGACGATGGCGACTGGGTGGATGCGCCGTCGGGTGTCGCGCTCGGGTTCCGGCGGCTCGCGATCATCGATCTCTCCCCGGGCGGGCATCAGCCGATGGTCTCGGCCGACGGGCGCTTCGTCGCGATCTTCAACGGCGAGATCTACAACTATCGTGAGCTGAAGGCGGAGCTGTCGAGCCTCGGCCATCGCTTCCAGAGCCAGTCCGACACCGAGGTCATGCTTGCCGCGGCGACGCAATGGGGCGCCAAGGCGGCGCTGCAGAACCTCGTCGGCATGTTCGCGATCGCGCTCTGGGATCGCGAGACCAAGACGCTGACCCTCGCCCGCGACCGCATGGGCGAGAAGCCGCTCTACTATGCCTGGAACGGCGGCCTGCTGCTGTTCGGATCGGAGCTGAAGGGGCTGCGGGCGCACCCCGATTGCCCGGGCGCGATCGATCCGGTCGCGCTCTCGCACTTCTTCCGCCGGGCCTATGTGCCTCAGCCGCTCACCATCCATGCCGGCGTGAGGAAGCTCCCGCCGGCGCATCTGCTGACCCTGGCGCCGAACGCCGAGCCGGTGATCGAGCCCTATTGGAGCCTGGCCGAGATTGCCGCGCGTCCCCGCGCCTCGTTCCCGGAGGACGAAGCGATCGAGCGGCTGGACGCGATGCTCCGCGATGCGGTCAAGCGCTGCACGATCGCCGACCGCCCCTTGGGCGTGCTGCTCTCGGGCGGCATCGATTCTTCTTCCGTTGCAGCACTCATGCAGGCGACCTCGACCGCGAAGGCGAGGAGCTTCACGATCGGCTTCGGCGAGGCGAGCCACGACGAGTCCCGGCATGCCGAGGCGGTCGCGCGCCATCTCGGCACCGATCATGTGACGCTGACCGCGTCCTCGAAGGACGCGCTGGATCTCGTGCCGGCGATGGCCGAGATCTACGACGAGCCCTTCGCGGACTCGTCCCAGATCCCGACGCACATGGTGAGCAAGCTCGCCCGCGAGCATGTGGTCGTCGTGCTGTCGGGCGACGGCGGCGACGAGGTCTTCGCCGGATACAACCGCCACGTCGCCATGGCGCAGCTCGCCCCGGTGCTCGAGATCCCGAAGGGCGTTAGGGGATTCGCGGCCGGCCTCGCCGCGGCCGTACCCGGTCGCTTCTGGGACGAGGCGGCGTCGTTCCTGCCGGAGTCGGTCCGCCCGCGCGAGCTCGGCGACAAGGTGCAGAAGCTGACATCGGTGCTCGGCGCCGAGGGCGCGGACCAGATGCACGAGCAGCTGCTGACCCAGTGGGATCCGCCGCCGATGCTGTCCCCCCATCCGCCGCCTCCGGCACCGGGTGCGGCGCTCGCCGATCCGGTCGAGCGCATGCAGCTTCGCGACAGCCTCGACTATCTGCCCGACGACATCCTCGCCAAGGTCGATCGCGCCAGCATGGCGGTGGGGCTGGAGGCGCGCGCGCCGCTTCTCGATCACCGCGTGATCGAGTTGGCATGGTCGCTGCCGCGCTCGATGCGCGTGCGCGGCTCGACCGGGAAATGGGCGCTCCGCCGCGTGCTCGACCGCTATGTGCCGCGCAACCTGGTCGAGCGACCGAAGACCGGCTTCGCGCTTCCCCTCGCCGAATGGCTGCGCGGTCCGCTCCGCGACTGGGCGGAGTCGCTGCTGGCGCCTTCGGCGCTGCATGGCGCGCTCGCCGCCGATCCGATCCGGGCCGCGTGGGAGGAGCACCTCGCCGGCACGCGCAACCACCAGCACCGGCTCTGGTGCGTGCTGATGTTCCAGGCATGGGCGAAGCGGTGGGCGTGAAGACGCTCCTCTTCCTCGTCGCCGAGGACTACTTCTTCGTCTCGCATCGGATGACACTCGCCCGTGCCGCGCGCGACGCGGGATATCGCGTCGTCGTGGCGACCCGGATCGGCGATCACGCGAAGACGATCGAGGCCGAAGGCTTCAAGCTGGTGCCGGTCCGGCTCCGCCGCGGGCTTCGCAATCCGTTTGCGGATGTCGCGTCGATCCTCGACCTCGTCGGCCTGTATCGACGCGAGCGGCCGGACATCGTCCATCACCTGTCGCTGAAGCCCGTCGTGTTCGGCACCATCGCCGCCAGGATCGCGGGCGTGCCGGCCGTGGTGAATGCGCTGACGGGTCTGGGGCTTCTCTACAGCGGCGCGGCGGGTGCCGCCGGGTTCCTGCGCGCACCGATCAGCGCCGCGTTGCGCGCCTTGAGCGCGAGCCCGCGCGTCTGGACCTTGCTGCAGAACAGCGACGACCTCGCGACCCTGCGTGCCGCGCGCATCGGTACCGAGGAGCGCTCGGTGCTGATCCGCGGATCAGGTGTCGATGTGCGCCGCTTCTCGCCGACGGAGGAGACGCCGGGAACGCCGGTCGCGGCGATGGTGGCACGCCTCGTCCGCCTGAAGGGCGTCACCGACCTGGTCGATGCGGCACGGCGGTTGAAGACGCGCGGCACGCCGCTTCGCGTGGCGCTGGTCGGGTCGCCCGATCCGGACAATCCCACATCGGTGACCGAAGACGAGATCCGCGCCTGGGTCGGCGAGGGCGTCGTCGAATGGTGGGGACAGCGAAGCGACATCCCGCAAGTCTGGGCCGAGGCGGCGATCGCGGTGCAGCCGTCGCGGGGCGGCGAAGGCGTGCCGAAGGCGCTGCTCGAAGCGGCGGCCTGCGCACGGCCGCTCCTCACCACCGACGTCCCCGGCTGCCGCGAGCTGGTGCGCGACGGCGTCAACGGACTCGTCGTCCAGCCGGAGAACCCCGAGACGCTGGCGGACGCGCTCGCGCGCCTTGCCGCCGATCCGGCGCTGCGCCGCCGGCTGGGACGCGAGGCCCGCAGGATCGTCGAGGCCGAGCACACCGACGTCGCGGTGGCATCGGCGACGCTGGATGTCTATCGCCGCGCGCTCTCGGCCTGACCGGCGACTTCGCGGAACAGGTCGATCAACCTGGGCGCGATCACGTCGGTGCAGTACTTGCGCTCGACCTCTCGCCGCCCGTCCATGCCCATCTTCCGCCTGAGAAGATTGTCGGAGACCAGCTTCAGCAGCGCGTCCCACCATTCCTGGCGGGTCGCTGCGAGGAAGCCCGCGTGCGATTCCTTCACCAGCTTGACGTTGACGCCGACCGGAGACGCCACCACCGGGCGCGCCTGCGCCATGTACTGGATCAGCTTGTAGCCGCACTTGCCGCGCTCGAACGGCTCGTCGGGGATCGGCATGATGCCGATGTCGAGCCTGGAAATATCGGAGGCTTCCGACTCCTCGCGCCAGTCGACGCGTTCGGCCGGAACGCCCGGCAGCACGTCGTTGCCGGCGCCGATCAGCATCAGCTTGGCGGCCCCGGTCTCGGCGAAGCGCGTCAGGGAATCGCGCACCTCCTCGAGATAGCTTCCGGTCAGCGGCGTGCCGATCCAGCCGATCACCGGCGGACCGTCGCCCGAGGGCGGCGGTGCGCGGTAGCGGTCGAGGTCGACGACGGTCGGCAGCACGACGACGCGCCTCGCGCCCGCCTCGCGCGCCCGGTCGGCGAGGTAGTCGTTGCCCGCGACCACCACCGAGGCCGCCTCCATCACCCGGTCGATCTTGTTGTGCAGCAGGCCGCGCACCAGCGGGCTCGGATGCTGGTCGTAGCGATGGAACACCGCGTCGTCGTAGTCGACGATCATCGGCGGGCCGCCGCGGAGCAGCCAGGCCTCGAACGAGGCCGGCATCCAGGGCAGCGCCTCCTTCTCCATCCAGACGAGGTCGTAGTGGCCGCGCGTGCGGATCACGCCGAGGCGGTTGGCGTAGGCGGCGAGCACCGCGGTGGTCTTGCGCTTGCCCTCGCCGTAGAGCGCGGTCAGGTAGTCGTCGTCGAACAGCGGCGCCGACACGACCTCGTGCCCCGCCGCATTCAGGTGCGGCAGGAACTGCTCGAAGCGGACTCGGCTGCTAGCGCCCAGCCGGCCGTAGCGCGCGAGCAGAAGTATCCGCATGGTGTCTCAGGGTCCAGGCAAGCGACAGGACGAAGGGAAGATCGCGAAGCAGCAGCCAATAGGCCTTCATCGTCTCGCCGCCGGTGGTCGGCGAGTTGCCGAGCGCGGCATAGACGAAGCGCGTCACCGGCTCGAGGAACAGCGTGCCGCCGAGCACGAGGGTCGCGATTGCCGGATGGAAATGCTTGAACGCATAGAGGATGCGGCTTCGGAGCGAGTAGAACAGGCGCGCCGCCTTCACCTGGCGCGAGACGCCGCCGCCGCGATGGAAGGCGCGAACATCGGCGAGGAAGTACGAGAGCCAGCCGTGAAGGCGGGCGCGATAGGCGAGGTCGACGTCCTCCAGATAAACGAAGAAACGCTCGTCCCAGCCGCCGAGCTCGTCGAGCACGCGCCGGCGCATCAGGAAGAAGGCACCCATCACCTGGTCGACCACCCGGCTGGTGCGATGGTCGAAGTCGATCATGAAGTGATGCGGGAAGATTTTCGGTGCCAGATGGTTGAGGCCCGTCGTATGCGCGATGATGTGCCGGGGCCTGAGGAAATTGGCGCAGCTCCGGCTGATCTCGCCGTCGTCGTCGACCAGCTGCACGCCGAGGATGCCGATCTCGGCGTTCCCGGGCGTCTCCAGGAAGGCGAGCGGCTTGGACAGCGAGTCCCGGTAGAGAGCCGCGTCCGGGTTGAGGAACAGGATGTAGTCGGCGCTCGATCCCGCAGCACCGGCGTTGCAGGCGGCGGCGAAGCCGGCGTTGAGGCCGAGCTCGATCACGGTCAGCGGCAGGTCGAGCCCCCTGGCCCCGTCCAGCGAGGCGTCGACCGAGCCGTTGTCGACCACCACCACCCGGGCCAGATGGAACCCGGTCCGGTCGACGGGCACGATCGATTCGAGGCAGCGGCGGAGCTGCGGCCCTGAGTTCCAGTTGACGATGACGATGTCGAGGCGGGGCGGGGCGGCCATCTCGGCGGAGGATAGGGACCGGGCGGGGGCCCGTCGAGGCGGTTGCCGGACCACGGTTTCGTTTACTTATTCATTAATATGACAGATCTGTCGGTGGTTTCTTTCCTAAAATTGCCGGCGTGCGTCTCCTCCGGGCGTCCCGTCCTGTTAAGCTTGCCGGTCCCGGGCCGCAGGGTCGGCCGGCACATAAGGACCCCTGATCGGATTCGAGCTCGTCGTCGTTTTCCTTCTCATTGTCCTCAACGGCGTGTTCGCGATGTCGGAGCTGGCGATCGTCTCGTCCCGGCGTCCGCGCCTGGCGGCCATGGCCCAGGCCGGCGACCTGGGCGCCGAGGCGGCGCTCAGGCTCAAGGACGATCCGAGCCGCTTTCTCTCGGCGGTCCAGATCGGCATCACCTTGATCGGCATCCTCGCCGGCGCCGTGTCCGGCGCCACGCTCGCGGGAAAGCTCGGCGCCTGGTTCGACACGCTGCCTGTGATTGCACCCTACGGTCACACCGCCGCCTTCGGCGTCGTCGTCGTCGCCATCACCTACGCCTCGCTGGTGATCGGCGAGCTGGCGCCGAAACGGATCGCGCTGGTCCATGCCGACACGGTCGCGGCCCGGATCGCCCGGCCGCTGTCGGCCATCGCCGCGTTCGGCCGCCCCTTTGTCGCGGTGCTCACCGCGTCGACCTCGCTGGTGCTGGCGCTGCTCCGCGTCCGCGAGACCGACGCCGCGACGGTGACCGCCGAGGAAGTCTCGACGGTGATCGCCGAGGGGGCGGAGGCCGGCATCATCGATCCCGCCGGCAAGGACATGATGACGCGGCTGCTGAGCCTCGACGACCGGCCGGTCGCCGGCATCATGACGCCGCGCCGGTCGGTCGCGTGGATCGACGTCGCCGACGATCCGAAGTCGGTCATCGCCGATCTTCGCACGATCCCCTATTCGCGGATCGTCGTCGCACGCTCGGGCAATCTCGACGAGCCGCTCGGCATCGTCCAGAAGAAGGACCTGCTCGACCGCGTCGTCGACGGCGAGACGATCGACGTGGAGCGCGCGATACGACAGCCTCTGTTCCTGCCCGAGAGCAGCTCGATCCTCGATGCGTTGAAGGCGATGAAACAAAGTCCCGTGCACATCGCCTTCGTCGTCGACGAGTTCGGCAGCTTCGAAGGGCTGCTGACGCTGACCGACATCGTCGAGTCGATCGCCGGCGACCTCGCCGAGGAAGGCGGGCGGATGGCCCCGAGCGTCACGCCGAGGGCGGACGGCTCCTATCTCGTCGACGGCACGACGACGATCGACGAGATCCAGACGACATTCGGCATCAGGATCGAGAGCGGCGGGCGATTCCACACGGTCGCCGGCCTCATGCTCAACCTGCTCAAGCGGATGCCGGCAGAGGGAGATGTCGTGGAAGTCAGCGACGGCTGGAAGGCCGAGGTGCTGGACACCGACCTCGGCGGCCGGCGCGTCGACAAGGTGCTGTTCAGCCGCCGCGAAGGGTGAGCAGCCCGCGGCACTGCCAGGCCATGATGCCGGCGACCAGCCACTGGGTCGCCGCATAGGCGACGGCGGTGCCCAAGGCGCCGTAGCGCGGCACCAGCAGCGCCAGCAGGCCCGCGAAGAATCCGAGGCTCATCGCCTCGGCACGGCCGATCGCGAGCGGACGGCCTTCGACCTTGAGCGCCAGCATGAACACCTCGCGGCTGGCGTGCGGCACGATGCCGATCAGAAGCAGGCGCACGAGGTCGGCAGCCGGCGCGAAGGCGGCGCCGAACAGCAGCCGGATCACGATCTCCGCCAGCGCGAACGTCAGGATCGCAGCGATCGCGACGCCGCCGAGCACGAGCGCCAGCGTGCGGCGCACCTGGCGCGCCTTGGCCGGGCGCTCGGGCAGCGCCAGCACGCGCGGGAACATCGCCTGCGAAACCGACTGCGCGAGCTGCAGCAATCCCAGCACCAGCGTCATCGCCGCGGCGTAGAGCCCGAGCGAGGCGGGATCGAGCAGGAGCGCGATCGCGATCTGATCGACCCGTCCGCCGAGCACCTGGATCACGAAGCCGGTATGGAGGCGAAGGCCGAGCGAGACCAGCGGTGCCGCGGTCTCCTTGCTGGGCGCCTCGACCGCGAGGCCGCCGAGAGCGGCGAGCCTGATGCCGGACGCGGCGAGCGCCAGCCCATGCGAGGCGACAAATGCGAGCGCGAAGCCGACGAGGCCGCTCCCTTGATGCCAGGCGACCAGCGTGCCGGCGAGATAGGCCAGGGCCTGCACCGTGCGTAGCACCGTCCATCCCCGGTGATCGAGGCGGCCGCGCAGCGCATCGAGGAAGAACGTGGACAGCATCGTCGCCGGCACCAGCCAGAGGCAGAGGCGTCCGGCTTCCTTGACATCGTCGGGCCTCAACGCGAGCGCGCTTGGCGCCAGCCAGAGCCCGGCGACCGCGACAGCGAGGAGCGCGAGAGCCAGCGTGATCCAGAGCCCGGCCGCGAACAGCCGCCGCCTGTCGCCCGATCCGGAAGCGGTCAGCACCAGCAGCGCTTCGTTCAGCGACAGGGACGCGATCTGTGCGGCCAGCATCGGCCACAGCACGACCAGCTGCAGGTCGCCGCGCCCTTCCGGCAGGAGCGCGCGGGCGACGATCATCGCCGTCGCCAGGTTCGCCGCCTGCGTCGCCGCGGTGCCGAGAAGCGCGCCGAAGATCACCGGGCCTCGGCTCTGACGAAGTAGCGATAGGCGCAGAGGTCGCGGGCGAGCCCGAAGGTCAGCGCGTTGAGCCAGGCCGACTTGCCCATGACCGGCGCGTCGATGCGGGCGACACGCAATCCCGCCTGCTGGAACAGGTCGCCGATCGTGTCCCGGGTGAAGAAGCGGAGATGGCCGCGATCGAGCGTGCCGGCCTCGGCGTAGTCGAAACGGCCTTTCAGCAAGAGCGGCATCAAGGTTCCGACGTGACGAATGTTCGGGATGCAAGAGATCAGGACGCCGCCAGGCCTGAGGCACTTGGAGAGCCGTCGCGTCACCGCCCAGGGATCGACCAGATGCTCGAGCACGTCGAGGCAGAGGATCAGGTCGAGGTCCGTCGGCAAGGCCTCGTCGGCGATCGCCTCGATGTTGCCGACGAGAACCTGGTCGAGCCGGGCCCTGGCCCGGTCTGCCGCCTCCGCGTCGATCTCGATGCCGGCGGCCCAGCGGACGATGCCGCGTTCCTGCATCCGCCCGAGCGTGGCGCCGTCGCCGCACCCGAGCTCCAGCGCGCGGTCCGCCGGGCGGTTCAGAAGCGGAACCACCTCGGCATCCCGGGCATTGGCGAAGTAGCCTGCCGGCTTGGCCGAATAGAGCTCACGGAGGGGATCCATCGATGCCGACTATATCCCGCGAAATACCGTTTCGCCCTTCCTAAGCTCTCGAATCTGTGATGGGATCGGCATCGGCTCGATTGAGCCGCGCCGTCCGTCCGGATCCCCCTTCGCCGTACGACCGCCGACTCAAAAAAATGAACAGCCTATCGGTCATCCGCGCCAGCTATCGACGCCTCTCGCCACTCTATGACGTGCTCGAGGGCGCGATCTTCCATTCCGGGCGCAAGGACGCCGTGGCGCTCGCCAACAGGCGGGCGAATCAGCGCATCCTCGACGTCGGCGTCGGCACCGGCCTGGCGCTGCCGCTGTATCGCAAGGATTCCTGGGTCGTCGGCATCGACGCCTCCCCGGAGATGCTGAAGCGGGCCAAGACCAGGGTGCGCCGCAAGCGCCTCGCCAACATCGGCGGCCTGATCGAGATGGATGCGATGAACATGGGCTTCGCCGATCGCAGCTTCGATGCGGTCGTCGCCATGCACGTCGCCTCCGTCGTGCCCGATCCGATGAAGCTGATCGCCGAGATGAAGCGTGTCTGCGTGCCCGGCGGCGACATCGTCGTGGTCAATCATTTCGCCTCGTCCGGCGGGCCTTTGCGCATGATCGAGAAGGCCTGCGGGCCTTTCGCCGAGGTCATCGGCTTCCGCCCCGACGTGCGCCTGATGCACCTGGCCGATGGCGCCCGCCTGCAGATCGTCCAGGTGCGCCGCGTCAACCTCGGCGGCTACTGGCGGCTCATCCATTTCCGCAACGCGCCGGCCGAGCCGGCCCGCGCCTAAAAAGAGTCCCGTGGATCTCGACCTGATCCGCCGCGTCTACGGCAAGGGCGCGACGGTCTACGACGCCGTCTTCGGCCCGCTGCTGGAGCGCGGGCGCAAGATGGCGGTCGAGGCGGCGAACGCGACCGGGGCCAGGTCCGTGCTCGAGGTCGGCGTCGGCACCGGGCTTTCGCTGCCGCTCTATCGCCGCGACATCAAGGTGACCGGCATCGACCTCTCGCGCGAGATGCTCGCCCGCGCGCGCAAGCGCGCCGGGGATCTGCCCAACGTCCAGGGCCTGCACGAGATGGACGCGCAGGCCATGGGCTTCGGGGATGCGAGCTTCGAGGCGGTGGTCGCGATGTACGTCGCGGCGGTGGTGCCGAATATGACGAAATTGTTTCAGGAGTTGAGGCGCGTCTGCGTGCCCGGCGGCCATGTCATCGTCGTGAACCACGTGGCGGCCGAGACCGGCCTGCTCGGTGCCTTCGATCGCATGGTGGCGCCGGCGACGCGCGCCATGGCGATCCGCTCCGACCT
>CAZDGR010000074.1:0-13582 GCA_964504845.1 uncultured Rhizobium sp. | reverse complement strand
CCATCTGCCGAACGGCTGGGTGTTTTCGGCGGCCGGCGGCGGCTGGGAGTATCCGGCCTTCCTGATCCTGGCCTCGGCCGTCCACGCGCTGATCGGCGACGGTGCCTATGCCTTGAGCCGCGGCGAGCTGCCTGGCTTCGCGCGGGTCCAGCGCGCGCTCTCCTGAGCTTCCGTTCCGGTTCGCCTTCAACGCCCCGGCCTTGAGCCGGGGCGTTGTCGTCTTCATCATCGGGCCATCCCTTCGAGGAGAGTCCGATGAAGCGCGGAATCGTCGTCGCCCCGCAGCCCGAAGCGGTCGAGGTGGGCGCGCGCATCTACATGACCGGCGGCAATGCCGTCGACGCGGCGATCGCCACCGCCTTCGCGCAGGGCGTCGTCGACGGGCTGATGTGCGGCGTCGCAGGCCTGGGCTCCTGCCAGATCTACGCGCCGAAGCAGGGCCGGCACGAGATGATCGACTTCTACTGCCGCGCCCCGCTCGCCGCCCGCGCCGACATGTGGACGCATCTGATCGAGTACCAGACGCGCGACGGATTTTCGTTCGTGCTCAAGGACAAGGTCAACGACGTGGGCTATGGCGCGATCGCGACGCCCGGCTCGGTCGCGGGCTTCCAGGCGATCCATGGCCGCTACGGCAAGCTCAAATGGGAAGATCTCCTGATGCCGGCGGTGAAGCTGGCCGAGGACGGCTACACGATCACGCCGTTCGTCCACACCTACTGGAACTCGCGCGAGGGTCTCGGTCGTGCCGATCCGATCGAGCGCATGGAGCTGTGCAAGGCGGCGCACCGGCTGTTCTTCGGCCCCGACGGGAACTTCCATCCGATCGGCACCAGGGTGAAGAACCCCGACTACGGCCGCACGCTCCGGCGCCTCGCCGCCGAGGGGCCCGAGAGCTTCTACCGCGGCGCCCTTGCCAAGGAGATGGTCGCCGATCTTTCCCGCCATGGCGGGCTGATGACGATGGAGGACCTCGAGCGTTATCGCGTCGTCGAGGGCAAGCCGGTCAAGATCGCCTATCGCGGATACGAGGTCGCGGTGAACCCGCCACCCGGCGGCGGGCTGATGGTCGCGCTGATGCTGAACATCCTCGAGAACTTCGATCTCGCCGGCATGGGCCACAACTCGCCGGACTACATTCGCACCGTTGCCGAAGCGATGAAGCGGGCGGTGCTCATGAAGGAGAAGCATCTCGGCGATCCCGAGGTAGTGCCGGTGCCGGTCGCGGAGATCATCGACAAGGCGCGCGCCAAGGAGGCGGCCGATGAGATCAGGCGCGGCAAGAAGGCGACGCTAATCCGCCAGGGCCTCAAGGAGGCCGCCGACACCACGCATCTCTGCTCGATGGATGCCGACGGCATGACGCTGACCATGACCCACACGCTTGGCTACCAGTCGGGCGTCATCACCGACGGTCTCGGCTTCATGTACAACGGCGCCATGGGCTTCTTCGACCCGAGGCCCGGCCATCCAAGCTCGATCGCGCCGGGCAAGAGCCGGGGATCGACCGCGTCCCCGACCATCGTCTCCAAGGACGGCAAGCCGGTGCTGGCCGTCGGCGCCCCCGGCGGGGCCCAGATCCCGATGGGCGTGCTCCAGGTGATCCTCAACGTGCTGGACCACGGCATGAGCGTGACCGAGGCGATCGACGCGCCGCGCTTCTCGGCGACCAGCGACGCGATCGACCTCTGCTTCCGCATCCCGGGCTATGTCGCCGAGGCACTGGAAGCCGATGGCTACAAGGCGGTGCGGCTCCCCTACAGCTACGCCTTCGCCCGCGTCCATGCTGTCCGCGCCGACGGCGGCAAGGTCACCGGCGGCGCCGATCCATACGCCGGCGGGATGGCTCTCGCGGTCTAGACTTGGGCGAATCGGGGGCGTGACCACAGGGCCGCGATACGATTCGCGGCCCTCGTTTTCAATATATGGTGGCCCATCAATCGGTTGGCCCCAATTTCTTGTGTTAGCCAGGAATTCAGGGTTGACGCCCTTGTCGAAAGTCGGTTAGTGGACTGTGACATAAATAGCGCTGGCCAAAAAAATCTAAGGCGTAGCGCAGCAGCAACAGGGAGCGGTCGTCCGGTAGGTTCGGGTTCGTCGGGCGACTTGGATTTGAGCAACTGGGGGGAGGCTGGAGATGATCAGATCGGCGCGGGCGACCGCACTGCTGGTGCTGATCGCCGCCGCAACACCGACAGTCGGGCCGGCCCAGGCGGGCTGGCTCGACTGGTCGGTGTCGAGCGACAAGGCCGCTAAGCTCGAGACGGCAGCCAAGCCGGATCCGGCACAGAGGCAGCAGACGGTCTCGGTCGAGCGCGGCGACACGCTGGGCAAGATCATGGCACGGGCCGGCGTTCTCTCGGCCGAAGCCGCCAGGGTTCTGGAGGCGATGCGGGATCTCGCCGATCCCAAGCGCCTTCAGGTCGGCGACACCGTCGTGATGACCCTCGCCGACGCCGGCGGCCAGATCCGGCTTTCCGCCCTTCACGTCGATTTCCGCCCCGACCTGTCGCTGACGCTGGTGCGCGGCCAGGACGGCGCGTTCCATGCGGCCACCGTCAACGGGCGGCCGAGCGTGTCGGTCGAGACCGTGACCGGCAAGGTCTCGAAGAGCCTGCGCGGCTCGATGACCCAGGCAGGCCTGCCCTCGACGCTCGCCGACGACGTGATCCGCGCGCTCGAATACGACCCGACGCTGCCGAAGCGGATCAAGACCGGCACCGAGTTCCAGGTGATCTACGAGCGCCTCGGCGCGGCTTCCGCCGGCCGCAAGTCCAGCGACCGGCTGCGCCTGCGCTACGCCGAGATCACCGTCGGCAAGACGCCGCATCGCTTCTATCACTACGCGCCGCAGGGTGCGGAACCGAAGTTCTTCGACGAGAGCGGACGTTCGCTCGAAGCCATCCGCTTCATGATCCCGATCGAAGGCGGCAAGGTGAACTCGCCCTTCGGCATGCGCCTCCATCCGGTGCTGAAGAAGGTGAAGCTGCACAAGGGCGTCGACTTCCCGGCGCCGAAGGGCACGCCGATCTATGCGGCGGCCGACGGCGTCGTCGAGGACATGGGTTGGCGCGGAAACTACGGCAACTACATCCGGGTCAAGCATGACCCGCGGCACGACACCGCCTATGGCCATCTGGACGAGTTCGCGCCGGGTGTGGCCGAGGGCGAGTGGGTGGCACAGGGCCAGATCATCGGCTATGTTGGACGAACCGGCCTTGCCAGCGGGAACCACCTGTACTGGGAGGTTCTCGTCGACAACAAGCAGGTCGATCCGATGAAGGTCCGAACGGTCAAGGCCGGCGGACTCGAAGGCCGCGAGCTGCAGAAATTCCAACGATTCGTCAAAGAGACCCAGGCCCAGGCTGCCGCGTTGCGCTGATCGCTGACGTAGGCGGCGTGTCATGAGGTTCCGGCGGCGAAAGCGCCGCTGGGCCGCCATTCCGGTCGTCCTGATATCCGCCCTCCTGTTCGGGCTCCTCACCCAGATCGACCTCGATGCCTTCCGCGGCCGCGCCGTGGACTCGGTCTCGGCATGGCTCGACCAGCCGGTCACCCTCGGCGGCCGTCTCGGCATCCGCTGGGCCGGCGGCCCTGTCCTGGTGCTGCCGGAGCTCGAGGTCGGCGACAAGGTCCTGACGGCACGCGAGGCTCGGATCGCGGTCCGCTTCTGGCCGCTGTTGCTCGGCAACGTGGAGCCTCGGAGCGTCTCGCTGGTGGGGCCGCGCCTCAAGACCGCCGCTTTCGGCCAATGGCGTTCGCGCCCAGGCGAGTGGCCGACGCTTCCGATCGAACGCCTCGAGATCGTCGACGGCGCGCTGGTCGGGCCGGAGGGCCAGGCGCTCGACCAGGCGATGCTGACGGTCGTTCCGGGGGCTCCCGCCGGTCCTTTCGATATCCGCGGCACGGCGCGTCTCGGCGGCGAGCCGGTCCGGCTGGAGTTCACGATCGGACGGCTCGAGGCCGGGCGTCCGGTCGGCTTCGCCGCACGGGTTCAAGGCGCGGGCGCGGACGTCTCGCTCGCCGGTGCGGTCAATCGCGGCGAGCGCGGCCTGGAACTGGGCGGGCCGATCAAGCTGACCGCCGCCGACGGCGGCAGGTTCCTGGCCCGGCTCGGCATCGTCGCGGTGCCGCTCGCCGGCGCGGCGACGGCGGAAGCCAAGCTCGCCTGGAGCGACGGCCGGCTGATCCTCTCCGACCTCTCCTTCGACGTCGACGGCGCCCGCGTCACCGGGCGCGTCGACCTGGCGGAAAGCCTGCGCGCCGGCGAGATCCAGCTCGCCTTCGGCCGCCTCGAACTGGAACGGTGGCTGCCGACGATCGTCGGGCTTCGCGGCGGCGCCGACGGTCGCGATCTTTCCGTCGTGCTGACGGCGGAGGCGATCGGCGTGCGCGGCGGCCTCGTGCGCCAGGCGCGGGCGGAGCTTCGCCTCCTCGACCGGCAGATGGCGCTTCGCCAGCTCTCGGCGCTTGGGCCCGGCGGCACCGAGGTGACCGCCTTCGGGCGCATCAGCTCGACCGACGCGGCGCCGATGTACGAAGGCGAGGTCGATCTCGTCGCCGACAATCTGCGGGTGGCGCTGGCATGGCTCGGGCTCGAGCCGGCCGGCGTTCCGCCCGACCGGCTGCGCCGGGCCGCGGTCTCGTTCCGCATGACCTATGACGGCGCACGGCTGACGGTTCCCTCGTTCGATCTCAAGCTCGATACCAGCCGCATGCTCGGCAGTGGCAATCTGGCATTCGAGCCCGAGCCTCGGATCGATCTTCGGGTCGCCGTCGACCGCATCACCGTCGATCCCTATCTGCCCCTGATCGGCTCGGCGCTGGCGACGGGGATCGGCGGCCATGTCGCGGCCTCGGCCGACCTCGCGACGTGGCATGGTATCGGGCTCCGCGATCTCGATCTCGAGGCGGACATCGACGAGTCGGCGATCGAGTTCCGGCGCTTTCGCATCGGCGAGGCGGCCGGCGCGCGCGTCGCGGCGGCGGGGAAGGTCGTGGTTCACGGCGACGGCACTGATTTCTCGTTCGACCTCTCGACGAGGCGCCCGTCGGAGCTGCTGCGGCTGTTCGGCAACGGCGACGGCGCGGGCGTGGCCGACAACACCGCGATCACCGCGGTCGGGCGGCTCGCCGGTCCGCTTTCGGCCCTGAAGCTTTCGGGGGCGGTCGTCAGCCCGGAAGGGACGACCGATCTGGATGGAACGGCGAAGCTCGCCGGTGCCGATGCGCCGCGCCTCGATCCGGGGCCGGCGCTTCGCCGCCTGATCGCGGCCCTAGCCGTGCGTGGCGGTCGTTGACCGGATCTCGGCCTTCAGGGTCTCGAGCACCAGCAGCCTGAGCGCGCTCGACAGATTGCCTTCCCGCCGGCCGTCGACCTCCGCGACAAGCTGATTGAGGCTGACGCGCTTGGTCTCGGCGATGCGCTTCAGCTCGTCCCAGAACGGGCCTTCGAGCGACACGCTGGTGCGGTGGCCGGCGACGACGACGGAGCGCTTGACGATGCGCGGGCTCGGCGTGTCGGCCGGGTTCATTTGTTCGAGGCTCACGGGCGGGGTCCGAGCATGGCGCGCGGATCGACCCAGCGGTCGAAGTCCGCGGCGGTTACATGGCCGGACGCCAGCGCCGCCTCCTTGAGGGCCAGGCCGGCCGCATGCGCATGCTTCGCAATGGACGCAGCCTTGTCATAGCCGATATGCGGGGCGAGCGCGGTGACCAGCATGAGCGATTGCTCCAGGTGACGGGCTATCCGCGCGCTATCCGCTTGGATGCCCTCAATACAACGCTCTGCGAAGCTGTCGGTTGCGTCACCCAGAAGCCTGATCGATCTCAGAACGTTCCAGACGATCACGGGCTTCATGGCATTGAGCTCGAGATGCCCGCCGGCACCGGCCACCGTCACGGTCACGTGATTGCCGATGACCTCGGCCGCGACCATGGTAACGGCCTCGGACTGCGTCGGGTTCACCTTGCCCGGCATGATCGACGAACCCGGTTCGTTCTCGGGCAGGATCAGCTCGCCGAATCCGGCCCTCGGCCCCGATCCGAGCAGCCGGATATCGTTGGCGATCTTGGTCAGCGCCGCCGCCAGGGCATTGAGCACGCCCGACAGCCGCACGAGGGCGTCGTGCGCGGCGATGGCCGAAAACAGGTTCGGCGCCTGGCGGAAGGGGATGCCGGTCAGCCGGCCGAGGTGCCGGGCGACCTCGCGGCCGAAAGCGGGCGGGGAGTTGAGCCCGGTGCCGACGGCGGTGGCGCCCTGGGCGATCGCGTGGATCTCCTTCATCGCCTCGGCCAGGGCCTCGCGCGACTCGGTGACCTGCCGCGCATAGCCGGCGAACTCATGGCCGACGGTGACCGGCGTCGCGTCCTGAAGATGGGTGCGGCCGATCTTGACCACGCCGGCGAAGGCGGCCGCCTTGTCGGCGAGCGCCTTCTCGAGACGCGCCAGCGCCGGCTCGAGCAGGTCGCGGGAAAGGATCGCGGTCGCCACGTGCATCACCGTCGGAAAGCTGTCGTTCGACGACTGGCTCAGGTTCACATGGTCGTTCGGATGAACCGGCTTCTTCGATCCGAGCGGCGCCCCCAGCAGCTCGTTCGCGCGATTGGCGATCACCTCGTTGGCATTCATGTTGGTCTGGGTGCCGGAGCCGGTCTGCCAGACCACCAGCGGAAAATGATCGAGGAGCCTGGCCGAGGCGACCTCCTCGGCTGCGCTTATGATCGCATCGGCAAGGCGCGGCTCGAGCAGGCCGAGCTCCTTGTTGGCGAGTGCTGCCGCCTGCTTCTGCAGGCCGAAGGCGCGGACCAGGACATCGGGCATGCGCTCGCCGCCGATCGGGAAATTGCGGCGCGAGCGTTCGGTCTGGGCCCCCCAGTAGCGATCGGCGGGAACCTCGACCGGGCCCAGGCTGTCGGTTTCGGTGCGGGTTGCGGTCATGGCGTCTCGCGGCGGAAGAGTGCGACAAGCTCGACATGGGATGACCACAGGAACTGGTCAATCGGCCGGACCCGCTCGAGGCGGAATCCGCCGTCGACCAGCGTGCGCGCGTCGCGCGCGAAGGTCTGCGGGTTGCACGAGACCGCGACTGCGGTCGCGACCGACGATCGCGCGAGGTTCTCGGCGACGGTCCGGGCGCCGGACCGCGGCGGATCGAAGACGACGGCCTCGAAGAGGTTCAGCATCTTCTCGTCGGGCGGATCGCGGGCGAGATCGCGCCGCTCGACCGCGATCGCTCCCTTCGAGGAGGCGGCAAGGGCCTTCACCGCCTCGGAATTCCCTTCCATCGCGGTCACCTTCGCTGTGCGCGCCATCGGCAGGCTGAAGGTGCCGATGCCGGCATAGAGATCGAGAATGGTCTTCGCCGCGCCGACGCCGGCGAGGACCTCGGCGATCAGGGCGGCTTCGCCGGCGAGGCTTGCCTGCACGAAGGCGCCGGGAGGGAAGACCGCCGGCACGCCGTCGAAGCCGACATGGACGGCTCGGCGGGCCGCCAGCGTTTCGGCGCCGCCGCCAGGACGCCGCCACGAGAGCCGTGCAAGGTCGGTCTGGCTGGCGAAGGCGGCCAGTCGCTCGCGCGCCGCCAGGTCGAGGCTCCGGTCGAACTCGAGCACCAGATCGATCCCGGTCGCAGTCATCGTCGCGATCGCCTGGCCGCGCTGGCCGGGACCGAGCATGGTCGAGAGGGCGGCCCTCAGCGGCGCCGTCAGCCGGAAGAGGGGAGGGGCGACCACCGGGCACTCGGCGAGATCGACGATCGCATGCGACTGGGCCTCGGCGAATCCCAGAACCGCGCCGCCCTTGCGGCCGACGGCGGAGAAGACCGCACGCCGACGGTCGCCCGGCGGCACCACCAGCGTATCGGCGACCGGTACGCCGGCGACGCCGCGACGCGCCAGCGCCTCGACGACCAGCGCGCGTTTCCAGTCGGCATAGGCGGGCCGGGAGAGGTGCTGAAGCGCGCAGCCGCCGCAGCGGCCGAAATGCCGGCAGGCTGCCTCGATGCGGGTCTCGGCATCGCTGAGCCGGCGGATAACGGTGGCGCCTCGGCCTTCGCCGCGGACAGGCCCCAGGCGGACAAGCAGGCGTTCGCCGGGAAGCGCGTCGGGGATGAACAGTCGCTGGCGGTCGTGGTCGGCAATGCCGTCGCCCGCGGCACCGAGCCGATCGACGACGACCTCCACGGGGGCGTCGGTCACGCCGCCCGGCGCATCATCGGAACAGGACGTCGACCGTGCCCGCGGGCTGAACCGTGCAGATGAAGGAGTACCGGCGCGCGTAGCCGCCCGAGATCCCTTCGACCGCGCCGTGATAGCGGGCGTCGCCGTAATCGTCGGCGTTGACGATCTGGCCTTGCGCGAAGCGCAGGCTGTCGACATTGGCGACGCGCTCGGTCACCGCGTCGTGGCAGAGGCTCACGACCTCGCGACGGCCTTCGCGGGTCTGAAGCAGCGGATTGGCCTGATATCCGACGGTGGTCCGGACGTCCGAACGGAAGTCCTGGCAGGCGACGAGCCCTAGGGCCGCAACGCCAAGGGCGAATGCGCGGGCAACCATGATGGCAACTCTCCCCGGCGTGCCGCGCCGCACGGTCCCACCCCTGGACGCCGGCCCATTATGAAGCAGGACGCCGCCCCGGGCCAAGGGGCCTCACCGGCGCATCGACCTCGACCAGGTGGCCGACCACCAGGCCGAAGCTCGAATCGCTCTCCAGGCGGACCGGGAGCCACATCGCGCTCTCGCCGAAACGCGCGACGAAAAGGATGGAAACGCGCGGCGCCCGGGCGTTGAAGCGGGGGTTCGGCTGGAACCCGGCCAGGCGCTCCATCTGGACCTTGCAGCGGATCGCGGGGCCGGAGAAGACGGTGTAGTGGCTCGACTCGACGACGCTCGGCCCGTCGTCCTCGAACACCAGGTTGAAGCGCCGGCGCCCGTCGAAGATCGGAACCTTGCCGCTGCAGGGGCTGCCGCCGGCAGCGGCCGTCTTGTTGAGCGCGATGAAGGCGCTGATCGGGTCGATGGTGTCGAGCTTCATCGCCTCCGGGACCGGCGTCCGCTCGTCGGCCTCATTGGCCGGTTCCAGAAGCGTGTCGATACGGCCGTCTTCGCGATAGTCGAGGCGGATCGAGCGGTGGGTCCCGAAGAAGGTGCCGGCGGTGGTGTAGAGAAGCGGGTGGGGACCGGATCCGATCTTTCCCCGGCTCTCGATCTTCTGGGTGAATCGGAGGATCCAGTCGATGACCCCAGTCGTCCGGAGACTGGCTTCGACGTCGTAGGCGACCTCGCCGACCGCGGCGCGTGCCTGGATTGTCAGCGCCTTGAAGCCGCCGGTATAGATCTCGTAGCGGGCACCGATGGTTTCGGCAGCCGCCGGCCCGGCCCATAGAAGGAAACCGATCGCCGCTGCCCGGGTCAGGCCCATCGCCGCCATGCCGATCCCTCCTGCCGGTGGAACCCCCAGAATTTACCCGGCATTCCATTATATAAGGCTGGGAAGAGGGAGAGCGATCCTATGGAAGCCGTCCGCATCGTGCTTTGGGCCTGCCTGATGGCCGTCCTGGTCCCGACCGGAGCCCGGGCGGCGGGGCCGGCGATCCCCTGGGTCGTCTACTATGCGGCCGAGCTGCCGCCGAGCGCCTTCTATGCCTACGACCTGGTGGTGCTCGAATCCGACCGCCACCCGCCGCTCGAACCTTTGATCGACCGCGGCAAGAAGGTCGTCGGCTACATCAGTCTCGGGGAAGTGAACGAGACCCGGCCCTACTTCGCCGAGGTCAAGGCGGAGGGAATCCTGCTCGGCGAGAACGAGAACTGGAAGGGCAGCTACTTCATCGACGTCCGCGATCCGCGCTGGACCAAGCGGGTGGTCGAGGACCTGGTGCCGCAGATCCTGAGACGAGGCTTCCAGGGCATCTTCATCGACACGCTCGACAATCCCGGGCACCTGCAGCGGCTCGACGCCAAGGCCAATGCCGGCATGGTCGAAGCCGCGGCCCGGCTGGTGCGCACGCTTCGCCGCAACTTCCCCCGCATGACGATCATCCTCAACCGCGGCTACGACCTGCTGCAGGCGGTCGAGCGCGACATCGACATGGTCCTCGGCGAGTCCGTCTATGCCGACTACGACTTCGAGACCAAGAAGTACGGCAAGGTCGACGACGCCACATACCGCCAGCAGGTCGAGATCCTGCAGGGGGCGGCACGCCGCCAGCCGAAACTCAAGGTGCTGACCCTCGACTACTGGGACCCCGCGGACGCGGCCGGGATCGCCGAGATCTACAGGATCCAGGCGGCGAACGGCTTCAGCCCCTATGTTGCGACGGTCGAGCTCGACCGGTTGGTGCCGGGGCCGCAGCGCCGATGAGGCGGCTTGCCGCATTCGTCGTTCTGTCTCTGGCGCTGCTCCTCGGCGTCGGAGCGCATGCGCAGGGAAAGCCGGTCGCTCGCACGATCCTCGCCCTCTACGACGGGCAGCTCGATTCCGACATCCGCTTCACTGCCGTTCATCAGATCCTCGAGATGCCGCTCAACCATCTCGGCCTGGTCGTCCGTTTCCACGATCTCCGCCAGCCATTGCCGCCGATCAATGACCTGGAGGGAGTGCGCGGGGCCATCGTCTGGTTCTCCGGCGACGTGATGCCCAACCCGCTCGCGTTCATCGAATGGAGCCACGGCTTCATCGACAGCGGGCGCAAGCTGGTGATGATCGGCAGCCTCGGCGTGGCCAACGACCGGCGCGGCAAGGTGACCCCGGTCGAGAGCATCAACGGTCTCCTGCAGAAGCTCGGGCTCCGCTTCGACGAGCGGCACGTCGAGTTCACCCAGGACGTCCGTGTCGTCCGCAAGGACGCATCGCTCCTCGACTTCGAGACGCCGCTGCCCCGGCAGCTCCCGGCCTACGACCGCGTCGTCAAGACCGACGCCCGGACACAGGCCTTCCTCGTCGTCCGCGAGGGCAACGACAGCGCGACCGACGCGACGCTGATCAGCACGCATCCGAGCGGCGGCATGATCGTCGGCGAGTTCGTCCATCGCGGCGACTACACGACGCCGATCAAGCAGCTCTACGTCAATACCTTCGAGTACCTGCGCCGTGCCTTCGCGGCCGACGATCTGCCTAAGCCGGACACCACGACGCTGGTGGGGCGCCGCATCTACTACAGCCACATCGACGGCGACGGCTGGCGCAGCCAGACCCAGGTCAAGGAGTACGCGCAGCGCCGTGCCACGGCGGCGGAAGTCGTGCTGCGCGAAGCCGTCGCCGCGTTTCCCGATCTGCCGGTGACGGTCGCGCCGATCGTCGCCGACCTCGATCCGTCCTGGTTCGGTTCGGAGCAGGCGCAGGCGCTCGCGCGCGAGTTCTTCGACCTGCCGCAGGTCGAGATCGGCACGCATACCTGGAGCCATCCGTTCGATTGGAGCTTCTTCGCCGACGGCGACGCGACCAAGGAAGTCCCGCTGCTGCGCAAGTACCCCAGACGGCCCGGCGGCAACGACGACGCCGCCTGGACGCCGATCGTGCGTCTGGCTGCGGCCAAGCGCGAGCAGGCGGCCGCCTACGAGGGCAAGGTGCTCGGCTCGCAGGGTTCCTACTCGGTGCCGCGCGCCTATGCGGTCAAGCCTTTCGACCTGTCGCTCGAGGTCAAGGGCTCGATCGACTTCCTCAATCGCCTGGCTCCGCCCGACAAGCGCGTGACATTGCTGCAGTGGTCGGGAAACTGCCTCCCGTGGGAGAACGCCGTCGCCGCCACCTATGGCGCGGGCGTGCTGAACCTCAACGGCGGCGACACGCGCTTCGACCGCGAGCGGCCGAGCTACACGTCGGTCGCGGCGATCGGCCGGAAGCTCCCGGGCGGCATCCAGATCTACGCCTCGAACGCCAACGAGAACGTGTACACCGAACTCTGGACCGATCGCTTCTTCGGGTTCGCGTTCCTGACCCAGACTTGGCACAATACCGGGCAGCCGGTCAGGGTAAAGCCGAAGAATCTCTACTATCACATGTACTCGGGCGAGAAGATGGCGAGCCTGCGCGCCCTTCTCAACAATCTGAAGGCGGCCGAATCGGAGCCGATCGCGCCGATCGCGGCCAGCGCGTTCGCCGAGCTCGCGCTTGGCTTCTACTCGACGGAGATCGCCGATCTCGGCGAGGGGCGCTGGCAGATCGCGAAGCGCGGCAAGCTCCAGACCATCCGATTCGACCGCGCCATCGACCGGAAGGTCGATTTTGCGCGGTCCCGCGGCGTCCTCGGCCAGCAGCACTTCCAGGGCAGCCTCTACGTGGCGCTCGATCCGGCCGATCCGCTGCCGATCGTGGCGCTGGCGGCAAGCGAGCGCAGCGACGTGCCGCCGGCGGCGGACCGCATCTATCTGGTCGACAGCCGCTGGCCGCTCGAGGGGCTGTCCATCGACGGAAGATCCTTCGCCTTCGATGCGCGCGGCTTCGGCCCGGGCGAGATGAAATGGAAGGTGGATGGCGCGGGCCGCTACCAGATCCTGGCTGAGGAGGGCGAGCGGACCATGGAGAGCTTCGCGGAGGCGGACGCCGACGGAATCCTCTCCTTCACCGTCCGCGCCCGGAACCACGCACCGACGAGGATCACGGTGCACCGCGTTGCCGGGATCTGATGCGCCGGCTGATCGTCCTTCTCGGCGTGGTCGCGGCGCTGGTCGCCGGCGGCTCATCGGCGGCGGAGACTACCGGCGGCAAGCGCCTGCCGCGCACGATCCTCGCCTTTTACGACGGCAGCGCCTACGAGGATCTCCGCTTCACCTCGATCCATCGCGTGGTCGAGATGCCGTTCAATCATCTCGGTCTGATCCTCGAGTATCGCGACCTCCGCCAGCCGCTCCCGCGCGACGAGGAGCTTGCCGACGTGCGCGGCGCACTGCTGTGGTCCTCGGGCGACACGATGCCGGCGGCGTTGCCCTTCATCGAATGGGCGCACCGGTTCATGGACGGCGGTCGCCGGCTCATGATCATCGGCGCGCTCGGGTTCGCGAAGGACGCCGGCGGCAAGCCGACGCCGCTCGAGACGATCAACGGCCTGCTGGCGCGGATCGGTCTCCGCTTCGAGGGCCATCGCGTCGAGCTCACCCACGACGTGCGCGTCGTCCGCAAGGACCGCGGGCTCCTGGACTTCGAGGCCGCCGTGCCGCGCCAGATCCCGGCCTACGACCGCATCGTCGGCATCGATGCCCGGACCTCGGCGCACCTGGTCGTGCGCGAAGGCAACAACACCGCGACCGATGCGACGTTGATCAGCTCGCACCCGAACGGCGGCTACATCGCGCTCGACCTGGTCCATCGCGGCGACAATCTCAGGACCACGCGCCAGCTCTACCTCGACCTGTTCGAGTATCTCCGCCGGGTCTTCGGCACCGACGACCTGCCCAAGCCCGACACCACGACGCTGGTCGGCCGGCGCATCTACTACAGCCACATCGACGGCGACGGCTGGCGCAACCTCAGCCAGGTGAAGACCTACGCGCAGCGCCGATCGCTATCCGCCGAGGTGATCATGCGCGAGGTGATCGAGGCCTATCCCGACCTGCCGGTGACGGTGGCGCCGATCGTCGCGG
>CAZDGR010000073.1:5989-13652 GCA_964504845.1 uncultured Rhizobium sp. | reverse complement strand
CTCTGGTCGAAGCGGTCTCGATCGACGAAGCGTTCCTCGACCTCTCCGGCACCGAGCGTCTGCACGGCGGACCGCCGGCGCGCACGCTGGCCGCCCTCGCGCTCAAGATCGAGCGCGAGATCCGCGTCACCGTCTCGATCGGGCTCGGCGCCAACAAGTTCCTCGCCAAGATCGCCTCGGACAAGGACAAGCCCCGCGGCTATGCCGTGATCGGCAAGGCCGAGGCGAAGTCGTTCCTGGCGTCCCAGCCCGTCGGATTGATCTACGGCGTCGGCCAGGCGACGCGCGCGCGGCTCGCCCAGGACGGCATCACGATGATCGCCCAGCTCCAGGACATGCCCGAGATGGACCTGATGCGCCGCTACGGCAGCATGGGCCGGAGGCTCGCGCGCCTCTCGCGCGGCGAGGACGACCGCATGGTCGAGCCCGAGCGCGAGGCGGTCGGGATCTCGGCCGAGACCACCTTCGACCATGATCTCTCGAGCTATGACGATCTCTCGCGCGAGCTCTGGCAGCTCGCCGAGAAGGTGTCGCGGCGGCTGAAGCGCGCCGAGCTCGCCGGCGGCGGCGTCGCCCTCAAGCTCAAGACCTCGGGATTCAAGATCCTGACCCGCCATCGCGCGCTCGAGTCCCCGACCCAGCTCGCCGACCAGCTCTATCGCGCAGCACTCCCGATGCTGGAGCGCGAGGCCGACGGCACCCGGTATCGCCTGATCGGCATCGGCGCCGACCACCTGAAGCCCTTCGACGGCGACGACGCCGCCGACCTGCTCGACCCGAGCATCGCGAAACGCGCCAAGGCGGAGCGTGCGATGGACAAGGTGCGCGAGAAGCTCGGTCGGGATGCGGTGGTCAAGGGCCGCGGTTTCGAGAGCGAGGGGTAGCTCCGGCTGTTCCCTGAACAAGTGTTGTCGAAAGAGTCAGTCCGGGCCTATCGTCGGCGACCCGAACGGAGGCCGAAATGTCTGACACCCTGACGCAGGAGCGGAACGCGGATTCCGAGGCGTTACGCGCGCTTCGCACGCGGACGCCGGTGCTGCCGTTCGAAGCCGTCGAGGTGAAGATCACGCCCGCGCAACGGCTCGGCGTGATCAGCGCCAGCGCGGCGGACGATCATGGGAACATCTACGTCTACCACCGGCCCAGAAAGGACACGCTGCAGGATCCGATCGTGGTGATCGATGCCAAGGGCAGCGTGCTCAGCACCTTCGGCAAGGGCCTGGATCCGATGCCGCACGGCATCAAGATCGATCCCACCGGCAATCTCTGGACTGTCGACGCACACACTTCGATGGTCCGCAAGCTCACGCCGCAGGGAGAGAAGCTGCTGGAAGTAAGCGTCGGCGACATCCCCTTCCCCGACAAGCTGTTCTGCGGCGCGATCGGCGTCGCCTTCAGGAAGGATGGACACTTCTACGTCGGCGACGGCTACTGCAACGCCCGCGTCGTCGAATACGCCGCCGACGGCAGGAAGGTACGCGAATGGGGCCGGCCAGGCACCGGCCCCGGCGAGTTCCGTCTGGTCCACGACATCTCCACCGCCGACGACGGCACGGTCTATGTCGCTGATCGCGAGAACGGCCGCGCGCAATGGTTCGACCCCGATGGCAGATACATCGGCGAGAAGCACTTCGGCGGCCAGCAGTTCGGCATCGCGGTCGGGCCCGACGGCATGGTCTATGCCAGCGCCCACGACCGGGCTACGGGCAAAGGCCGAGTTCCCAACAACGTCTACAAGTTCGATCCGGCGACCGGAAACATCATCGGCCGCGTGGAAGTCACCGCCCATCAGCTGACCATCGGGCGCGACGGGTCGCTCTATCCCGGCACCGCGCACGTCAAGATCGGCGACGATCCGGACGCGACCTCGATCGTCGTGTATCGGCCGCGGAAGTAGGACCTCTCAATACGTGTCGATCCGCACCTCGCCGATTCCGGCGACGCTGAACGTCGCTGACTCGCCGGGCGCGATCGGCGTCGTCGGGATGACGCTGCCGGTGATCACGACCATGCCGCGGCGGATGGTCTTTCCCCGGCGGTTGACCAGGTTCGCCACCCAGGCGAGCGCGCGCAAAGGTCCGTCGGCGCTGCCGGCGAGAGGCGGCCGGCCCGAGATCGATAAGGTCCCGGACGCGGCGTCGATCACCGCGCGTCCCGGCGGCTTGACCGGAGTCCCAAGGACGATGCCCCCGTTCCAGCAGTTGTCGGCGATCAGGCTGAGTGCGCGCGTGTCCTTGTAGACGGCGTGCCGGTCGTCGACCAGTTCGAAGGCCGGCATCACCGACTCGACGGCATCGAAGACGCTCTCCTCCGTATGCGGCGTTCCCCGGACCGGCAGGTCGGCGCTCAAGCGAAATGCCAGCTCGCATTCGATCTTGAGGCTGACCCAATCGGCGTGGCGCAGGCGCGCCGGGCCGAGATGAACGGTGCTGTCGAAGATCGCGCCGCCGCAGGGGCTGTCGATCCCCATCAGCTGCTGCATCACCTTGGTGGTGGTGGCGATCTTCCAGCCCGCGATCGGCCCAAGGACCGGGATCGCCAGGCCGTGGAAGACATCCTGCATGGCGTAGGCGTCGTCGACGTCGGTGGGGCGCAGAGGCTCCGGCAGGTTCGCGTAGTCCTTGCGCTGGCGGCGTTCCGACCACATCAGCCGCCCCGCCCGCTCGATACGATTCCCGGTCGACATGAGCCGTTCTCCGCGCTTCTAAACCAGCCTGACCGATCGCCCTTCGTCCTGGAGCTCGGTGCCGAACGGACGCGAAAGCTCGGCGAAGCGGCCGAGGATCGCTCGTCCCTCCTCCGCCCCGGCGAGGCGCGGGCGCCCGCGGCGATGGCGTGCGTCCTTCCAGCCGAGCGAGATCGGCGTGAGATCGATCGAGCGCAAGGTCTTCTGCCCGTTCGGTCCGCTCTCGTACCGGAGCGTGGGCACGATCGCCTCCCAGTAGCGCTGGTCGGCGGGGAAGCCCTTCTGGTCGCCTTCCGTCCGCTTCTGGTAGACCTGCCCCGGCTTCAGATCGGGCTCGGCGCGGAAGCGGTCGTAGCCGTCGGCGGGAATCTTGGCGACGAGCTCGTTCTGTCCGAGGAAGTTGCCGAGGCTGTAGAAGATCGGCTTCCCTTTGTAGAGTTCCAGCCCGCGCAAGAGATGCGGACCGTGGCCGGCCACGAGATCGGCGCCGGCGTCGATCATCCCGCGGGCGAAGGTGCCGATGAACTCGGCCGGGACTTCCTTGTCGCCGAGCTGTTCATGGGCGTGCAGGCTGACCATCACGAGGTCGGCGAGCCCACGGGCCTCCTCGATCCAGCGCTTGATGGCGGCGACGTCCTTGGCATTTGGCGTCGTCCGCACCTGCGCCCGGTTGGCGGACCTGAACCTGAGATCGCCGAGCGGGAAGAGCGTCGAGTCGGCGAGCGGGAACGCGCCGCCCGCCTTGATCCGCTGCTGGCGGTCGGCCTCGATGCCGGTTGCCTCGGCGATCTCGCGCACGTAGGCGAGCTGCTGCTCGGTGATCTCGTGCACGGTCTCGAAGTGCAGCGGATTCAGTCCGGGACGCCCGGGGAGATCCGGCCGCTGCGCGCCCGCCTCGTTGCCCTTGGCGAAGGTCGAGCAGACGGAAATCATCGCGACGGTTCCGGCAGGCGAGGTGTGATAGCAGGGCCGTCTGGCATCCTCGAGAGTCCGGCCGACGCCCGCGAACGAAAGCCCCCTCGCCTCCAGCGCCTCGATCGTGTGCACGAGGCCCGAGATCGAGTAGTCGAGCGCGTGGTTCGTGGCGGCGGCGAATAGATCGAAGCCCGCCGCCGTCAACTCGTCCAGCACCCAGGCCGGTGCGCCGAAATGCGAGCCGCCGCTCTCCAGCGCCGGATCGCCGCGATAGTCGTTGGCGAGCACCTCGAGATTGGTGAAGGCGACGTCGGCGGCGCGGATCTTGTCGAACAGCGGCCTGAGCTCGGCATCGTCACGACTGTTCAGCCGGCGCTGCAGGATGGAATCGCCGGAAAGGAGAAGAGTAAGGCTCATGCGGCCGACTATGCCGAGCCGCAAATTCTCAAGTCAACCGCGCCCGACGCTGTAACCGCGTCTCACGCCCGCGGATACACGCGGATGCTCTCCATCGGCAGGCGGATCGGCATCTCGGCGGCCAGCAGAACACGCCGCTGATGTTCCTCGATATCCCCTGACCTTCAAAGCCAAGTATGAGAGGAAACGATGAAAGACTATCGTGCGCGCCCTCGTTTTTCTTGGCTCCTGCTTTCGGTCGCGTCCCGGCCCAGAGCGTTCCCTAAGGATATCCGGCCGACTACGCCAAGATCATCGAAGCGGCGAAGCAGGAAGGAAAGGTCCTGGTCTACTCGAACGCTCGGCCGGCAACTGGGCACCGTTCGTGGCGCCCGCCAAGCAGTCTCGCGCTAAGCCCAGGTCGCCTTCGGCAAGACCGACCAGATGCCCTTTCGCACCGACATCAAGGTCGGCCGATAGACCCAGAACCCGGCCTGCAGAGAGCGATCCCGATCGCCTCTGCGGGCCGGGCTACTTGTGCATCAGGATATTGACGAGCCGCCCGAACGGGTCGCGCACGAAGAAGCGGCGCACGTTCCAGGGCTCGTCCGCCGGACCATACTCGATCGCGATCTTGGCCTTCCTCATGCGCCGCAGGGCGGCGTCGACATCATCGACCTCGATCGAGAGATCGGGCACCGGCGTGCCCGAACCGCCCTGCGATGCGATACCGACCTGAACGCTCATCTTTTGAGACGAGCCGTATGTGACGAGCCAGCCATGGTCCATCAGGACGTCGAGGCCGAGGATGTCGCGATAGAAGCGCCGGGCGGCGGCGACGTCGTCGGTCGCGATATTAGCGACGATGCGCATCACTCTCATGGACCGGTTCCAGCTGGAAATCGAGCGGGACCTCGTCCCGGCTACGGCGAAATCAGCAGTTCGGCTTGAGCGCCTCGATCTCGCGCAGCTTGGCGCGGACGACCAGGTCGCCGTAGTCGAGGGTCATCGCCTCGGCGACGCCGTTCTCGAGCAGCTTCATGCCGACCTCGTAGTCGGGCTCGGAACCCGCCGCGTCCGGCGCGTAGAAGGCGAGCCGCATCGGCCAGCCCCGATGGCGAAGCAGCGCGTTGCCGTCGGCCGGCGGATCGCCGCCTTGCCCGATCGCCGCCGTCACCTCGCTCGGCCCCTCGGTCTCGCCGCCGTCGAACACCTTGCGGGTGACGAAGCGCTCGTTGCCGTTGGCGCTGCGGATCAGCAGCAAGGTGTGGTCGGTCGGGAACATGGTGCCGCGCGGAAGCTCGATCGTGGAGGGCTCGGGCTGGGTGAACTCGGCGGTGCCCGCCTCGCCCGGTCCTGCGAGGCGAGCGCGCCCGCGCATCTCCTCGGCGAGGTCACCGTCGCGCATCTTGCGCATGAAGAACCGGTACGAGAGTCCGTCCTTCGACTCCCAGGTCGAGAAGCTGACGACGACCTGCGAGTCCTCGGATTCGTCGCTGGTCACGGTCAGCCGGTAGCGCTGGTCGATCGTCCAGCCGTCGCAGCTGTCCGCCCATTCGACCAGCATCGAGCCCTTGGCGTCGACGATGCCGCTGGATGACTTGGCGTGCGCGAGCGAGAGGTCGTAGATGGCGCGGTGGGGGGCGACCTCGACCGCGAATGCGGCCCCGGAAAACAACAAGGCCCCCGCCAGGGCACAAGCCGCGCCCTTGCGACACCAGACCCGAACCGCTGACATCACTCTCCCTCCGCCACGCTCGGTTGCAACTATGACATAGGGTGCCTGCCGGCGGCAGACGATGCCCGGCACGCGAAGGAAGATTCTGCCGACCTGTCTCGCCGACGACACAGGGGTGCCCGCCAAATCAACACCTTAGCCGCCTGCTTGGCTGGCACGCCGGCTGCTTTGTCGGCATCAGCCATGTCACGCTTCCGTCCGCCCGTCCCTGCCCTCGCACTCGATGCCCCCGCCGGTGTCGACCCGAGCCGCAGCCATCTCGCCGAGCGCTTCGCGGTGCTCGCGGAGGCAAACGGCCTGGCTCTCGGCCAGATCGATCCCCGCGTCCTGGATCTGGCACTCGCCGCGGTCGCCGAGGCCGAGCGCCGCCTCGAAGTGCAGAATCAGCGCATCGCCTATCTCGAGAGCCTGTCGGTCACCGACGAGCTGACCCAGGTGCGCAACCGCCGCGGCTTCCAGGGGGAGCTCGAACGCGCGCTGGCCGAGGCCGGCCGCACCAAGAAGGGCGGCGTCGTGCTGCTCATCGACCTCGACGGCTTCAAGGCGATCAACGACAGCCACGGCCACGCGGCCGGAGACTTTGTGCTCCAGACCTTGGCGCGGTGGCTCGACGGCCATGTCCGTCCCGGCGACACCGTCGCCCGCATGGGCGGCGACGAGTTCGCCGTGCTGATGCCCCAGACCGGCTCCGACAACGCCGCCTCCCGCGCCGCCGAGCTCGACCGCCAGCTCAACCGGCTCACCGCCCGCTGGGGTGGCCGCCAGCTCAAGATCCGCGGCTCGGTCGGCCTCGCCGCCTATTCCCCCGGCGACGACGCCGACACGGTGGTCGCACGTGCCGACCAGACAATGTACGAGAAGAAGCGGACGCGCGGACCGCGCGCGCTCAAGCTGGTCAACTAAACGATCCCAAGACGGGCTTCGAACCATGTCCGCCTCGTGCTAGGAAGCGGCGCCCGGCCGACCCGGCCCAGTCGGAGGATCCAACATGACCCTGGTCGCGCCCGTCTCCTGGGGCGAACTGATCGACAAGATCACCATTCTCGAGATCAAGCTCGCCAAGCTGGGCCCCGGGCCGCAGCTGGACAATGTCAGGCGCGAGCACGACGCGCTCACGGCCGTCCGCGACCGGAACGCGCCCTCGGCTGAGGCGTGGAGCGAGATCGCCGGCGAGCTGAAGGCGATCAACGAGACCCTGTGGCAGATAGAGGACGACATCCGCGACTGCGAGCGCGAGAAGCGGTTCGATGCTCGGTTCATCGAGCTTGCCCGCTCTGTCTACCGCACCAACGACAGGCGCGCCCAGGCGAAGCGCCAGCTCAACGACAGGATGGGTTCGGCGCTGGTCGAGGAGAAGCTCTACCGGTCCTATTGAGGCACGACGCCCCGCTCCAGCGCCTCGTACACCCCGCGGAAGTGGGTGACGATCGCCTGGACCCGCGCTGCGTCGAGCTTCGGCCCCTCGTGGGCGAGATGGCGATACAGCTCGCCAGTCAGCCATTTCGACGCGAAGTACAGGATGTCGTCGACCTTGATGCGCTCGAGCGCGAGATCCGGCTGTACGGATTTCGACGATCCGGCATCGTGGTGGCCGGCGGCGGCCGCCACGACCCAGACCGACCACCCCCGCGCCCTCGCCGTGAAGCAGTAGTCGGCATCCGATCCAAGGAATCGCATGTTCGGATCGAGGAGTCCGATCTCGCGGACCATCTCGGCCCGCAGCATCAGGCAGCCACCCCCGGCCCAGTGCACTTCGCGATCCTCGCGGAAGCTTTCGCGCGGACCGTTCAGATAGAAGCCGAGCGGAAAGGCTTCGGTGGCGCCGGCAAAGTCGACGTGACCGGGGCTCGTGGTCGAGAGCTGCAGCGGGCTAGCGATGCCGCAGCGCGGATGGGCATCCATGAACGACACCAGCCTCTCGACCGCGT
>CAZDGR010000073.1:0-5889 GCA_964504845.1 uncultured Rhizobium sp. | reverse complement strand
GCGATGCCGCAGCGCGGATGGGCATCCATGAACGACACCAGCCTCTCGACCGCGTCTTCGGCCAGGTACATGTCCTGGTTCATGATCAGATAGTACGGACTGGGCGAAGCGAGGCCTCGCTTGAGGCCCTCGTTTACCGCGACGGTGAAGTATCGGTTCGTCTCGTTATTGTCGATGACGACCGGCTCGACCGGCCGTGTCTGCCGCGCGAGATGCGCCAGGCAGCGATCGAGCTTGTCTCGATGACGGAAGAAAGGGATGACGACCGGGATCATGCCGGCGAGCGGCTCGCAGCAATCCGATGGGCGCGCGAACGCGGGGTGGCTAGCGCAGCGTTCCCTGAAGGCTGGCGAGCTGGGCGCTCGCGGCCGGCATCAGCCACGGCTTGTCGCTCAGCTTGGAGGCGAGCTTGGCGCCCTTCCCCGGCTCGATCACGACCCGGTAGTAGGTTTCGCCCTGCACCTCGGCCTTCACCACCTTGGCGCCGGGATGAAGCTTGGCCAGCCGGCCGGCCATCTCCGGTCCCTTGAAGCTCCCGAGCACCATAAGGTAGCGCCCTTCGTAGGCGGCGCGGACGGCATCGCGGCGAGCCTGCGCATCGTCGGCGCGGACCGCGACCGAGACCTCGGGCTTCGCCTGCGGCTGAACAGCCACCGGCGCCGACGGCACCAGCGCGGTCATCACCAGCCTGCCCGGTTGCGGTGCGGCGGCGGCAGTCGGCTGGATCACTGGCTTCGGCGGCGCGATCAGCGCGGTCGCGAGAACCGGGGTCGTCTCGGCCTTGGCGACACCCGGCAACGCCTGGGCGACGTCGGCGAGGTGGGCGGGGAGCGCCATCGGCTCGCCCTTTTCCACGATCCTGGGAACCGGGCCGAAGGCGACCTGGACGGCGCCACTGTCGTTGCCCCAGGAGCCCGCGTCGTCCCGGTCGCTGCCGCTACGGATCGGCCGGGCGGCCGCGACCTGGGGTTCGGTGCCCCAGTCGGCGCAGACTTCGAGGTTCTGGACCATCCGGAAGAGCTTGCAGTCCTGGTTCGCCGCCGCCGACAGGGCGTGGTCCGACAGGGTCTTGCCGCTCGCCAAAAAGGAAACGCCGTCAGCGGCGTAAGAGATAAGGCCAATGGCTGGAGGTATGGCGCCGCAACCGCCCAGCAGCGTTACGGCCATCAACGGCACGAACCTGCGCATAGGCCCCCCCCCAGTCGGCGAATCGTCCTAGAACAAAGTAGGACAATTGTGGTGACCTTGCAACACCTTTGGGAATTATCGGAACGGTGCCCCTCCCCCAAGGGTCATGCGCCCGCCGGGGAGACCGCCGTCACAGACGTCGGGCAGGAGACCTCCGGCAGCGATCCTCGTGCCCGCGGACGTGCCTATGTCGGCTTCGCCCTCGGCCCCCGCGCCTCTACCGGCTGATGTTCGGCGGAACGATCGAGAGCTTCGCCTCCCACCCCGAACTCGACGGCGCCTCGCAGGCGGCGTTCGGCTTCCTTCGCGCCGATCTCGGCGACGACGCCGACACCCTCCGCCGGGTCGATCGCCTGCCGCGGCGCTTCGAGGCTGGCAAACTCTGAAATCCGGGGCGCCGGGGCTCGACATCGGCGGCCTTGGCCTATAGTGAGCGGCGAGATGCAGCCTATCACCACGACCGACGCGCTTGCCGCCCTCTGCCAGCGGCTTGCGAGCCACCCCTACATCGCGATCGACACCGAGTTCCTTCGCGAGCGCACCTACTACCCGATCCTTTGCCTGGTCCAGGTCGCCTCTCATGACGAGGCGGTCGCCATAGACCCGATGGCGGAAGGGCTTTCGCTCGATCCGCTTTACGAGCTCATGGCAAACCCGAAAGTCCTGAAGGTCTTCCACGCCGCGCGCCAGGACATCGAGATCTTCGTCCACAAGACCGGCCAGGTCCCCGCCCCGCTGTTCGACACGCAGGTGGCGGCGATGGTCTGCGGCTTCGGCGACTCGGTCAGCTACGAGACGCTGGTCGGCAAGCTGACCGGCCAGCGCCTCGACAAGTCCTCGCGTTTCTCGGACTGGAGCCATCGGCCGCTGACCGATCGCCAGCTCACCTACGCGCTCGCCGACGTGGTGCCGCTCTGCAAGATCTACGAGCGCATGGAGAAGCGCCTGGAGGTCACGGGGCGGCGCGCATGGCTCGCCGAGGAATGGTCGCTCCTGACCAACATCGGGACGTACCAGCCGAACCCCGACGACGCCTGGCGCAGGCTCAAGCCGAAGACGGCGAAGCCGAAGGTGCTGGCGCTGCTGGCCGAGCTCGCCGCCTGGCGCGAGCTCGAGGCGCAACGCCGCGACGTGCCGCGACAGCGGATCCTCAAGGACGAGGCGCTGCTCGACATCGCGCACCAGGGACCGAAGACGCTGGCCGAGCTCTCGCGCGTGCGTCTCGTGCCTCAGGGCTTCGCCGAGGGGAAGCTCGGCGCCGAGGTTCTGGCGGCGGTCGAGCGCGGTCGCCACCGCACGCCGCCGAAGATGGAAGACGAGGCGCGCTTCGAGCCGCCGCCCGGGCGCATCCCTCTGGTCGACCTGCTGAAGGTGCTGCTGAAGCTCCGCTGCGAGGATTTCGAGGTCGCGCAGAAGCTTGTCGCATCATCTGGCGATATCGAGGTGCTCGCCGCGTCCGACGAGGCGGACATTCCAGCCCTTCACGGCTGGCGCCGCGAGGTCTTCGGCGACGCCGCGCTCAAGCTCAAGGCCGGGGGCCTGGCGCTCGCCGGGCGCAACGGGCGCATCGAGGTGATCGAATTGCCGGCGGGCTCCTAGACCCGGAACGCCGCATTCTCGGCGAGCGTGGCGAGACGCGCGCGGATCCGCGGTACCGCGAAATCGACGAAAGCCCTGACCCGCGCCGGCGCCTGTCGTCCCTCGACCGAGACCAGGTTCACCGGCACTGAAGGCGTCTCGAACGAGGTCAGGATCAGGCGGAGCCGGCCGGCGCCGAGCGCTTCGGCGACCTGATACGAGAGCAGGCGCGTCACGCCAAGGCCGGCAACCGCCGCGTCGACCGCAGCTTCCGCCGTCGTGACCACCAGGCGCGAGCGGATCGATGCCGTGCCGATGTCGTCGAAGCTCCAACGCGCCGGCGAGGAGATACCGGCAAAGGTGATGCAGTCGTGCCGAGCGAGATCGGCGAGGGTCGCCGGCGTGCCGTGCCTCTCCAGATAAGCCGGGCTGGCGCAGACGACACGGCGAAGACTGCCGAGATGCGTCGCGATCAACGACGAGTCCGGAAGCGGCCCGATCCTGATTGCGGCGTCGATCCCTTCCTCCACCATGTCGATCACGCGGTCGAGCAGCACGAGGCGCGTCTCGACCTGGCGATAGGCGCCGAGGAAATCGACCAGCACCGGCAGCACATGCAGGCGTCCGAACACGACCGGTGCGGTCAGCGCGAGCATGCCCTTCGGATCCTCGTGGCGTCCGGCCACACGGCGCTCTGCCTCCTCGATATCGGCCAGCACGCGCCGGCACGCGTCGAGATAGTCCCGACCCGCCTCGGTCAGCGCGAGACGGCGGGTGGTGCGGGTCAAGAGGCGGACGCCGAGATGCTCTTCGAGCGCCTGCAGCTTCCGGCTCACCGACTGCAGCGGCAGGCGGAGCCGACGGCCGGCGGCGGCCAGGCTGCCGGCATCGGCGATCTGCACGAACAGGCCCATGGCCTCGATCCGGTCCATCGGACTCTCCCATAATCCGGGATAATCCTACACGAATTTGACTGATTATCTTAGACGATGACTCGGCCGATCTTTCCGGCATCAGACCGGAGGTCGCCATGAATCCATCGTCCGACGTCGCCTTCACGCCCAGGATCAAGGCCATCCAGGCCGAGCGCGGCTCGCGTGCCGCCTATGCAAGGCAGGAACAGAAAGGCGGGTGGCCGACGACGGTGACGCCCGACCTCGCGCAGTTCCTGGCCGAGGCCCGGTCGTTCTATCTCGGCACCGCGACGCCGGACGGCCAGCCCTACATCCAGCATCGCGGCGGACCGAAGGGATTCCTCAAGGTCGTCGACGAGAAGACGCTGGGCTTCGCCGACTTCACCGGCAACCGCCAGTACATCTCGACAGGCAATCTCGCCGACAACCCGCGCGCCTATCTGTTCCTGATGGACTACGTCAACCGGCGCCGCGTGAAGATCTGGGGCACGGCACGCGTCGTCGACGACAAGGAAACCATCCGGCGCCTGTTCCCCGAGGGCTACGAGGCGGAGCCTGAGCAGGCCATCCTGTTCACGATCGCGGCGTGGAGCCGCAACTGCCCGCAGCACATCCCGCAGATGTATCCGGCAGAGGAGGTGATGAGCACGGTCGACTCCCTCGCCGCCCGCATCAAGGCGCTGGAGGCGGAGCTCGCCGAAGCGCGCGGCCTCATTCCTCCGGAAGGCTCGGAGGCAGCGGCTGGCCGCGCTCCCGCATGAGGCGGCGGTACTGCGCGACGTTGCGATTGTGCTCGGCGAGCGTCCTGGCGAAGTTGTGGCCGCCATTGCCGTCGGCGACGAAGTAGAGCGCGTCGGTCTCGGCGGGCTTCGCCACCGCTTCGAGCGCCGCCTTGCCCGGATTGGCGATCGGCCCCGGCGGCAGGCCGTCGATCACGTAAGTGTTGTAGGGATGCGGCTGGCGGAGATCGGCGCGCGTCAGCGGACGGCCGAGATCGCCGCCCGGCGCCAGGCCGTAGGCCACGGTCGGATCGGACTGCAGCTTCATCCCCTGCTTGAGGCGGTTGTAGAAGACGCGTGCGATCAGCGGTCGTTCGCTCGGCTTTCCTGTCTCCTTCTCGACGATCGAGGCCAGCGTCACCGCTTCCGCCGCGGTCGCGATCGGCAGGTTGGGCACGCGCTCGCGCCAGGTGCGCTCGACCAGATCGGCCATGCCCGAGCGCATGCGCACCAGCATGCGGCCGCGCTCGTCGCCCCAGACGTAGTTGTATGTCGCCGGCAGCAGCTCGCCTTCCTTGATCGCGTCGGCCGAGACGGTGCCTTCCATGCCTTCGGCGGACGCCAGCACCGCCAGTGCCTGGCGCACGGTCAGTCCCTCCGGAATGACGACGCGGCGGACGACGACGCGGCCGGACGAGAGGATGTTGACGATGTCGCGAAGGCTCGCATGCGGCGGGATCGCGTATTCGCCGGCCTTCAGGTTGCGCCCGTGACCCAGCGTCCAGGCGGCGAACTGGAAGACGTACCGATGAGAGACGAGACCATCGTCCTCGAGCTTCCGGGCGATCTCGTCCAGGCCGACGCCGCGCGGGAACAGGATCGTGCGCGCGATCGGCGCCGGCCCCGGCTTGACGACCTGACGTTCCCACCACTTGTAGCCGACGACGCCGGCAACGAGCAGGACCAGCAGGAACCCGGCGGCGATGCGCATGCGCATCGGCCGAGTCCCGTCAGCTTACGGCGGAGAAGACGAGCGAGGCGTTGGTGCCACCGAAGCCGAAGGAGTTCGAGAGCGCGTGCCGGATCGGACGCTTCTTCGCCTTCAGAGGCACGAGGTCGATGTCGCAGCCGTCGGAAGGATCTTCGAGGTTGAGCGTCGGCGGGGCGATCTGGTCGCGGATCGCCAGCACCGAGAAGATCGCCTCGACGCTGCCGGCGGCACCGAGGAGGTGCCCGATCGACGACTTGGTCGACGACATCGAGAGCTTGTAGGCGTCCTGGCCGAAGGTCTTCTTGACCGCGCCGAGTTCGATCACGTCGGCCATGGTCGATGTCCCGTGGGCGTTGACGTAGTCGATCTGGTCGGTGCCGAGCTGCGCGCGCTTGAGGGCCGCCTTCATGGCGCGCTGCGCGCCGTCGCCGTCTTCCGACGGCGCGGTGATGTGATAGGCGTCGCCCGACAGGCCGTAGCCTACGACTTCGGCATAGAT
>CAZDGR010000072.1:0-13757 GCA_964504845.1 uncultured Rhizobium sp. | reverse complement strand
TCGGCATCTTTCCGGCCAGCACCGATGCCGCCTGCTCGACCGTGTCGTTGGCCTGGGAGGCCACCGACTCCGGCACCATGCCGCCCTGGTGCGGCGTCGCCAGCACCTTGGGATGACGACCGAGCACGAGCGGCGGCGTGTCGTCGGGCGGCGAGCGTCCGACATCGAGCGCGGCGCCGGCGATCCAGTCCTCGTCGAGGGCGCGCTTGAGATCGTTCTCGTCGACGAGCCCGCCGCGCGAGTGGTTCAGGAAGAACGCGGTCGGCTTCATCGTCCGGAAGACCTCGGCGTTCATCAGCTTCTCGGTCTTCGGCGAATGGATCACGAGGCAGAGGAGGAAGTCGGACTCGGCCGCGAGCCGGTCGAGCCCCACCTTCTCGAAAGGTGCCGGCACGTTGGCGATCGGGTCGGAGACCAGGACGCGCATGCCCAGGAAGGCGAGGACCTCGGCCATGCGCTTGCCGAGATTCCCGAATCCGGCAATGCCGGCAGTGCGGCCGGCGAGCTGGATGCCGGGCCGCTGCAGAGGGACGCTGCCCGAGCGGTACTCCATTACGTCGCGACTCATGCCGCGGCCGAGGTCGATCATCTGTCCCAGAATCAGCTCGGTCACGGCCGGGATGAAGCCGGGCCCGGCGCGGGTCACCAGCACGCCCTCGGCCGACGCCGCGGCGACGTCGATGTTGCGGATGTCCATCGCCGCCCGGTGGACCGCGACGAGCCTGGGCAGGGCCTTGAAAAGACGCGCTTCGCCCGGAACCATGCGGTCGAGCACGATGACATCGGCTTCGGCGGCGAGTCCGCTCAGCTGGTGCACGGTCAGTGGATCGTCGCCGGCGTGAACCCTGAGAGCGCCGAGCGCGTTGAGACCGGCGACCGCTGCATCGCCGTACTTGTCTTTGCGATCGGGTCGCGGGTGCGTGAGGACGATGCGGGCCATGAATTGGTTCTACCGATGTTCTTGTGCGGACAGGCGCATGGTGCCATACAGGCGCCTCGCATTCGCAACCGGAACGACGATGCGCGCAATCCTCCTTCGACTCGCCGTCGCCGCAACGCTGCTGTCGCCGCTCGCCGCGCAAGCGGCGGACACGGACTTCCCGACGTGGCTTCGCCAGTTCCGAGCCGAGGCGCTTGAGAAAGGCATCAAGCCCGCAACGCTCGACCGTTCGCTCGCCGGCGTCGCGCCGATTCCGCGCGTGATCGAGCTCGACAGGCGCCAGCCGGAGACGACGCTCACCTTCGATCAGTACATCGAGCGGGTGATCAACGATCGCCGTGTCGACACCGGCCGCCAGATGCTGGTGACCCATAGGGATCTGCTCGAGCAGGTGTCGACGAAGTTCCGCGTGCAGCCGCGCTTCATCGTGGCGCTCTGGGGAATCGAGACCGACTTCGGCCGCATCACCGGCGACTTCCCGATCATCTCGGCGCTGGCGACGCTGGCCTATGACGGCCGGCGATCGGCCTTCTTCCGCGGCGAGCTGCTGAACGCGCTCCGCATGGTCGACCGCGGCCTTGCCGACCCGCAACGCATGCGCGGCTCCTGGGCCGGCGCGATGGGGCAGAGCCAGTTCATGCCGTCGAGCTTCCTGGCATATGCCGTCGACCATGACGGCGACGGCCGGCCCGACCTCTGGGGCTCGCAGCCCGACGTCTTCGCCTCTATCGCCAACTACCTCGCCAAGAGCGGCTGGCAGGGCGACCAGACCTGGGGCCGCCTGGTCCAGGTGCCGCCCTCGCTTGATCGCACGCAGTTCGACCTCAAGGTGGAGAAGCCGATCAGCGAATGGGCCGGCCTCGGCGTGCGAGCCGCCGACGGGCGGGAGCTGCCGGCCCGGGACCTGAACGCCTCGGTCATCCAGCCGGGCGGCGCCCAGGGACCCAGCTACCTCGTCTACCAGAACTACAAGACGATCATGCGCTGGAACCGCTCGCTCTACTTCGCGACTGCCGTCGGACAACTTGCGGACCGGATTTCCGGGAGTTAGATTACCAAATATTGGTGAACTAACTGGGCAGCCCCCAAGATGATGCGGACTGTGCGGTCCTTTTCTCTGCTGGGGACGGTCGCGTCAGCCTTGGTTCTATCCGGATGCACCAGCATCCAGTTCGGCTCCCATGTCGCCAAGACGGTCGGCGAGAAGACCGGGCTGACGTCCTCGCCGAAGGGTTACTACAAGGTCGGAGAACCCTATCAGATCAATGGGGTCTGGTACTATCCTAAAGTCGATTACGATTACGACGAGACCGGGATCGCCTCCTGGTACGGCGAGGCCTTCCACGCCAAGCTGACCGCCAACGGCGAAATCTACGACATGAACGACCTGACGGCGGCGCACCGCACCTTGCCACTGCCGAGCCTGGTCCGAGTCACGAATCTCGACAACGGCCGCTCGATGGTGGTCCGCATCAACGACCGCGGCCCCTTTGCCGCCGGCCGGATCATCGACCTCTCGCGCCGCTCGGCCCAGCTTCTCGGCATGGACCGCGCCGGCACCGCCAAGGTCCGCGTCCAGATCTTGCCGACCGAAAGCCGGGCGATCGCCGACGCGTTGTCGCGAGGGCAGGCCGAGCCGGCGATGGTCGTGGCCTCGGCGGACAACATCGCGACCGATGCGGTCCAGATCCGCCCCGACGCGCCGAACGCCTCGCCGCGCGCCGCGGTCTCGGCCCAGCCGCTGCCCTTGCCGAACGTCGTCGCCGTGCCGGCCGCACCGCCGCCGGCCGCAGCCCCTGTCGGGGGCGTCACCGCCGAGGTCGCCAAGGCCCAGGCCGAGCGCCAGGTCGCGGCCCTGCAGCCGGTGCAGCCGGTCGTGACCACGGTTCCGGTGGTGCCGACCGACATCTACATCCAGGCCGGCGCCTTCTCGAACGTTAACAACGCCGTGAGGGTCTCGGCGGCGCTGACCACGGTAGGCCGGGCGACCGTTGCGCCGAAGACGATCCGCAACCAAGTTCTCTATCGCGTGCGCTTCGGGCCGTTCTCGAGTGTTGAGGAGGCCGACCGGGTGCTCGCCAGCATCATCCAGTCTGGATACCCGGACGCCCGGATCGTCGCCGATCAATGATGAGGGGGCACGCCATGCTCCGCAGCCTTCGCCTTGCCGCCGCCTTCGTCGCGGGTGCAGCGCCTGCCTTCGCCCAGACCATCGAGACGCAGGCGAGGCAGGCCTTCATCGTCGACATGAAGACCGGCACGGTCCTGCTCGAGAAGAACGCCGACGAGGTGATGCCGCCGTCGTCGATGAGCAAGATGATGACCGTCCACATGCTGTTCGAGAAGCTGCAGAAGGGCGAGGTCAAGCTCACCGACGAGTTCCCGGTCTCGGAGAGGGCGTGGCGGATCCAGGGCTCGAAGATGTTCGTGCCGCTGGGCGCGCGCGTGAAGGTCGAGGACCTGATCCGCGGCATCGTGATCCAGTCAGGCAACGACGCCTGTATCGTCGTCGCCGAGGCGCTGGCCGGATCGGAAGAAGCCTTCGCCGAGCAGATGACCAAGAAGGGCCGCGAGCTCGGCCTGACCAAGACCGTGTTCAAGAACTCCAGCGGCTGGCCGCATCCCGAGCACGTGACGACCGCGCGCGAGCTCGCGATCGTCGCCCGGCACACGATCGAGCAGTTTCCCGAATACTACAAGTACTATGCGGAGCTGAACTACACCTTCAACGGCATCAGGCAGGGCAACCGCAATCCGCTGCTCTACAAGCCGCTCGGCGCCGACGGGCTCAAGACCGGCCACACGGAAGCCGCAGGCTATGGCCTGACCGCGTCGGTCAAGCGCGGCGAGCGCCGGATCATCATGGTGGTCAACGGCCTGCCCAGCATGAAGGCGCGTGCGTCGGAGACCGAGACCCTGATCGACTGGGCCTTCCGCGAATGGGAGAACTACTCGCTCTTCAAGAACGGCGAGACCGTGCAGCAGGCCGGCGTCTGGCTCGGCGACGCGAAGAACGTGGCGCTTCAGGCCGGCCAGGATCTCGAGGTGACGCTGCCTCGGCGCGCGCGTCAGGGCATGAAGGTGACGGCCGTGTTCCAGGAGCCGATCCCGGCGCCGATCCAGAAGGGCCAGACCGTCGGCAAGCTGGTCGTCGCCGCGCCCGGCGTGCAGACGCGCGAGCTGCCGCTGATCGCCGGCGACGCCGTCGGCCAGCTCGGACCGGCTGGACGCATCGGCGCCGCCGTCTCCTATCTGCTCTTCGGTCAGCAGAAGTGACGCTTCCCGCTCGCTTCGTCACCTTCGAAGGCGGCGAAGGGGCGGGAAAGACCACCCAGATCAAGCGGCTCGGCGAGAAGCTGGCCCAGGCCGGCATCGCCGCGATCGCGACTCGCGAGCCCGGCGGCTCGCCCGGCGCGGAGGCGATCCGCAACCTGCTGGTCGCGGGCGAGGTCGGCCGCTGGGATCCGACCACGGAAGCCTTCCTGATGATCGCCGCCCGCCGCGACCATTGGCTGAAGACGATCAAGCCGGCGCTGGATCAGGGGAAGTGGGTGCTCTCCGACCGCTTCCATGACTCGACGCGGGCCTATCAGGGCCATGGCCGCGGCGTCGCCGACGCCGACATCGAGGCGCTGCGCCGGCTCGCGATCGGCGATACGGCACCCGATCTCACGCTGATCCTCGATCTGCCGGTGGCGGACGGGCTCGGCCGGGCGCAAGCTCGCCTCAAGGCGAAGGCCTCGGGCGAGGATCGGTTCGAGCGGATGGACGCGAGCTTTCACGAGCGGATGCGCCAGGGCTTCCTCGCCATCGCGAAGGCCGAGCCCAGGCGCTGCGTCGTCATCGATGCGCGCGCCGACATGGATGCGGTGCATGCGGCGGTGGTCGCCGCGGTCAACGAAAGGCTCGGCGTGACCCTGTGACCGGCAAGAAGGCCGCCGCCGCTGAAGACGAGAGCCGGCCGCATCCCAGGCTCGGGCCGTCGCTGCTCGGCCACGAGGCGGCGGAAGCCCAGATGGTGGAGGCAGTACGATCGGGCCGGCTGGCGCATGCCTGGCTGATCGAGGGACCGCGTGGCATCGGCAAGGCGACGCTCGCCTTCCGCTTCGCCCGCTTCCTGCTCTCGGGATCGACAGGAGAGGGTGGGGGACTGTTCGGCGATGCGCCGTCGAACCTCGACGTCGATCCCGCGCATCGCGCGTCCCGCCTGATCGCCGCCGGCAGCCATCCCGACCTGCTCGCGCTCGAACGCAGCTACGACGACAAGGCGAAGCGCATCCGCAAGGTCATCACCGCCGACGAGGCGCGCGGCGTCGCCGAGTTCATGCACCTGACGCCGGCCGAAGGCGGCTACCGCGTCGCGATCGTGGACGCGGTCGACGACCTCAATCCGCAGTCGATGAACTCGCTGCTCAAGATCCTGGAAGAGCCGCCGAGCCGGGCGGTGCTGCTGCTCGTCTATCACGGCGCCGGACGCATCCTGCCGACGATCCGCTCGCGCTGCCGGCGCCTCGTGCTGAAGCCGCTGGAGGCCGAGGAGCTCGACCGGCTGCTCGCGACCCACGCGCCGGACCTGCCGGCGGAGGAGCGGGGACCTTTGGCGCGCCTTGCCCGCGGCAGCCTCGGCCGCGCGCTCGACCTGATCGAGGCGGGCGGGCTCGGCCTCTATCGCCAGGTGTTCCAGCTCGCGAACGCCACGTCCTCGGACGCTCAGCAGATGCACTCCTTCGCCGACAAGGTGGCTCGGAAGGGCCAGGACGCAGCCTATCTCGCCGCCGTCGACATGCATGTCGACCTGCTGGCGAGGCTCGCGCGCGCCGCTGCCGATCCCGGCCCGCCGGCCGAGGTCGTGCCGGGCGAGGGGGCGGCGCTCAAGCGGCTCGCCGGCCGGCGCAGCCTTGATCGCTGGCGCGAGCTATGGGAGAACAGCCGCCGTCTGGTCCAGCGTTCCGAGGCCGTCAACATCGACCGCAAGCAGGTCCTGCTGACCCTCATTCTGGCCCTGGACGACGATCGCCTCCTCAGCCCGTCCTAGGAGTTCCGGCCGATGGCCGCGGCCAAGCGTTACTACCTGACGACGCCGATCTACTACGTGAACGCGGCACCCCATATCGGGCACGCGTACACCTCGCTCGCCTGCGATGCGCTCGCACGCTTCAAGCGGCTGGACGGCTTCGAGGTCAAGTTCCTGACCGGTACCGACGAGCACGGCCAGAAGGTGGCGAAGGCCGCCGCCGACGCCGGTGTCGATCCGCAGACCTTCACCGACCGGGTGAGCCAGCACTTCCGCGACCTCTCCGGCGTGATGAACTACTCCAACGACGACTTCATCCGCACGACCGAGCCGCGGCACATCAAGGCGTGCCAGGAACTATGGCGGCGCATCAAGGCCAACGGCCACATCTATCTCGGCAAGTTCGCCGGCTGGTACGCGGTGCGCGACGAGGCCTTCTACGACGAGAGCGAGCTGGTCGACGGCAAGGCGCCGTCGGGCGCCGAGGTCGAGTGGTTCGAGGAAGAGAACTACTTCTTCGATCTCTCGAAGTGGCAGCAGCTGCTGCTCGACTTCTACGAGGCCAATCCCTCGTTCCTGGCGCCGCGCACGCGCCGGAACGAGGTCGTCAGCTTCGTCTCCTCAGGGCTCCGCGACCTCTCGGTCTCGCGCACCACCTTCACCTGGGGCGTGCCGGTCCCCGACGATCCCAAGCACATCATGTACGTCTGGATCGACGCGCTGACCAACTACATGAGCGCGGCCGGTTTCCCGGACGAGGGCGGCGACTACGCCAAGTTCTGGCCGGCCGACCTGCATATGGTCGGCAAGGACATCATCCGCTTCCACACGGTCTACTGGCCGGCCTTCCTGATGGCCGCCGGCCTCAAGCCGCCGAAGCGCGTCTTCGCCCATGGCTGGTGGACCAACGACGATCAGAAGATGTCGAAGTCCCTCGGCAACGTCGTCACGCCCAAGGACCTGGTGGAGCGCTTCGGGCTGGATCCGGTGCGCTACTTCCTGCTGCGCGAATTGCCGTTCGGCCAGGACGGCAACTTCAGCAGCGCGGCGATCATCCGGCGCATCAATACCGACCTCGCCAACGACTTCGGCAACCTGGCGCAGCGCGTTCTCAGCCAGATCGCCAAGAACTGCGAGGCCAAGGTGCCTGTCGCCGGCTCCTTCACCGACGCCGACAAGGGGTTGCTGGCATTGGCCCATGGCCTGTTGCCGAGGGTGCGAGGCGAATACGACGAGCAGCAGTTCCACAAGGCGCTCGAGGCGCAGTGGGAGGTGGTCGCCGCCGGCAATCGCTATGTCGACGAGCAGGCGCCCTGGGCCTTGAAGAAGACCGATCCGGCGCGCATGGCGACCGTGCTCTACGTGCTGGCCGAGACGATCCGCCACCTGGCGATCCTGGCCCAGCCGGTGATGCCGGCCTCGGCCGCGCGCATGCTCGACCTCCTGGCGGTGCCGGCGAACGCGCGGAGCTTCGCGGCGCTCGGACCCGTTGGGGCGCTCAAGTCCGGCACGGCGCTGCCGGCGCCGCAGGGCGTCTTCCCGCGCTACGTCGAGGAAGGTCAGGACCACAAAGTGAAGGCCGGGGCGAAGGCGGGCGGCTGATGCTGGTCGACAGCCACTGCCACCTGGACTTCCCCGAGCTGTCGGCGGAGCTGGACGAGGTCGTTGCCCGGGCCCGCCGCGCCGGCATCGGCCTGATGATCACGATCGGCACCAAGCTGACCGAGTTCGACCGGGTCCGCGCGATCGCCGAGCGCTACGACGACATCTACTGCTCGGTCGGCATCCATCCGCACGAGGCGGGTGCCGAGCCCGAGGCCGATGCCGAGAAGCTGGCGCGGCTGGCCGAGCACCCGAAGGTGGTCGCGGTCGGCGAGACCGGGCTCGACTACTACTACGACCATAGCCCGAGGGACGCGCAGGCCAGGAGCTTCCGTGCCCACCTCGGCGCCGCCCGGCTCACCGGGCTTCCGGTCATCGTGCATACCCGCGACGCCGATCTCGATACCGGAACGATCCTGGCCGAGGAGATGGCGAAGGGGTCCTACACAGGCCTCATCCACTGCTTCACGTCCAGCCAGGAACTGGCTGAGAAGGCTGTGGAACTCGGCCTCTCGATCTCTCTTTCCGGGATCGTGACGTTCAAGTCGGCGGCGTCGCTCCAGCAGACCGCCGCCTGGGTTCCGGCCGACCGGCTGATGGTCGAGACCGACGCGCCGTACCTCGCGCCGATCCCGATGCGGGGCAGGCGCAACGAGCCGGCCTTCGTCGTCCACACGGCGGCCAAGGTGGCGGCGCTCAGGGGCGTCGATCCTTCCGATCTCGCTTCGACCACCACCGCCAACGTCCGGCGGCTGTTCAGGAAAATCCCGGACAGCGCCTTCGCCAAGGCCGCGTGAAGATCACCATCCTCGGCTGCGGCAGCTCGATGGGCGTGCCGTTCGTCGACGGGACATCGCCGCATGGCGGGTGGGGCGCATGCGATCCGGCCGAACCAAGGAACCGGCGGCTTCGAACCTCGATCCTGGTGGAGGAGGGAGCGACCCGGCTCCTCGTCGACACCTCGCCCGACCTTCGCCAACAACTCCTGGCCGCCGGCGTGAGTACGATCACCGCGGTTCTCTACACCCACGCCCATGCCGACCATCTGCATGGGATCGACGACGTCCGTGGGATCAATCTGATCCTGCAGGCGCCGATCGATGCCTATGGCGATGCGGTCACGCTGGCGACGATCCAGGAACGTTTCGGCTACGTCTTCCAGCCGTTGAAAGGCGACTATTTCTACAAGCCGACCCTGGTGCCCAAGCTGATCGACGGTCCGTTCGAGATCGGCGCCATCCGGATCCAGCCTTTTGTCCAGGACCACGGCTTCTCGAAGAGCCTCGGATTCCGCTTCGGCGCCATCGCGTATTCGACCGACGTGGTCGAGCTCGACGAGGCTGCCTTCGGGATCCTGGCCGGGGTCGATCTTTGGATCGTCGATGCATTCAGGATCGTGCCGCATGTGACCCATACGCATCTGTCGAAGACGCTGGGCTGGATCGAGCGAGTGAAGCCAAGGCGCGCGATCCTGACTCACATGTCCGACGCGCTCGACTACAGCAAGGTCAAGGCGATGGTGCCGGCGAACGTCGAGCCGGCCTATGACGGGATGGTGCTGGAGGTTTAAACGCTCCTGAAGATCGAGATCCGAGTCCCATTGCATTGCCTTAGAATAAAACCGTAATCTGTTTTTTCCATAATATACATTATGCGCTAAAGACGGGCCAAGTTACGGTTCGCATACCCAGCCGGGAAAGGTTGAGCTATGTTAGCCCCCGCTCAACTTGGCTTTACCGGCTCTTTAGCGATGGCGCTTAGGCACCGGTGGGACCCGGAGGCGCTTTTCGTGATCCTAACCGCGTACCTGGACGAGAGCGGCACCCATCAGGGTTCGCCAATCATGGTCATGGGCGGATGGGTGGCGACAGCCGATTGCTGGAACGAAATCGATCTGGCCTGGAACAGCATCCTTGCCCGCGACGGCCTCTCCCACATCCACGCAACGAAACTCGTCAACGGGAATGGCGAGTTTAGGGGATGGAGCGAAGACCGCCGGCTCGCGCTTATCGATGAGCTTACTGAGATCGTCTATCCGGCCGCCTTGTTCGGGGCCTGTACGGCGCTGAACCGAGACGACTTCCGACACCACTACATTGCAGGCAGCCGCCCTCGAAAGATCCAACTCGACACCGAATATGGCCTGTCGTTCCGGTTGATCCTCAACTTCGTCATCCAAACAATCGAACGGCAGGGTTTCAACGAGAAGGTCGAGCTGTACGTCGTTCTAGAGGCTGGTCACAAGAACGCGGGCGACGCCCTGCGCTTGTTCGATGTGTTCAAAAAGCACGCCCCGCCCGAATGGCGCGAGATGGTCAAGAGCGTCACCTTCGCGCGAAAGAAGGACTCTCCCGGCCTTCAGGCGGCCGATTTCCTTGCCTATCCCGCGTGGCGTCTTGAGGCCACCAAGCAAGTCGAGGTGCGCCCGGATGACATTGAGCAGATCACCGACCTAGTCGACCGGGACTGGGCCTGTTTCCGCCTCCCCATCGACACGGCTGTTTTGCGTGAAGCAAAGCAAAACATCCTGACGGCCGTAGAAGCCCGATACGAATTCGGGCGCCAGAGGCCGCTCGCACCTCTTTCTGGTGCCGCTATCGCTTCCGAGAAGGCTTCGGAGAAGTCACCCTCTTGAACGCCCTCTCCGCCTCCTCCTCGTCCTCGGACGCCTCGACCTCTCGGGCCATGGCGATGAAGCGCTTGGCTTGCTCGGGGTCGTCCGCCTTCTTGGGCGGTTTGGGCAGCGGCTTAGGCTTCTCCGCCATGGCCGGTCACTCCTCTTTCAGCGGCAGCCGTAGCTGCTTGAAGCGACGCCTTCGCCAGCGCCGCCAGTGCGACTTCTTCGGGTTACGAGCGAGCAGTCGTTTCGTAGGTCAGACGCTTGCCAGCCGCACCCGCCACGGCGCGAGCGGTGCGCTCTTCGTCGCAGATGCCGAGCTTAGAACGGTTGTTCCGGCGGAAGTCGAATTCAGCCAAGTACCTGTCGAGGTGCTGAGCATCGACATGCTGGTAGACGCCGACCATGCCGCGCTTGAACACCGAGAAGAAGCCCTCGACGGTGTTGGTATGCACGTCGCCCCGGACGTATTCGCCTTCCGAGTGGATCACGGTCTCGTGGCTGGCGGCCATCGGCGGGTGCTTGAAGCCGATACCGCCGTCCGAGACGAGGCGGGAGCCCTTGCCGAGGTGGCGATAGAGCACGTTTGCAGCGCTCTTGGTGTCCATGGAAAGGCTGCGGCTGTCGCCGTTCCGGTCGACCAGCGACATGATCCGCTGGTACCGGCGCTTGCCGTCCGGGCGCTTCTTGGTCTTGTGCGAATTGGTGATGAAAGTTTCGTCCACCTCGACGGTGTGACCCTCGCCACCGATCGGACCCGAGCCCTTGGCCGGCGCCATGGCTTCCCGGATGCGGTGCGCGAGGAACCAAGCGGTGGTCATGCTGCCGCCGATAGTCCGCTGGAGCTGGCGGGTGCTGATGCCCTTCTTGGACGAGCACAGCAGGTGGATGGCCTGGAGCCAAACCCGGAGGGCGACGTGGCTGGACTCGAAGACGGTCCCGACGCGCACGGTAAAGGGCTTCCGGCAGGCGTAGCACTTGCGGAGACCCGGACGGGTGGTCTTGCCCTTGAGGGCGCCAATCCGCTCCCGCTCGCCGCAGAACGGGCAAACCGGGCCAGCCGGCCAAAGCCGCGCCTCGACGTACTCGAAAGCGGCGGTCTCATCGTGGAAGTGAGGGGCGGAAAGAAGGGACATGGGCAACACCATCAGGTTATGCCCAGAATATGCGCCTTTCTTTTGGGTATGTCAACAGTAACATCGCCTAAAGACGGGCGACGTTTCACTTCGCGATCCCACGCCTTAGCTCCATGCCGCCTTCCGGAACAGCCAGGCCGCCGCCAGGTACATGGCCGCGAAGGTGCCGTTCAGGAACAGGAGCCCGATCCGGCCGGGTGACTCGTTCCACCAGAAGCTGGCCGCGAGAGCGGCGACCAGAAGCAGCGCCAACGCCGTCGCGAACGACGCCAGTGCCATGCCGCGAGGCTCGAGACGTGCCATCGCCGCACCGACGGCGCCGACCAGGAGCGCGCCGCCATACATCAGGTTTGCGGGATTGTCCTCGGGGCCGATGATGCCGACGGCGAGGTTCATCCAGACGAGGACGAAGCCGGTCGCGATCGCCAGGGCGGCGCCGGCCCGATAGGTCCAGCTCCCTCTCCCGCTCATCCGCACCGCCAGCTCATAGGCGCCCAGCGCGCTTGCCAGCATCGTGCCGAGGAGGACGAAGGACTCCGGCCGCCAGTCCCACGCGTCGCTGACCTGCATCATGAACCAGGGCACCGACAGGAGCGCCGCCGCCGCGGCCCAGCGCAGCATCCGCCAGTGGCGCTCCCGGCGGGCGACGCCACGGCCCGGGTTGCCGGCGATGGTCATGACGCCCGTATAGGAGAGGATCGTGACCCCGGTAAGGCGCCCTGCCCTTGTAGTCATGACGGGCGCCGTCATGCCGGTCATCGGTCAGGCCCTTTGGTCGATCAGGTCCATGCTCTCCGGGTGGCGGAGCAGCCATTCGACCGCCTGGGCGGTCTTGCGCCAGGTCCGGGCGCCGTTCTCGTCGCCCTCGAAGGCGAGCGTGTCGCGCGCGCCCCGGGCGATGTCCAAGGCGCCGACACCCCGGCGCTTGATGATCCGCTTGGCGGAGCGCCAGACGACCAGCTCCTCCTGGGCGGCGCGGTCGAAGATCCTGGTGGCCATCTCGTTCCCCCTCGTTGGTGTCGGCGGCAATGTTCTCGTATTGTTCTCATGTTAGTCAATAGGAGTTCGCGATTGTATACTTAACTGACGAGAACGTGCTAAGTACCTGATCTGACAGGCCGGCGCGTTCTCGTCCTAGAAAGGGACGCGAACTTCTATGGAAAAGGACAAGGACGAGATCGAGGTTACGGAGGAGATGCGCCTCGCTGGCGCCGCTGTTCTTGACGGCGCTCTTTCCGATTTTGTGGTCCCGGGGGGCGTTCAGCAGCGTCTTCTAGCAGCTCGGGTCTTTTGGGCAATGCGCCGCGTATCTGAGGCGGGCTGAAGAAGTACGTAGCCGCTTCTTTGAAGTGGCTATACAGGGCGCCGATCGCCGCGTGATAGGCCGCTAGCTGTTTGTGCGTGTCGCCTTTCTCAAAGAGTCGCTTGGCGAGCGGGTGACCGTCCCAATGGTCTGGGACTATGTGCAGCTTCTTGTCCTCTCCAATCTCCATGGAGAAGGGAACGTGCACCGCTTCGTTTCGGCCGCTCGATATGTCGTTGAGCTTGCTTAAAACCCACTGCACTTCAACGGCGGCTGGATCATCTTCGGGACGAGAGGCCGAGATAACCGCGCTGAGCATGTCTCGCTGAGCGCGGTCTGTTTTGAGCGAGTGCCATGCAGCCTGCCCTAACGCCTCTCTTTCGGGAGTGGTAAGTTGGACGAAGAATTTTGCTAATCGAGCGTGAAGTCGGTTCCAGGCCATTGCCACCAAACCGACCCCCTGCGCGGCCTTTGCGAATTCAGCTTCGGCGGCTCGGGTAAATGCAGTTTCCAGAGGTTCATTGGCCATGAAGCATCCCCTCTCTAACGCCCCCGATGAACTCTCGGAAGCCGAGATAGCGGAGCGCATGGAGCGGGGACTCCGCAAGTCCCTCACCATGAAGCCGAAGACGCACAAGGCGATGAAAAAGGGAAAGGCGCGCCCTTCCTCGAAGGGCCGCGCTCCTAAGGCTTCTTCCTAGATCGCTTGTAGAGTGCTGCGAGCCGGCGGAACTCCCGGCGCGTCAGCCCCCTTGCCCGCTTAGGCGACGCGGATACGAGGCTGTCGGTAGGTCAGCCGCTTGCCGACCGCGCCCTTGATCGCACGCTCGGTGCGCTCCGCGTCTTCGACCCCGAGGGCGGAGCGGTTCGAGTAGCGGAAATCGAACTCGTACAGGTACCGCTGCAAGTGCTGCTCGCCGCAGTGCTGATAGACGCCCTTCATGCCGCGCTTGAAGATCGAGAAGAAGCCTTCGACCGTGTTCGTGGTGTTCTCGCCCAGCGCGTACTCGTCCTTGCTGTGGTTGATGACGTCATGCGCCACGAAACGGCGGCCCAGGTCGCGATAGACCGGCGACTCGTCGGTGTTGAGCGTGCTGGCAATGTCGATGTTCGGGCGGGCGACGCGAGCGAGTTCCGCCGCCGTG